>NZ_JBGDXS010000001.1:0-383516 GCF_046550535.1 Salmonella sp. SAL04213 | reverse complement strand
CTCGCCCCTTCGGGGCAGCCCGTTCGCTGCGCGCCCGGTCTGTCCAACTGGCTGCGCCAGTTGTCGAACCCCGGTCGGGTGTTCTCATCCCCCCTGTAGGGTGGCTTTATGTGAAAAAAGCCCGTACATTCGTACGAGCTCTTTCTTAAATATGGCGGTGAGGGGGGGATTGACTCGCTTTGCTCGCCCCTTCGGGGCAGCCCGTTCGCTGCGCGCCCGGTCTGTCCAACTGGCTGCGCCAGTTGTCGAACCCCGGTCGGTGGTTCTCATCCCCCCTTGGTTTGGGGGATACATATAAGCAAAAAGCCCGTACTTCTGTACAGGCTCTCAACTTGAATATGGCGGTGAGGGGGGGATTCGAACCCCCGATACGTTGCCGTATACACACTTTCCAGGCGTGCTCCTTCAGCCACTCGGACACCTCACCATATTGTATTGCTGCCTGACCACTTGGGGGGCAACGGGGCGCTACTATAGGGAGTTGCGCTAAAACGGTCAAGCAGAATTTACATATTCACTGTCGTTTGCTCATGCAATAGACATAATCCCCGCCCAAACTGGCGCGGGGAGGCAAATTAGCGCTGTGAATCCAACATTTCGTTGTTTTTCACCACATCCTGCGCTTTGCTGTAGCTTTCGATCAGCAGTTGATAGGCCGGGAATACCTGAGTATAAACGTCGGCCCACGCGGCGGCGTCTTCACGGTTCCAGGTGCCTTGCAGCTCAGAGGCGACTGCGGCAGTATCCATCGGTACGACGCCAGCCTGTACGATACGCGCCAGGGTGATCTCCTGCGCCATCTTACTGTAGGTACCGGATGCGTCGATCACGGCAAATACCTTATAACCTTCCGCTACCGCGCTAATGGCCGGGAATGCCATACACACGCTGGTAATCGTCCCGGCAATGATCAGCGTCTTACGACCCGTCGCTTTTACCGCCTTAACGAAATCTTCGTTATCCCAGGCGTTAATTTCACCTTTGCGCGCAATGTACTGCGCATGTGGCGCATTAGCGTGGATCTCCGGGATCAGCGGGCCGTTCGGACCTTGCGGTACGGATGCCGTGGTAATGACCGGCATTTTCGCTAACGTCGCCATCTTCGCCAACGCCGCGGCGCGAGCGCGTAATTCCGGCATTGGCATATCGCCTACGGTCTGGAAAAGACCGCTTTGATGATCGATTAAAAGCATCACGGAATCGTTAACATCAATTACCGGGCGCAAACCATTAAAATTAGCAGGACTTGACATCGTGTTCTCCTTCATGTTTTCAGATTTGGCCAAAACGGCCGGAGTTGAAATCGCGGACTGCTTCTGCGATCTCTTGTTTCGTGTTCATAACAAATGGGCCGTAACCCACAATCGGTTCATTCAGCGGCTCGCCTGATAACAGCAATACGCTGGCGTCGCTGCTGGCCTCAAGGTGCAGCGTTTTCCCTTGCTGGCTCAACACCACCAGTTGCGCTTCGTTGACCGGCGTCGTGCCGTTCACCGTGATATTGCCTTTCAGTACCACCAGCGCGGTGCTCCATCCTTCCGGCTGTGCCAATGTAAGCTGGCGATTGCGTTGCAGGCGCATATCCCAGACATTGAGCGGCGAGAAAGTGTGCGCCGGGCCTTTTGTCTCTTCATAACGCCCTGCGATGACCCGCACGACTCCGGCGTCATCCGGCAACGTAACGGTCGGGATAACATCGTGGGTAATGCTTTGATAACCCGGGGTGGTCATTTTGTCCTTCATTGGAAGGTTAACCCACAACTGCACCATTTCCAGTTCGCCGCCCCGACGGGTAAACGCGTCGGAATGGAACTCTTCATGCAAAATGCCTGCGCCTGCGGTCATCCACTGAACGTCGCCCGGGCCGATAACGCCGCCGCGACCGGTAGAGTCCCGATGCTCGACTTCGCCACTATAAACAATCGTCACGGTCTCGAAACCGCGGTGTGGATGCTCCCCAACGCCGCGTTTTTCATTACCCGGCGTAAAGGTGTGCGGCCCGGCATAATCCAGCAGCAGGAATGGACTCAACTGCTGCGCATGTGACTGATAAGAAAAGAGTGAACGAACCGGAAATCCATCGCCAACCCAGTGCGGGCGAGGTGCGGTATAGACGCCTGTAATCTGTTTCATGGTGTTCTCCTCAGTGGCGTTGTCTTGATGTGAATAAGCTTATATTCATGACAAAAGGTTCGGTAGTGGCTAAAATGGCTCATACCGTTCCATTAATAGGACAATGTAATGATAAAAACGGATCTCAATGATTTTGCGTGGTTTGTGCATGTGGTCGAAGAGGGTGGGTTTGC
This sequence comes from Salmonella sp. SAL04213, assembly GCF_046550535.1. Classification (NCBI taxonomy): domain Bacteria; kingdom Pseudomonadati; phylum Pseudomonadota; class Gammaproteobacteria; order Enterobacterales; family Enterobacteriaceae; genus Salmonella; species Salmonella sp. SAL04213. Next base: position 381,210 of record NZ_JBGDXS010000001.1, on the reverse strand, counting down.
CGCGGCGGGGCGTGCGCTTGATGAACCAAAATCAAAACTGAGCCGGCGTATTGCGCAACTGGAGGAACGGCTGGGCGTGCGATTGATTCAGCGAACCACCCGGCAGTTTAACGTTACCGAAGTGGGGCAAACATTCTATGAGCACTGTAAAGCGATGCTGGTGGAAGCTCAGGCGGCGCAGGATGCCATTGCCGCATTGCAGGTAGAGCCTCGCGGTATCGTGAAGCTGACCTGCCCGGTGACGCTGCTGCATGTACACATCGGCCCAATGCTGGCGAAATTTATGGCGCGTTATCCTGATGTTTCGCTACAGCTTGAAGCAACCAATCGTCGGGTGGACGTCGTAGGGGAGGGGGTGGATGTGGCGATTCGCGTCAGGCCGCGCCCGTTTGAGGATAGCGACCTGGTGATGCGCGTCCTGGCTGACAGAGGGCATCGCCTGTTTGCCAGCCCGGATCTTATCGCACGGATGGGAATCCCTTCCGCGCCGGCGGAGTTGAGCCATTGGCCAGGGCTAAGTCTTGCATCCGGCAAGCATATCCACCGCTGGGAACTTTACGGCCCGCAGGGCGCGCGTGCGGAAGTCCATTTTACCCCGCGTATGATTACCACCGACATGTTGGCGCTACGCGAGGCGGCGATGGCGGGCGTGGGGCTTGTGCAGTTACCTGTCTTAATGGTGAAAGAACAACTGGCCGCCGGTGAACTGGTCGCGGTGCTGGAAGAGTGGGAGCCCCGGCGGGAGGTTATTCATGCTGTGTTCCCATCCCGGCGAGGATTATTACCTTCCGTACGCGCGTTGGTCGATTTTTTGACGGAAGAGTATGCGCGGATGGTGGAAGAGTAACCTGCTCGTCATTCATCGACTTAATGGACGCAAAAAAGGCCGGTTAAACCGACCTTTTATCCAGCCGCCCTTCAGGGCGTGAGGAGACAATTAGCGACTACGGAAGACAATGCGGCCTTTGCTCAGGTCGTACGGGGTCAGCTCAACGGTCACTTTGTCGCCCGTCAGGATGCGGATGTAGTTCTTACGCATTTTACCGGAGATGTGTGCAGTAACCACGTGACCGTTTTCTAACTCTACGCGGAACATGGTATTAGGTAACGTTTCGAGAACGGTACCTTGCATTTCAATATTGTCTTCTTTGGCCATCTAATCCTCTGGGGTATCACTACCATAATTTGAACCGGCAAGATAATGCCGAACTTCTTTTGATAAGTAAAGATTTGTGCGTTTAAAACACAGCAAACCAGGTTTAGCACATGATTCCGCGACACACGACAACGCCGCGTTATACACCTTTTCCCTGATACTACCGCCTGATGTATCGACATAAGCGCAACATATAAGGGAACGGTGAAATAAACGATGGGCGTTACCTGACAACGGGCTGCGGGATAATGAGCTAAACCAATTCTGCGGCAGCAATTATAACACCCCAATAAAAAATGTGCCGAAAACATTCACTTCCGGGGCAAAAATAATGTCCGCGGCACCCAAAAACGGGAGGCCAGCGGCTGTTGGCGTAAGGCCGCGAGGTGATCGAGGTAGTCACGACGTGGAATTTCAATGGCGCCGAGCGAGGCGGTATGACTATTAAGTACCTGACAATCAATAAGTTTACCGCCGTGACGGGTAAATTCAGCGCAAAAAACCAGCAGTGCGGTTTTAGAGGCATTCTCCTGGCGGCTAAACATCGATTCGCCGCAAAACAGCGCCCCCTGCGAGACGCCATACATCCCGCCGACCAGTTCCCGATCGCGCCACACTTCAATGGAGTGCGCGTGGCCCAATTCATGTAATCGGCGATAGGCTTCCTCAATACCACGCGTTATCCAGGTGCCTTCGTCACGGTGATTGGCGCATCCATCAATGACCCGATCGAAAGCGTAATTGAGCGTCACGCGGTAAGGGGATGCGTTGTGAAAGCGCTTCATGCTGCGACTGAGGTGAAACTTTTCAGGCCACAGCACGGCGCGCGGATCGGGCGACCACCACAGAATCGGGTCGCCCGGCGAAAACCACGGGAAAATCCCGTGCTGGTAGGCCATTAACAACCGGGCAGGGCTGAGATCGCCGCCCAGCGCCAGTAAACCGTTAGGCTCGCGTAAAGCGCCTTCCGGCGAAGGGAAGGCGATAGAATGTCGGGAAAGCTGAACCAGACGCATGACGGCGAAACTCCAGTACGCAAGTCGGATCGTTCAATAATAGCTTACAGACGTTGTTTAAACTGATAATAGCGCCCTTGTCCGGCTAACAATTCTGCATGAGTGCCTTGCTCAATGATGCGCCCGTCGTCCATTACGATGATTTGATCAAAACGGGCCAGGCCGCGCAAACGGTGCGTCACCATCAGGACGGTTTTCTCGCGCATCACATCGGCAAGTAATTCCAGCATTTCGCTCTCGGTGGTCGCATCCAGCCCCTCAGTGGGCTCATCCAACAGCATTAACGGAGCATCATGCAACAGCGCGCGGGCGATGGCCAGACGACGAAGTTCGCCGCCGGATAGCAGGCGACCGCCTTCGCCGAGCCAGCTATTAAGCCCACTATCTTCGAGCAGATTTTCGAGGCCGACGCGACGCAGCATGTCGGAAAGGGCTTCGTCGCTGGCATTGGGCGCCGCCAGTAATAAATTATCACGCAGCGTGGCGCTGAACAGGTGGACACGCTGCGGCACCACGCTGATAGTCCGGCGTAAGGCGGATTCGCTCAGCGAGGATAGCGGAAGATCGTTGAGCAGAATTTCGCCTTGTTGCGGGTCCCAGGCGCGGGTGAGTAGCTGCAACAGCGTTGATTTTCCGCAGCCGGTACGCCCCAGAATAGCGACATGCTCGCCAGGATTAGCCTGTAATGAGAGGGCATTGAGCGCATTAATCGGCTGGTCGGGATAACGAAACGAAACGTCCCGCAGGGTGAGTGTGACCTTTTCCGGCGCGGGAGTTTCTGCCTGCGGAAAGGTCACCTCCGGTTTTTGCTCCGTTAATTCAGTGATACGAAGCGCAGAGGCGATAACCTGCCCCAGATGCTGGAATGCGCCGGTAACGGGCGCAAGCGCCTCGAAAGCCGCCAGCGCGCAGAAGACAAACAGCGCGATGAGCGCGCCGGGCTGCGTATTGCCGCCAACGCCGCCGGAGGCCATCCACAACATTAACATCACCGCCAGCGCGCCAATCAGCAGCATTAACGCCTGCGATAAGGCGGTTAGTTCAGACTGTCGGCGTTGGGCCTCATGCCATTGTAATTCGGTGGCTTCCATTTGCGCCCGATAGCGTTTGCTGGCGCCAAAAATGGTGAGTTCCGCCTGGCCCTGTAACCATGACGTGAGCTGTTGGCGATACTGACCTCGTAGATGCGTCAGATTTTGGCCGGTATTTTTGCCGGCGCGATAAAACACCGGCGGCATAATAAACAGCGTCAACAGCATAATGCCGCCCAGCGTGATCGCCAGCGTCACGTCGAGAACGCTAAGCCCCAGGGTGACAATCATAATCACTACAAAAGCGCCGACCAGCGGGGAGATGACGCGCAAATAGAGATGGTCCAGCGTGTCGACGTCGGCAACGATGCGGTTCAGCAGTTCACCTTGCTGATATCGCGCCAGACCCGCGGGGGAGAGCGGTAAAAGTTTGCTAAAGGTATAAATACGCAGATGTTGCAGCACGCGGAACGTGGCGTCATGACTTACCAGACGTTCAAAATAACGACCAGCGGTACGGGTAATGGCCGCGCCGCGCACGCCGGCCGCCGGGAGCATATAGTTAAAACTGTAAATTCCCGCGAAGCCTGCGATAGCGGACGCGGACAGGAACCAGCCGGAAAGCGTCAGCAGCCCGATACTGGCAAGCAGGGTCAGGATTGCCAGCGCAATTCCCAGCGTTAGCATCCATTTGTGGCGTTTATAAAGCGTCAGATAAGGGAGTAGCGCGCGCATTTAAATATCCTCCTGACGGTGAGCCAATAACGTCGCAAAAGCGCCGTTGGCGGCGCTGAGTTCGGCATAACTGCCTTGTTCGACAATCGCGCCATCTTGCATAACCCAGATAGCGTCCCAGTCGGAGAGATCTTCCAACTGATGCGTCACCATTAATGTGGTCTGGCGTTTTGACGCCGCTTTTAACGCCTGCATGACGCGTTGCTCGCTGTGAGCGTCCAGGCTTGCCGCCGGTTCATCCAGCAGTAGCAGTTGACAGGGATTAAGTAGCGCACGGGCGACCGCTACACGCTGTGCCTGGCCGACGGAAAGTCTGCTGGCATGATTGCCGAGCGGGGTGTCTACTCCTTGCGGCAGCAGCGGTAAAAACTCGCTTACCCATGCGGCGTCAAGCGCGGCATAAAGTTCCTGCTCGCTGGCCTCCGGGCGCGCCAGTAATACATTTTCGCGTAGCGTCGCCGCAGGTAATTGCGGGTTTTGCCCAACCCAGGAGAGATGCTGGCGCCAGGATTCCGGCGAGAGATCGCGAAGCTCGACACCGTTAATACGCAAAGATCCCTGATAGGAGAGAAAACCGGATAATACATTCAACAGAGAGCTTTTACCGGAACCGCTGCGTCCTACCAGGACGGCGCGTTCTCCTGCCGCTAATGAGAAATTCAGCGGCCCGGCAAGCGTTTTGCCTTCTGGCGAGGTGATAATAAGATTGACTGCGTCAATGGTTACAGGCTCGTTTTCCGCCAGCTCAACTTCGCCGCGCGCCGGGTGGGCGAGGGGCGTTTCCAGAAACGTCTTCAGACTATCCGCCGCGCCAACCGCCTGCGCCTTAGCATGATAAAACGTGCCGAGGTCGCGTAATGGCTGGAAAAACTCCGGCGCGAGGATCAAGGCGAGGAACCCGGCGGCGAGCGTCACACCGGTACCGTAATGACCAAAGTTCAGCTCGCCCAGGTAAGAGAAGCCAAAATAAACGGCGACCAGCGCAATAGAAAGCGAGGTGAAAAATTCCAGCACGCCGGAAGATAAAAATGCGAGGCGCAGTACTTCCATCGTGCGCTGACGAAAATCCTGCGATGCTGCGCGAATGCTCTCGGTTTCCGCTTCTCCACGACCGAAAATTCGCAGCGTTTCCATCCCGCGCAGACGGTCAAGAAAATGGCCGCTTAGCCGGGCAAGCGCCAGGAAATTGCGGCGGTTGGCGTCAGCCGCGCCCATCCCCACCATCGCCATAAATAGGGGAATGAGCGGGGCAGTGCCCAGCAGAATCAGCGCCGCCGCCCAATTTGACGGGAAAATCGCCGCCACGATTAAGAGCGGTACGCAAACGGCAAGCGCCATTTGCGGCAGATAGCGCGCATAATAGTCATGCATATCGTCAATCTGTTCCAACACCAGCGTCGCCCAGCTACCGGCGGGCTTGCCCTGAATCCAGGCTGGGCCGGCTTGCTGCAGACGATCCAACACCTGACGGCGGATCTCAAAGCGAATATGTTGTCCGGCATGAAAACCGACGCGCTCGCGCAACCACACCACCCAGGCGCGGAGGACAAAGACCAGTATCAGCAGGATAAAAGGGAGCAACAGCGCTTCCCGTGGAATGTTCTCCATGATCATATGTTGCAGGATACGCGCCATGATCCAGGCCTGAGCGACAATTAATACGCCACTCATGAACCCCAACAGGCGGGAAATATTCAACCACCGTTGGGAGATTACGCTTTGCTGTTTTAACCAGCGGGTCAGCTCTTTTTGACGGGTTTTATTCATTGCACGCTTAGCAGGTGAGTTATTGGAATTTCAGGCAGGGCAATGTTACAACGACGCAAAAATAAAGGCGACTTATAGTCGCCTTTTTTACTTTTGTTACTGATTTGTAAAAACTATTTGCTCGCGTCGGCCAGACCATCGAGATAGCGTTCAGCATCCAGCGCCGCCATACAGCCCGTACCTGCAGAGGTGATCGCCTGACGGTAAATATGATCCATAACGTCACCCGCCGCGAATACGCCAGGGATGCTGGTTTGTGTGGCGTTGCCATGGGTGCCGGACTGAACTTTGATATAACCATTTTCCAGCTCAAGCTGGCCTTCGAAGAGCGCCGTGTTTGGGCTATGACCGATGGCTACGAAAAGTCCGGCGATGTCCAGCGTCTCGATATTATCGCTCTGCTGCGTGTCGCGAAGACGCAGACCGGTGACGCCCATCTGATCGCCGGTCACTTCTTCCAGCGTCCGGTTGGTGTGCAGAATGATATTGCCATTTTCGACTTTATCCATCAGGCGCTTAATGAGGATTTTTTCAGCGCGGAAACCGTCACGGCGATGGATAAGGTGCACTTCCGAAGCGATGTTGGACAGATAAAGCGCTTCTTCAACCGCGGTGTTGCCGCCGCCGATCACCGCCACTTTCTGATTGCGGTAGAAGAAACCGTCGCAGGTTGCGCAGGCGGAAACGCCGCGCCCTTTAAAGGCTTCTTCCGATGGCAGCCCCAGATAGCGCGCGGAAGCGCCGGTCGCAATGATCAACGCATCACAAGTGTACTCTGCGCTGTCACCTGTCAGACGGAACGGACGATTTTGCAGATCCACTTTGTTGATGTGATCAAAAATTATCTCGGTTTCAAATTTTGCCGCATGTTCATGCATGCGTTCCATTAGCAGCGGGCCGGTCAAATCGTTTGGATCGCCGGGCCAGTTTTCCACTTCCGTCGTGGTAGTCAGTTGACCGCCTTTTTCCATACCGGTAATAAGTACCGGCTGTAAATTTGCGCGCGCGGCATACACCGCCGCGGTATATCCCGCCGGTCCTGAGCCCAGAATAAGCAGCTTACTGTGTTTGGTCGTGCCCATGAGATCCCCATAGTTGTTGGCAGACAATGAGCAGAATTGTAGGGAATTTACAGACGTAAAAAAAGAGCATAACGATTTTGTTAACAATATGTGTAATAGCATGAACCGATGAACGACCGCGACAGCGGCGTTATCATCACAAACTTTAATTAAAATCGGTAACTTATAAGGTGACGAAATGACAGTTTACCGCCCTCTCTAATGAATAACTGGCATGTTGTACTAAAAATCGATGTTTTGCTTTGACAATCACCTGCTGTTTTGCGAAAACATTCGAGGAAGAAAAAAACTGTGTTATGTATGTGCTGCATAATCATGCATGTAAATACCATGTTTACCGGGCTAGTGAAATCTACGCATGGCGTGGACAGACGCCATTCGTGATGTCGATAGCTGCCGCGAGGCAACGGTCTTCTCACCATAGACCAGGCATTGCGCGCCGTTAATCCCTCTGGGTTTCGGTCTATTGTGATGGGCAGCGACTCTGAACAGTGATGTGAGTAGAGTCAGGCAGGAGTAGGGAAGGAATACAGAGAGACAATAATAATGGTAGATAGCAAGAAGCGCCCTGGCAAAGATCTCGACCGTATCGATCGTAACATTCTTAATGAACTGCAAAAGGATGGGCGTATTTCCAACGTCGAGCTTTCTAAACGAGTAGGACTTTCGCCGACACCTTGCCTTGAGCGTGTGCGTCGGCTGGAGCGACAGGGGTTTATCCAGGGCTATACGGCGCTGTTGAACCCGCATTATCTGGATGCGTCACTTCTGGTATTCGTTGAGATTACCTTAAATCGCGGCGCGCCGGATGTGTTTGAACAGTTTAATGCCGCCGTGCAAAAGCTTGAAGAGATTCAGGAGTGTCATTTGGTTTCCGGCGATTTCGACTACCTGTTGAAAACCCGTGTACCGGATATGTCAGCGTATCGAAAACTATTGGGAGAGACGTTGCTGCGCTTGCCAGGTGTGAACGACACCCGAACTTACGTAGTGATGGAAGAGGTAAAACAGAGTAATCGTCTGGTTATTAAGACACGCTAACACGGAACAGGTGCAAAATCGCCGTAGTTTGATTACACTCCTGTTAATCCATACAGCAACAGTGCCGGGGCAACCCGGTGCTGTTGTCCGTTTTAGCATCGGGCGGGAAAAGCCTGGAACCTGGAGAGCCTTTTTTGAGCCAGGAATATACTGAAGACAAAGACGTCACATTGACGAAGTTAAGCAGCGGGCGCCGACTTCTGGAAGCGTTGTTGATACTTATTGCCCTTTTTGCCGTCTGGTTGATGGCGGCCTTGTTGAGCTTTAACCCTTCGGACCCCAGTTGGTCGCAAACCGCCTGGCATGAACCCATCCATAATTTAGGCGGCGCGCCGGGCGCGTGGCTGGCCGATACACTGTTCTTTATTTTTGGCGTAATGGCCTACACCATCCCTGTCATTATTGTCGGCGGGTGTTGGTTTGCGTGGCGTCATCAGTCTACGGATGATTACATCGACTATTTTGCTGTGTCGCTACGCCTTATCGGCGTGCTGGCGCTGATTCTCACTTCCTGCGGTCTGGCGGCCATTAATGCTGACGATATCTGGTATTTCGCCTCTGGCGGCGTAATTGGCAGCCTGTTAAGCACCACGCTGCAGCCGTTGTTGCATAGTAGCGGCGGAACGATAATGCTTCTCTGTATTTGGGCTGCCGGGCTGACGCTCTTTACCGGCTGGTCCTGGGTCAGTATCGCCGAAAAATTAGGCGGCTGGCTGCTTAATATACTGACCTTCGCCAGCAACCGTACCCGGCGTGATGATACGTGGGTTGACGACGAAGAGTATGATGACGAATACGATGAAGAAACCGACGGCGTGCAGCGTGAATCTCGCCGGGCGCGTATTTTGCGCGGCGCGTTGGCGCGTCGTAAGCGACTGGCTGAAAAATTCAGCAATCCACGGGGCCGTCAGACCGATGCCGCGCTCTTTTCCGGCAAACGGATGGATGATGACGAGGACATTCAGTATAGTGCGCGCGGCGTCGCTGCCGATCCGGACGACGTTCTGTTTTCGGGCAACCGTGCGACGCAGCCGGAATATGATGAATATGATCCGCTGTTAAACGGCCATTCTGTCACCGAACCGGTCGCCGCCGCTGCGGCCGCAACTGCCGTCACCCAGACGTGGGCAGCGTCCGCCGATCCCATAATGCAAACGCCGCCCATGCCGGGGGCTGAGCCGGTTGTCGCGCAACCGACCGTGGAGTGGCAGCCCGTACCGGGGCCGCAAACCGGCGAACCGGTTATCGCGCCTGCGCCGGAGGGGTATCAGCCGCATCCGCAATATGCTCAACCGCAGGAGGCGCAAAGTGCGCCGTGGCAGCAACCTGTGCCTGTCGCTTCCGCGCCGCAATACGCCGCGACGCCAGCGACCGCAGCAGAATATGACTCTCTTGCGCCGCAGGAAACACAGCCGCAATGGCAGGCGCCGGATGCCGAACAACACTGGCAGCCGGAGCCGACCCATCAGCCGGAGCCGATAGCGGCTGAACCTTCTCACATGCCGCCGCCGGTTATCGAACAGCCGGTTGCCACCGAGCCTGAACCTGACACAGAAGAGACCAGACCTGCCCGTCCTCCGCTTTACTATTTTGAAGAGGTGGAAGAGAAACGCGCCCGTGAGCGCGAACAACTGGCGGCATGGTATCAACCGATTCCGGAGCCGGTAAAAGAGAACGTGCCGGTCAAACCTACGGTATCTGTCGCGCCGTCCATACCGCCAGTGGAAGCGGTAGCCGCCGCCGCGTCGCTTGACGCAGGTATTAAGAGTGGCGCCCTGGCAGCAGGCGCCGCGGCCGCTGCGCCTGCATTTAGTCTGGCTACCGGCGGCGCGCCGCGTCCGCAGGTGAAAGAGGGGATTGGTCCGCAACTGCCGCGTCCGAACCGCGTTCGCGTGCCGACCCGACGGGAACTGGCATCGTACGGTATTAAGCTGCCGTCACAGAGGATTGCAGAAGAAAAAGCCCGCGAGGCGGAGCGCAATCAGTACGAGACGGGCGCGCAGCTAACAGATGAAGAAATAGATGCAATGCATCAGGACGAGTTAGCTCGTCAGTTTGCGCAGTCGCAGCAGCATCGTTATGGTGAGACGTATCAGCATGATACTCAACAGACAGAAGATGACGATACCGCTGCGGAAGCTGAATTAGCCCGCCAGTTTGCCGCTTCGCAACAGCAGCGCTATTCCGGCGAGCAACCCGCTGGCGCGCAGCCGTTCTCACTGGACGATCTGGATTTCTCGCCAATGAAAGTATTGGTTGATGAAGGTCCGCACGAACCGCTGTTCACGCCGGGTGTCATGCCCGAGTCAACGCCTGTTCAGCAACCGGTAGCGCCGCAGCCTCAGCCACAGTACCAGCAGCCGCAACAGCCGGTAGCGCCGCAGCCGCAGTATCAGCAGCCGCAACAGCCGGTAGCGCCGCAGCCGCAGCAACCGACAGCGCCACAGCCGCAGTATCAGCAGCCGCAACAGCCGGTAGCGCCGCAGCCACAGTATCAGCAGCCGCAACAGCCGGTAGCGCCGCAGCCGCAGTATCAGCAGCCGCAACAGCCGGTAGCGCCGCAGCCGCAGTATCAGCAGCCGCAACAGCCGGTAGCGCCGCAACCGCAGTATCAGCAGCCGCAACAGCCGACAGCGCCGCAAGACAGCCTGATCCACCCGCTGTTGATGCGTAACGGCGACAGTCGTCCATTACAGCGTCCGACGACGCCGCTGCCTTCGTTAGATCTTCTGACGCCGCCGCCGAGCGAAGTTGAACCGGTAGATACCTTTGCGCTGGAACAAATGGCGCGTCTGGTTGAAGCGCGTCTGGCGGATTTCCGCATTAAAGCTGATGTGGTGAACTATTCGCCAGGCCCGGTCATTACTCGCTTTGAACTGAATCTGGCCCCGGGCGTTAAAGCGGCGCGTATCTCCAACCTTTCCCGGGATCTGGCGCGCTCCTTGTCAACGGTAGCCGTACGTGTTGTGGAAGTCATTCCAGGCAAACCTTACGTAGGGTTGGAATTGCCGAACAAGAAACGGCAAACCGTTTATCTGCGCGAAGTGTTGGATAACGCCAAATTCCGCGAGAATCCGTCGCCGCTTACCGTGGTGTTAGGTAAGGATATCGCGGGCGATCCGGTAGTGGCGGATCTGGCGAAAATGCCTCACCTGCTGGTGGCCGGTACGACCGGTTCCGGTAAGTCGGTCGGGGTTAACGCCATGATCCTCAGTATGCTGTATAAAGCGCAGCCGGAAGACGTTCGCTTTATCATGATCGACCCGAAAATGTTAGAACTCTCGGTCTATGAAGGTATACCGCATCTGCTGACGGAAGTTGTTACCGACATGAAAGACGCGGCTAACGCGTTACGCTGGAGCGTCAATGAGATGGAGCGTCGCTATAAGCTGATGTCCGCGCTCGGCGTGCGTAATCTGGCTGGGTATAACGAGAAAATCGCCGAAGCGGCCCGCATGGGGCGTCCGATTCCGGACCCGTACTGGAAGCCGGGCGACAGTATGGATGTTCAGCATCCGGTTCTGGAAAAACTGCCGTATATCGTGGTACTGGTTGATGAATTTGCCGACCTGATGATGACCGTCGGTAAAAAAGTTGAAGAGCTGATCGCGCGTCTGGCGCAGAAAGCGCGCGCCGCGGGGATTCACCTGGTACTGGCGACGCAGCGTCCGTCGGTCGATGTGATTACTGGTTTAATTAAAGCCAACATACCAACCCGTATCGCTTTTACCGTATCCAGTAAGATCGACTCCCGCACCATTCTTGATCAGGGTGGCGCTGAGTCGCTATTGGGAATGGGGGACATGCTCTATTCCGGACCAAACTCCACCATGCCGGTACGTGTCCATGGGGCGTTTGTGCGTGACCAGGAAGTCCATGCGGTGGTGCAGGACTGGAAAGCGCGCGGTCGTCCGCAATATGTGGATGGCATTACCTCCGACAGCGAAAGCGAAGGTGGCGGTGGCGGTTTTGACGGCGGCGAAGAATTAGATGCGCTATTCGATCAGGCCGTTAATTTCGTCACCCAGAAGCGTAAAGCGTCCATTTCCGGCGTTCAGCGTCAGTTCCGCATCGGCTATAACCGTGCGGCGCGTATTATCGAACAGATGGAAGCGCAGGGTATTGTCAGCGCTCAGGGGCATAACGGTAATCGTGAAGTGCTGGCTCCGCCGCCTTTTGAGTAAACCTGTAAGCCGGATGGCGCTGTGCAGGCTGCCATCCGGCAACAAAATTCAGTATTTTCTTCTTTCCTCATGCTGATTTTTGGCCTGGAATAGAAAGCAAAAGGAGCTCCTGGTCGGGAGTGTCGAAACCTGAGGAATAATGATGAAAAAAATGGCAATCGCCTGTGCATTACTTTCAAGCGTTGTAGCCAGCAGCGTATGGGCTGACGCCGCCAGCTCTCTGAAAAGCCGTCTGGATAAAGTGAGCAGCTTTCATGCCACCTTTACTCAAAAAGTCACCGATGGCAGCGGTGCCGCGGTGCAGGAGGGACAGGGGGATTTATGGGTTAAGCGGCCAAATCTATTCAACTGGCATATGACGCAACCTGACGAGAGTATTCTGGTTTCTGACGGCAAAACGTTATGGTTCTATAACCCGTTTGTAGAACAGGCTACCGCCACGTGGTTGAAAGATGCCACCGGAAATACACCGTTTATGCTGATTGCCCGCAACCAGGCCAGCGACTGGCAGCAATATAATATTAAGCAGGATGGCGATAATTTTGTGCTGACGCCGAAAGCCAGCAACGGCAATCTGAAACAGTTCACCATCAATGTGGGACGCGACGGGACTATCCACCAGTTTAGCGCCGTAGAACAAGACGATCAGCGTAGCGCCTATCAGCTAAAATCCCAGCAAAACGGCGCTGTTGATCCGTCAAAATTTACGTTTACTCCGCCGCAAGGGGTAACGATAGACGACCAACGTAAGTAGAGGCGATGAGTGAGCAATCTGTCGCTCGATTTTTCTGATAATACGTTTCAACCGCTGGCCGCGCGAATGCGGCCGGAAAATTTAGCGCAGTATATCGGCCAGCAGCATTTGCTGGCCGCAGGTAAGCCGTTGCCTCGCGCTATTGAGGCCGGGCATCTGCACTCCATGATTTTATGGGGGCCGCCAGGGACGGGGAAAACCACGCTCGCTGAAGTGATCGCCCGCTACGCCAGCGCCGATGTCGAGCGTATTTCCGCCGTCACTTCTGGGGTAAAAGAGATTCGTGAAGCTATCGAGCGCGCCCGCCAGAATCGTAATGCTGGTCGCCGTACCATCCTGTTTGTCGATGAAGTGCATCGCTTTAACAAAAGCCAGCAGGACGCCTTTTTACCGCATATCGAAGATGGCACTATCACCTTTATCGGCGCGACCACGGAAAATCCCTCTTTTGAACTGAACTCGGCGCTATTGTCGCGAGCGCGGGTCTATCTGCTGAAATCGTTGACCACTGACGATATTGAGCAAGTACTGGACCAGGCGATGCAGGACAAAACGCGTGGTTACGGCGATCAGGATATCGTGTTACCGGATGAGACACGGCGAGCGATTGCTGAGCTGGTCAATGGCGACGCGCGGCGCGCCTTAAATACGCTGGAAATGATGGCTGATATGGCGGAGGCGGATGACAGCGGCAAACGCGTTTTATTGCCCGCCTTGTTGGCCGAGATCGCCGGCGAGCGCAGCGCGCGTTTTGATAACAAAGGCGATCGCTTCTACGATCTTATTTCCGCCTTACATAAATCAGTGCGCGGCAGCGCGCCGGATGCCGCCCTCTATTGGTATGCCCGTATCATTACCGCGGGAGGCGATCCGCTGTACGTGGCGCGTCGCTGCCTGGCGATTGCCTCGGAAGATGTGGGTAATGCCGATCCGCGCGCGATGCAGGTCGCCATTGCCGCATGGGATTGTTTCACCCGCGTTGGCCCGGCTGAAGGCGAAAGGGCGATCGCGCAGGCTATCGTTTATCTCGCCTGCGCGCCGAAGAGCAACGCCGTCTATACCGCCTTTAAGGCTGCGTTGGCCGACGCGCGCGAGCGTCCTGATTATGACGTTCCTGTCCATCTGCGTAATGCGCCAACCAAACTGATGAAAGAGATGGGGTATGGTCAGGAGTACCGCTATGCCCACGATGAGCCCAATGCCTATGCTGCGGGTGAAGTGTACTTCCCGCCGGAAATCGCGCAAACGCGCTATTATCATCCGACAAATCGTGGTCTGGAAGGCAAGATTGGCGAAAAGCTCGCCTGGCTGGCTGAACAGGATCAAAATAGCCCCACAAAACGCTACCGCTAGTGTAAACGTTGCGGTAAGGTTATCTCTAAATATGATGCTCCAGGTATCATGGCGTTGATGATGAATCTCGTTATGCCTGATAGCACGTTGCTTATGAGGTCCGCGGGTATAGCGCAATGGATGCGTTGTTGCTGTCGTCGGTCAGGTAAGGCGAAAACGTCGCTATTACGTAAACGCGGTTTACGTTCATCAATACAATCAGAGGCGATCATCAATTGATCGCGTTTCCTTTTATTATTCGATAAGCACAGGATAAGCATGCTCGATCCCAATCTGCTGCGTAATGAGCCAGACGCAGTCGCTGAAAAACTGGCACGCCGGGGCTTTAAGCTGGATGTAGATAAGCTGCGCGCTCTTGAAGAGCGTCGTAAAGTTTTGCAGGTCAACACGGAAAACCTGCAGGCGGAGCGTAATTCTCGATCGAAATCCATCGGCCAGGCGAAAGCGCGCGGGGAAGATATTGAGCCTTTACGCCTGGAAGTGAATAAACTGGGCGAAGAGCTGGATGCGGCGAAAGCCGAGCTGGATACCTTGCTGGCGGAGATCCGCGATATCGCGCTGACCATCCCAAACCTGCCTGCGGTTGAAGTGCCGGTAGGTAAAGATGAAAACGACAACGTTGAAGTCAGCCGCTGGGGTACCCCGCGTGAGTTTGATTTTGAAATCCGCGATCACGTCACCTTAGGGGAAATGCACTCCGGCCTCGATTTTGCCGCCGCGGTTAAGCTGACCGGCTCCCGTTTTGTGGTGATGAAAGGACAGATTGCGCGTATGCATCGCGCATTGTCGCAGTTCATGTTGGATCTGCATACGGAACAGCACGGCTATAGCGAAAACTACGTGCCGTATCTGGTTAACCACGACACGCTGTATGGCACCGGTCAACTGCCGAAATTCGCAGGCGACTTGTTCCATACCCGTCCGCTGGAAGAAGAAGCAGACAGCAGCAACTATGCTTTGATCCCGACGGCGGAGGTTCCGCTGACCAATCTGGTACGCGATGAAATCATCGACGAAGATCAGCTGCCGATTAAAATGACGGCGCATACGCCTTGTTTCCGTTCTGAAGCAGGTTCTTATGGTCGTGATACCCGTGGCCTGATTCGTATGCATCAGTTTGACAAAGTGGAAATGGTGCAGATCGTTCGCCCGGAAGATTCTATGGCTGCGTTGGAAGAGATGACCGGCCACGCGGAAAAAGTGCTCCAGCTACTGGGACTGCCGTATCGTAAAATCATTCTGTGCACTGGCGATATGGGCTTCGGCGCCTGCAAAACCTATGACCTCGAAGTCTGGGTTCCGGCGCAGAATACCTACCGCGAGATCTCTTCCTGCTCTAACGTCTGGGACTTCCAGGCGCGTCGTATGCAGGCACGCTGTCGCAGCAAGTCCGACAAAAAGACCCGTCTGGTCCATACCCTGAATGGTTCTGGTCTGGCGGTAGGTCGTACCCTGGTGGCCGTGATGGAAAACTATCAGCAGGCTGATGGCCGCATTGAAGTGCCGGAAGTATTACGTCCGTACATGAACGGACTGGAATATATCGGCTAATCCTCGCTTTCTCCTCTTCTAAAAAGCGCCTTCGGGCGCTTTTTTTATGCCAGTTTGATACCGGACAATAATCCCTACCCTATTAGGGGTAATACTGATTTCGAATGAAGGTCAGTTTTTAACACTATTTTTCTACTTTTTCGATATATATCAGACTTTATAGCGATGCTATCGCTATATAAAATTCTATACATCGTTTTATTGTTTTTTTTATTGTGAGCAGCAGAGTGAGCCCTTATGAAAACTAAGATCCCTGATGCCGTGCTGGCAGCCGAGGTGAGCCGTCGTGGTTTAGTCAAAACCACCGCGATAGGCGGCCTGGCGATGGCCAGTAGCGCATTTACCCTGCCATTTACCCGCATCGCTAACGCCGCAGAGGCGATAAGCCCGACGAAAACCGACGAGAAAGTCGTCTGGAGCGCCTGTACGGTAAACTGTGGCAGCCGTTGTCCGCTACGTATGCATGTTGTGGATGGCGAAATCAAATATGTAGAAACGGATAATACCGGAAACGATGATTACGATGGCCTGCACCAGGTTCGCGCCTGCCTGCGCGGTCGTTCTATGCGTCGTCGCGTCTATAACCCGGATCGGCTCAAGTATCCGATGAAGCGCGTCGGCGCGCGCGGCGAAGGTAAATTTGAGCGTATTAGCTGGGACGAAGCCTACGATATCATTGCCACCAATATGCAGCGTCTTATCAAAGAGTATGGCAACGAGTCCATTTATCTGAACTATGGCACGGGAACGCTGGGCGGCACTTTGACACGTTCATGGCCGCCGGGAAAAACGCTGGTCGCTCGTCTGATGAACTGCTGCGGCGGTTATCTTAACCACTACGGTGATTACTCTTCCGCGCAAATCGCAGCGGGTCTGAACTACACCTATGGCGGCTGGGCGGATGGCAATAGTCCATCCGACATTGAAAACAGTAAGCTGGTGGTGTTGTTTGGTAATAACCCTGGCGAAACCCGCATGAGCGGGGGCGGCGTAACGTATTATCTTGAACAGGCGCGGCAGAAATCAAACGCGCGGATGATCATTATCGATCCTCGTTACACCGACACCGGCGCCGGTCGCGAAGATGAGTGGATTCCGATTCGTCCAGGTACCGATGCGGCGCTGGTCAATGGTCTGGCATATGTCTTAATCACCGAGAACATGGTCGATCAGCCGTTCCTGGATAAATATTGCGTTGGTTATGACGAAAAAACCTTGCCTGCCAGCGCGCCGAAAAACGGTCACTACAAAGCCTATATTCTGGGCCAGGGTAAAGACGGTATCGCGAAGACGCCGGAGTGGGCGGCGCAAATTACCGGTATCCCGGCGGATCGCATTATTAAGCTGGCGCGAGAAATCGGCAGCGCTAAACCCGCCTATATTTGCCAGGGATGGGGACCACAACGTCATGCTAATGGAGAAATCGCCACGCGCGCCATCTCGATGCTGGCGATCCTGACGGGTAATGTTGGGATTAACGGAGGTAATAGCGGCGCGCGCGAAGGGTCTTATGCCCTGCCATTTGAACGTATGCCCACGTTAGAAAACCCGGTTGAAACCAGCATCTCCATGTTTATGTGGACCGATGCCATTGAACGCGGCCCGGAAATGACGGCGCTGCGTGATGGCGTGCGGGGGAAAGATAAGCTGGACGTGCCGATTAAAATGATCTGGAACTATGCTGGCAACTGTTTGATTAACCAGCACTCTGAGATTAACCGCACCCACGAAATCCTGCAGGATGACAAGAAATGCGAAATGATCGTCGTTATCGACTGTCATATGACCTCGTCGGCAAAATACGCCGATATTCTGTTACCGGATTGCACTGCTTCTGAGCAGATGGACTTTGCGCTGGATGCCTCCTGCGGAAACATGTCTTACGTTATCTTCACTGACCAGGCAATTAAACCGCGCTTCGAGTGTAAGACGATTTATGAGATGACCAGCGAACTGGCGAAACGTCTTGGCGTGGAACAACAGTTTACCGAAGGACGGACGCAAGAAGAGTGGATGCGTCATCTGTACGAACAGTCGCGTAAATCCATTCCGAATCTGCCCACCTTTGAGGAGTTCCGTAAGCAAGGCATCTTCAAACAGCGTGACCCCGAAGGCCACCATGTCGCCTATAAAGACTTCCGCGAAGATCCGCAAGCGAATCCACTTACAACGCCATCGGGCAAGATTGAAATCTATTCACAGGCGTTGGCGGATATCGCCGCTACCTGGGAGCTGCCGGAAGGCGACGTGATCGATCCATTACCGATCTACACGCCAGGTTTTGAAAACTATAACGATCCGCTAACGGATAAATTCCCGCTGCAGTTGACGGGTTTCCACTATAAAGCGCGTGTGCATTCCACTTATGGCAACGTAGACGTACTGAAAGCCGCCTGTCGCCAGGAAATGTGGATTAACCCAATGGATGCGCAGAAACGCGGTATCAACAATGGCGATAAAGTCCGCATCTTCAACGATCGCGGCGAAGTACATATCGAGGCTAAAGTGACGCCGCGCATGATGCCGGGTGTGGTCGCCCTGGGAGAAGGCGCATGGTATGACCCGGATGCAAAACGCGTGGATCAGGGCGGATGTATTAACGTACTGACGACCCAACGTCCTTCTCCGCTGGCGAAGGGGAACCCGTCACATACGAACCTCGTTCAGGTTGAAAAGGCGTAAGGAGTAACCGATGACAACCCAGTATGGATTTTTTATTGATTCCAGCCGTTGCACCGGTTGCAAAACCTGCGAACTGGCCTGCAAGGACTACAAAGATTTGACCCCGGATGTCAGCTTCCGCCGCATTTATGAGTATGCGGGTGGCGACTGGCAGGAAGATAACGGCGTCTGGCACCAGAACGTCTTTGCCTACTATCTCTCCATCTCCTGTAACCACTGCGAAGACCCGGCCTGTACCAAAGTCTGTCCGAGCGGCGCGATGCACAAGCGCGATGACGGTTTTGTGGTGGTGAACGAAGAGGTCTGTATCGGCTGCCGCTACTGCCACATGGCCTGCCCGTACGGCGCGCCGCAGTACAACGCGGCCAAAGGTCATATGACCAAGTGCGACGGCTGTTATGACCGGGTGGCGGAAGGCAAGAAACCGATTTGCGTGGAATCCTGCCCGCTGCGGGCGCTGGATTTTGGCCCGATAGACGAACTGCGTAAAAAACACGGTGAGCTGGCTGCCGTCGCGCCGTTGCCGCGCGCGCATTTCACGAAGCCGAATATTGTGATTAAACCCAACGCCAACAGCCGCCCGACCGGGGATACTACCGGTTATCTGGCCAATCCGAAGGAGGTATAAGATGGGAAGTGGATGGCATGAATGGCCGTTGATGATCTTCACGGTCTTTGGTCAGTGCGTGGCCGGTGGTTTTATTGTTCTGGCTCTGGCGCTGATGAAGGGCGGCCTGCGCGCGGAAACGCAGCAGCGGGTGATCGCCTGTATGTTTGGTCTGTGGGTGCTGATGGGGATTGGCTTTATCGCCTCGATGCTGCATCTGGGCTCGCCGATGCGCGCGTTTAACTCGCTTAACCGCGTGGGTGCTTCCGCACTGAGCAATGAAATTGCCAGCGGCTCGGTGTTTTTTGCGGTCGGCGGGATTGGCTGGCTGCTGGCGGTACTGAAAAAGCTGCCGCCGGCACTGCGCACACTCTGGCTGATTATCACGATGGTACTGGGCGTCGTCTTCGTCTGGATGATGGTACGCGTCTATAACAGCATCGATACAGTACCGACCTGGTATAGCGTCTGGACGCCGCTGGGCTTCTTCCTGACGCTCTTTATGGGTGGCCCGCTACTGGGTTATCTGCTGCTGCGCATCGCAGGCGTGAACGGTTGGGCGATGCGTTTGTTGCCTGCGGTGTCGGTGCTGGCGCTGGTGGTTATTGCCATTATGGTGGCCATGCAGGGCGCGGAACTGGCGACGATTCACAGTTCCATTCAGCAGGCGTCTGCTCTGGTGCCGGATTATGGCTCGCTGATGGCCTGGCGTATGGTGCTGCTTGCGGCGGCGTTGTGCTGCTGGATTGTGCCACAGTTAAAAGGGTATCAACCTGCGGTACCGTTGCTCTCTGTCGCCTTCATTCTGATGCTGGCGGGGGAATTGATTGGCCGCGGCGTATTCTATGGGCTGCATATGACCGTGGGCATGGCGGTAGCCAGCTAACGCGTTGACGCGCATTCGGCCTGCAGAACGTGCAGGCCGAATACGTCTTTAGCCGCCATCAATCTAAGGAATATAACCGGGGCGGAGAAGGCGCATATAAATCCATAGAGAAGAAAACGAAGCTAAAGGAACCATGAAATTTTTCGACTGAACAAAACGCCGATTTTGCGGGTTAGATCAATAAAAACAAGGGGATGAATTTTTAGTCTTTCAATATATTCACGTACAGAATAAGTAAATCAAATCGATAGTCTCAAAACTTGCGGATCGCCCATGCGGAGCCGATTGACAATGTTTTTGGCGATGGCATGATGCGCATGAAATTTGAACTTCCTCACGGTTTTTATTCATGTCCACCTATACCCGTCCCGTCATGCTTTTGCTGTGCGGGCTACTTTTGTTGACCCTGGCCATTGCGGTACTGAATACGCTTGTGCCGCTGTGGCTTGCTCAGGCAAACCTTCCGACCTGGCAGGTGGGGATGGTCAGCTCGTCTTATTTTACCGGCAATCTGGTCGGGACGTTATTTACCGGGTATTTAATTAAACGCATTGGGTTTAACCGTAGCTATTATCTTGCCTCGCTGATCTTCGCCGCGGGTTGTGTCGGTTTGGGGGTGATGGTGGGGTTCTGGAGCTGGATGAGCTGGCGTTTTATTGCCGGTATCGGCTGCGCCATGATTTGGGTGGTTGTCGAAAGCGCGTTGATGTGCAGCGGAACCTCGCATAATCGTGGGCGCCTGCTGGCTGCCTATATGATGGTCTATTACATGGGGACCTTCCTTGGACAATTATTGGTCAGTAAAGTATCTGGTGAATTGCTGCACGTCCTTCCCTGGGTGACCGGAATGATTCTGGCGGGAATTCTGCCGCTACTCTTTACCCGGATTGTAAATCAGCAAACGCAGGCGCGTCATTCCTCTTCTATTAGCGCCATGCTGAAGCTACGCCAGGCGCGTCTTGGCGTGAATGGTTGTATTATTTCCGGCATTGTTCTTGGTTCATTATATGGTCTGATGCCGTTATATCTGAAGCATCAGGGGATGGCTAACGCCAGCATCGGTTTCTGGATGGCGGTGCTGGTGAGCGCCGGTATTTTGGGGCAATGGCCAATGGGACGTCTGGCGGACAAATTTGGTCGCTTGCTGGTATTACGCGTACAGGTATTCGTTGTCATACTCGGTAGTATTGCCATGTTAACCCAGGCGGCGATGGCGCCAGCTCTGTTTATTCTGGGGGCGGCGGGTTTTACGCTTTATCCCGTCGCAATGGCCTGGGCCTGTGAAAAAGTCGAACATCACCAGCTTGTGGCAATGAACCAGGCGCTGTTGTTAAGTTATACGGTAGGGAGCCTGTTGGGGCCGTCTTTTGCTGCGATGTTAATGCAGAATTATTCAGATAATCTGCTGTTTATTATGATCGCCAGCGTATCGTTTATTTATCTGCTGATGCTGTTACGTAACGCCGGCCAGACGCCTAATCCTGTCGCCCACATCTGACTGTTCTCTGAATCGTATGCAGGACGTGAGTCTTGCATACTCTTTGTTTATGTTTTACGTAAAATAATTGACCTGCATAATTTTCTTGCTTTACTGAAAAATAAAATGTGCCGAAGGTTATAATTTTGCGCTCCTCTATTTTCTCTCTTCGTCTTTACCGCGCATAATCCCCCGCTTCATTTATAGTAATAGCATTGTGTTCACGAAGGATCGCGTTATGCCGAATGTGCAGGAAAAACAGTTGCGATGGTACAACATCGCCCTGATGTCGTTTATTACCGTTTGGGGATTCGGCAATGTTGTCAATAACTATGCTAACCAGGGGTTAGTGGTTGTCTTCTCCTGGGTGTTTATTTTTGCGCTCTATTTTATTCCTTATGCCTTAATCGTGGGGCAACTGGGCTCAACCTTCAAAGAGGGAAAAGGGGGCGTCAGTACCTGGATTAAGCATACGATGGGGCCGGGGTTGGCTTACCTTGCGGCATGGACCTATTGGGTCGTGCATATTCCCTACCTGGCGCAAAAGCCGCAGGCGATACTCATTGCATTGGGATGGGCTTTAAAAGGCGACGGCTCGTTGATAAAAGAATATACCGTCGTTGCCTTGCAGGGGCTGACGCTGGCATTGTTTGTTTTCTTTATGTGGGTTGCTTCCAGGGGGATGAAATCGCTAAAGGTTGTTGGGTCTGTGGCCGGGATTGCCATGTTTATCATGTCAATTTTATATGTTGTGATGGCAGTGACCGCGCCAGCAATTACAAACGTTGAAATTGCGACCACTAACATCACCTGGCAGTCATTTATTCCTCATATCGATTTTACCTATATCACCACCATCTCTATGTTGGTCTTTGCGGTTGGTGGGGCAGAGAAGATCTCGCCTTATGTCAACCAGACGCGGAATCCAGGAAAAGAATTTCCGAAGGGGATGCTCTTTTTAGCCGTCATGGTTGCGGTCTGCGCTATCCTCGGTTCGTTGGCGATGGGAATGATGTTTGATTCCCGGCATATACCTGACGATTTAATGACCAATGGGCAATATTATGCATTCCAGAAATTGGGTGAGTATTACCATATGGGTAATTCATTAATGGTGATTTATGCCATTGCCAATACTCTGGGGCAAATCGCCGCGCTGGTGTTTTCTATTGATGCGCCACTGAAAGTCTTACTGGGTGATGCAGACAGTAAATATATCCCGCAGCGCTTATGTCGTACTAACGCTTCAGGTACGCCAGTTAACGGTTATTTGCTGACATTAGTGTTGGTCGCTATCTTGATTATGTTGCCAACGCTTGGCATCGGCGATATGAACAACCTGTACAAATGGCTGCTTAATCTCAACTCAGTTGTTATGCCGCTGCGCTATCTGTGGGTATTTGTCGCCTTTATTGCCGTCATTCGACTGGCGCAAAAGTATAAACCTGAATATGTGTTTATTCGCAACCGGGCGTTGGCGTTAACTGTGGGAATATGGTGTTTTGCCTTCACCGCGTTTGCCTGCCTTACCGGTATTTTCCCCAAAATGGAGGCGTTCACGCCGGAGTGGACATTCCAGCTGACGTTGAACATCGTGACGCCTTTTGTCCTGGTCGGGTTGGGATTAATTTTCCCACTGCTGGCGCGTAGAAACACATAACGACGTTCTTTTCCACGGCGCTCCTGCCAGGCGAGCGCCTTTTAAGGTTACAGGTGCCTGGGTTCCAGGCGGAGACCACGGTATTAACAGGTGCCGGGTCAGCAATAGTTGTCAGACCTTCAACCCAGCAGCAGATAAGCGACTCTGTATTTGATACCTGGTAAGCGCAATATTGTTAACCAGGCCTGTCTGACGGCGGGGTCGGGTATTTTAGCGGTAAGAGCGTTATCCAGACAGCAAAACGGCTACCCTCATGGGCAGCCGTTTAAAAGCGGGTAAGATAGCAGGCGATTAATACATTACTTTATGACCATACTGCTCAAGAATACCCTTTACACGCTCCATAGTCTCTTTTTTGGGCGGCTTCACGCCATCCAGTTTATATTCTTCGCCCATTGCCACCCATTTATGTTTGCCCAGCTCATGATAGGGCAGCAGTTCGATTTTTTCGACATTACCCATATCGCGGGTAAACTCGCCCAGGCGATGCGCGGAATCATCGTCGTCAGACCAGCCGGGAACGACAACGTAACGGATCCAGACCTTCACATTTTTCTTTGATAAATACTGCGCGAATTCCAGCGTCCGGTGATTAGAGACACCGACCAGATTCTGGTGGATCTCATCATTCATCTGCTTGAGATCGAGCATCACCAGATCGGTAACGTCCAGCAGTTCATCAATTACCGGGTCATAACGGCGCACAAAGCCGTTGGTGTCGAGACAGGTGTGGATACCTTCTTTTTTACAGGCGCGAAACCAGTCGCGTACAAATTCTGCCTGCAAAATGGCCTCGCCGCCGGATGCCGTCACGCCGCCGCCAGAAGCATTCATAAAATGCCGATAGGTCACCACCTCTTTCATTAAGTCTTCAACGGTGATTTCTTTACCGCCATGCGTATCCCATGTGTCGCGGTTATGGCAATACAGGCAGCGCATCAGGCAGCCCTGAAAAAAGGTAATAAAGCGGATGCCTGGGCCATCAACGGTGCCACAGGACTCAAAGGAGTGAATGCGACCAATAACCGGCTTTTTATCAGCAGTTACTGCAACACTTTCATTTGTAATACAATCGGTTAAGTTACTCATATCGCTTCGGCTAGCTCTAAATAACATGGGGTTTATGGACACATTCCGGGCATGTTGAGCACCCTGGTAAGGGGGTTGCATCCTGTAAAAAAGCGGTACTGCGAGCGTAAATTTTGGACTACAGAATGTGTGGCTGTTCCAGAATGTGCTGCAATGGAGCTATTTTACCTCTATTCAGTATAAAATATACGGCAAATCTATGCTGCATAACTCGCACCGCCAGAAATTGTGGCTCATTCATCAGTCCGGTACCTCTGTTTAACGCCTCAACCGCAATACATACTGTAAGTGTATCATCCATAGCGTCCTGGTTTTGCTGTTTATGATCCGCCTCTTTTTTCGAATGGTTGGCGCCGTTTTGTTGTGGTCAGAACGAAAATAATTCTCAACATAATTCAGATGTGTCCAAAGAACGTTATGCGCTGTACAGCGCCTGGCGTCGCATTCAACGCGCAATCAGGTGTAAATCTGATGTCATTTCTAAACCCAGGCTGATTCAATCTCTTAAATAGAGTGTGGTTTTAATCAAAAAAATGAGAGCAACGGATTGGATTTTGCTTTCGCGGTAAATAATCAAGGGAGTTATTATGCCAGTTACGTTAAGTTTTGGTAATCGTCATAACTATGAAGTTAATGCTTCACGGCTAGCCCGTTTGATGAGTCCTAATAAAGAAGAAGCGCTATACATGGGGTTATGGGATAGATTTAAGGACTACTTCAGAACACACAAAAAAAGAGAGGTGCTGGAGGTATTATATACACTCATCCATGGATGTGAACGTGAAAATCAAGCTGAACTTAATGTTGATACAATCGGCATGGAGAAGATATATGCCTTTGCACAATTAAAACAATATGCTAATCCATCTCAACAAGACCGCTTTGTTATGCGTTTTGATGTGAGTCAGACACAAGTTTTATTTGAGATTGATGGCAGGGTTATTGATAAATGTAATTTGCATCGTATCCTCAACGTTTCAGAAAACTGTATTTTTAAAGTGATGGAAGAAGATGAGGAAGAGTTGTTTTTTAAAGCATGTATTAAGTATGGAGAAAAAATTGCTTGCTATCCAGAATTATTAGAAAACTTTGCTTTTGACCTTAGGCAGAAAGTTAATGAGGATGATGAAATTAGGGATGAAGTTTATAAGCTTATGCGATCTGGAGAAAATCGAAAAATGGCATGTGTTGAATGGAATGGTACGCTTACTGAGGATGAGAAGAATAAACTACGTTGTCTTCAAATGGGGTCTTTTGAGATTTCTACCCAATTTTGTAAAATAGGTTACCGGGAATTAGAGGGAGAAGTCTTGTTTGATATGGTTCATCCAACACTTATTTATCTGCTACATGGATATATACCGTCATTGTCATGTGATTTTACAGAAGCTAACACCATGCTGTTTTCTGATGCATTAAATAAGGATTATGAGGAGTATCAAAATAATAAAAGAGAAATTGATGCTATTCTGAGAAGAATATATAGATCACATAATAACACTTTATTTATAAGTAAAAATTCTGGTTGTCGAAATATGCTTTTATAAAAATTAAAAAGGCCCCACTGATATGGAGCCTTTTTTGTACGCTTTTTATGGCGTAATTTCAGTCAAACCCATTACATGGTCTGCGTGAAGGTACGAGTAATAACGTCCTGCTGCTGTTCTTTCGTCAGGGAGTTAAAACGTACTGCGTAACCAGATACACGGATGGTCAGCTGCGGATATTTTTCCGGATGTTCCATCGCGTCCAGCAGCATTTCACGGTTCATGACGTTGACGTTCAGGTGCTGACCGCCTTCGATGGACGCTTCGTGGTGGAAGTAACCATCCATCAGACCTGCCAGGTTAGTCTTACGAACTTCGTCGTCTTTACCCAGTGCGTTCGGAACGATAGAGAAGGTATAAGAAATACCATCTTTCGCGTAAGCAAATGGCAGTTTAGCAACGGAGGTCAGAGAAGCGACAGCGCCTTTCTGGTCACGACCGTGCATCGGGTTAGCACCTGGTCCGAACGGCGCGCCAGCGCGACGACCATCCGGGGTGTTACCGGTTTTCTTACCATACACAACGTTAGAAGTGATGGTCAGAACAGACTGTGTCGGGATAGCGCCACGGTAGGTGGTCAGTTTCTGAATTTTCTTCATGAAACGTTCTACCAGGTCAACCGCCATGTCATCTACACGAGCGTCGTTGTTACCAAACTGCGGGTATTCGCCTTCGATTTCGAAGTCGATAGCCAGACCATCTTCGTCACGAATCGGTTTAACTTTCGCATATTTGATGGCAGACAGGGAGTCAGCAGCAACGGACAGACCTGCGATACCACACGCCATGGTGCGGATAACGTCACGGTCGTGCAGCGCCATCAGAGAGGCTTCGTAGCTGTACTTGTCGTGCATGTAGTGGATAACGTTCAGCGCGGTGACATACTGTTTAGCCAGCCAGTCCATGAAGTGATCCATGCGATCCATCACTTCGTCGAAGTTCAGAACATCGCCTTTGATCGGTTCGGATTTCGGACCAACCTGCATTTTCAGTTTTTCATCAACGCCGCCGTTGATAGCGTACAGCATGGTTTTCGCCAGGTTTGCACGCGCACCGAAGAACTGCATTTGTTTACCAACGATCATCGGGCTTACGCAGCATGCGATAGCGTAGTCATCGTTGTTGAAGTCCGGACGCATCAGGTCATCGTTCTCGTACTGCAGAGAAGAGGTGTCGATGGAGACTTTAGCGGCGAATTTCTTGAAGTTCAGCGGCAGTTTTTCAGACCACAGAACGGTGATGTTCGGCTCCGGAGACGGCCCCATGGTGTACAGGGTGTTCAGGAAGCGGAAGCTGTTTTTGGTAACCAGAGTACGGCCATCAACGCCCATACCACCGATAGATTCGGTTGCCCAAATCGGGTCGCCGGAGAACAGTTCATCATATTCAGGAGTACGCAGGAAGCGAACCATACGCAGTTTCATGACCAGGTGGTCAATCATTTCCTGTGCGTCTTGCTCGGTGATTTTGCCTGCTTTCAGGTCACGTTCGATGTACGCATCCAGGAAGGTGGATACACGACCGAAGGACATTGCTGCGCCGTTCTGAGATTTAACCGCAGCCAGGTAACCGAAGTAAGTCCACTGGATTGCTTCCTGAGCGTTAGTCGCCGGACCAGAGATATCGCAGCCGTATTTAGCCGCCATTTCTTTGATCTGACCCAGAGCGCGGTGCTGTTCAGCGATTTCTTCACGCAGACGGATAGTCGCTTCCAGATTTACGCCGTTTTCCAGATCGGATTGCAGAGACGTAAACTGTGCGAATTTGTCTTTCATCAGGTAGTCGATACCGTACAGCGCTACGCGACGGTAGTCACCGATGATACGGCCACGGCCATACGCATCCGGCAGACCGGTCAGAACGCCGGATTTACGGCAACGCAGGATGTCCGGAGTATAAACGTCGAATACGCCCTGGTTGTGGGTCTTACGGTATTCGGTGAAGATTTTTTTGATCATTGGGTCCAGCTCGCGATTGTACGCTTTGCAGGAACCTTCAACCATTTTGATACCGCCGAACGGGATAATCGCACGCTTCAGCGGAGCTTCAGTCTGCAGACCAACAATTTTCTCAAGCGCTTTGTTGATGTAGCCAGCGTCGTGAGAAGTGATGGTGGAAGCAACGGAGGTGTCAAAGTCAACAGGCGCGTGAGTGCGGTTTTCCTGTTTAACGCCTTCCATTACGCTGTCCCACAGCTTGGTGGTCGCGTCAGTAGCGCCAGCCAGGAAGGACTCGTCACCCTCATACGGAGTGTAGTTTTTCTGAATGAAGTCACGGACGTTTACTTCATTCTGCCAGTCACCTTTGGTAAAACCTTCCCAGGCTGTGGCTAACTTTTCATTAAGCTCGGACATGTAACACCTACCTTCTTAAGTGGATTTTTTATTTACTGCGTGTAATGGGCATCAACAGATTAATGATGCTCGTTACCACGCAGGTAAATGACCCAGTATGTCAACCCGACCAACAAACCGCCGCCGATAATATTACCGATCGTGACCGGAATCAGGTTATCAGTGATGAAGCTCATCACGGTCAGGTGAGAAAAACTTTCCGGAGACGAACCGACTGCGGTCCAAAACTCCGGTGTAGCGAAATCGCGTATTACAATACCCATAGGAATCATAAACATGTTTGCGATACTGTGCTCAAAACCGCTGGCGACAAACATGGCGACGGGCAGTACCATGATGAACGCTTTGTCCATCAGGCTACGACCTGAGTAGCTCATCCACACGGCCAGACAAACCATCAGGTTCGCCAGAATACCGAGGCAGACAGCTTCAATAAAAGTGTGGTGCATTTTGTGGTCGGCGGTTTGCAGGACGTTAAGTCCCCATTGACCGTTGGCAGTCATATACTCGCCGGAAAGCCACATCAGTAACACGAAAAGCAGAGCGCCAATCAGGTTACCAAAATAGACGTTTAACCAGTTTTTAGCCAGTTGCCCCCAGGTGATGCGACCGCTAGCTTTAGCTACAACGATCAGAACAGTAGAGGTGAAAAGATCAGCGCCGCAAATAACACAGAGAATCAGTCCCAAAGAGAAACAGATACCCCCGATAAGTTTCGCCATGCCATAAGGCATCGCGCCAGTACCGGTTGTCGCAGTAATATAAAAAACAAAGGCAATTGAAATGAATACGCCGGCGGTAATCGCCAGATAGAAAGTCTTAAGCGGATGTTTCGTTGCTTTATAGACGCCTGCTTCTTCAGCCACTTTGGCCATTGCTGCAGGGAGTAAAAGGTCAAAAGGGTTGTCAGCTTTCACACTAACTCTCTCTTTATTAAGTCGGCGACGAGATACTAACAAAGCATTATAGATGAGAATTTGATATAGATCATATCTCGCCTGGCTTATAGGCCCGTAAGTCGCATGGCTTTTATGCAATTACGGTGTAACTTTTTGATTATCCTAATAAAAATAAATTTTAAAAATTATAAATAGAGTTGAATTTTTTCCTGGCTCCTCCTGCTGCACGGTTAATTAATATGGAGTAATCAACAAATGAAGTAACATCACTATGTCAATTAATTTAATATCAACAACCAATATTTAACCTTGTTATTACATTTTTCGCCGTTTAGCGAAAATAAATAAAACGGGGCCGTAAAGGCGCCCCGTAATATAACGCAGCCGAGAGGGTAAACCTACCCTAAGTCACTCATATGGCCTTATTTTGACCAGTATGCCGCTTTCGCGCGCTGTAATTTATCATACGCTTTTAACAAGGACTGATGCGCCGGGAACGCTTGTAGATCG
Organism: Salmonella sp. SAL04213; assembly: GCF_046550535.1. Classification (NCBI taxonomy): domain Bacteria; kingdom Pseudomonadati; phylum Pseudomonadota; class Gammaproteobacteria; order Enterobacterales; family Enterobacteriaceae; genus Salmonella; species Salmonella sp. SAL04213. The sequence goes on along the minus strand of NZ_JBGDXS010000001.1, from coordinate 351,829 downwards.
TGGTCGACAGCCGGTAGTCCATAAAAAGCCGCTTCACCGCTAAGCGCGGCGCTGGCGGCTTCTACAGCCTCTGCGCCATACATTTTTATAAAAGCATTGAGATATTGCAGCGGCTGACGCGCATCTTCTTGCGACAGGAGCAGCAGCGTTTGCAGGCAACGGTAATAGTTTGCGCGTGCCGGGCTAAAGACCGACGAATTGAACTCCATCGTCCATTCTGTCCAGATTAGCGCCTGCTCCAAATCGCCGCCCGCTAACGCTAACATTGCTTTTAATTCGCCGACGCGCAGTGTATACCAACCATTGTCCGCTCCGGTCGCCAGACCCAGCAGTTCACGCACGCGGGTGAAATCGTCAAAACCTTCTTCATCCAATTGTTCAATCAGATTGAGATAGTCTTCTTTATTCCAGACGCTACCGGGCAGCGAAAGCAGAGTCTCACGAAGATGACTACCCATATTGTTGTTGGCCAGCCACAGATCTTCGGCAGGATAAATATCAGACATTCCCGGTACGATAATACGACAGGCGTATACGCCGAGATGCTCGTAATCGGCAATGTAAACTTCTTTATCTTCAGCAGCAAAGATGGCCATCAGCGTGGCGAATTCTTCTTCGGTAGTGCCGGAAAAACTCCAGTCCGTGAACGGGTAATCGGCGTCCTGTTTGAACAGATCCCAGGAAATCAGGCCGCTGGAGTCGATGAAGTGGGTCTCCAGATTAGTGTGCTCCGCGACTTCTTCATCATCGAACGTTGGTGGGGTGAAGACATCAAGATCTTTCAGACCGCGTCCCTGGAGTAGCTCGGTCACTGTACGTTCCAGCGCAACGCCAAAGTCAGGATGGGCGCCAAAAGAAGCAAAGCAGGTACCGTTAGCCGGGTTGAACAGCACGACGCAGATAACCGGATACTTACCGCCCAGCGAGCCGTCATAGGCGAAAATCGGGAAACCCTCGGCTTCCAGCGTGGCGATTGACTCCATTACCGCCGGATAACGCGCCATCACCTCTGCGGGAATCTCCGGCAGACTGATACTTTCCGCAATGATGCGGTTTTTCACATAACGCTCGAAGACTTCCGACAGTCCCTGAACGCGGGCTTCATTACGCGTATTGCCGGCGGACATTCCGTTAGAGACGTACAGGTTGCCGATGATATTCATCGGAATATACACGGTCTGGTTATCGGACTGACGGGTAAATGGCAGGCCGCAGACGCCGCGTGCTTCATTGCCGGACTGAAGATCAATTAACTGGCTTCCGGTGAGTTCATTTTCCGGATCGTAAAACGCGCGCAGACGGGCATCAAGCAAGCCTTCCGGTACGTCGTCATTTTCAGTCAGCGGGAACCACTTTTCGTTCGGATAATGCACGAATGGCCCGTTGGCGATCGTTTCGCCAAGCCAGAAATCAGCAAAAAAGTAGTTGGTTGACAGACGCTCGAAGTATTCGCCCAGCGCCGAGGCCAGCGCCGCTTTTTTGGTCGCGCCTTTTCCGTTGGTAAAGCATAACGCGCACTCTTTATCGCGAATATGCACTGACCAGACGTTTGGCACCGGGTTCAGCCAGGAGGCCTCTTCGATGTGAAAGCCGAGGTCGAGTAACTTTTGCTGGAAGCGGGCGATGGAGTCTTCCAGCGCGGCGTCTTTGCCGGGAATAAATGTTTGCGTCATGAAAATCACTTTTGTCGTACGGAAAGCGCGCAATGATACGGGTTTTATGTGACGGGCGCTATCTCGCCGGGACATCGGCGGAAATAAAAGTATTGGCTATGCTTTTACACTGGAATTCACAGGAAGAGCATAAAAAATGAAAGCATTTGATTTGCAACGAATGGCGCTGGATAACGTGCCGGTAGCGTTTTTGGGGGAAGTGGCGCTGCGTAGCTTTTACACCTTTGTTCTGGTGTTTCTTTTCTTAAAGGTGACAGGACGACGCGGCGTACGGCAAATGTCGCTTTTTGAAGTGCTGATCATTTTGACATTGGGGTCGGCGGCAGGCGACGTCGCGTTTTATGATGACGTTCCGATGCTCCCTGTTCTGGTGGTATTCATCACCCTGGCGCTGCTCTATCGCCTGGTCATGTGGCTGATGGCGCATAGTGAAAAGTTGGAAGATCTGCTGGAAGGCAAGTCGGTGGTCATTGTTGAAGACGGCGAACTGGCGTGGGAAAAACTGCAGCGCTCAAACATGACGGAGTTTGAGTTTTTTATGGAGCTTCGCTTGAATGGCGTTGAGCAACTGGGGCAGGTCAGACTGGCCATCCTGGAGACAAACGGACAAATCAGCGTCTATTTCTTTGAAAATAAAGACGTTAAGCCGGGGTTAAGCATTCTTCCTGAGCACTGTACGCCACGCTTTATCGTGGCGCCGGAGGCTGGCGACTATGCCTGCGTACGTTGCAGTGAAGTGATACGCATGAACGCCGGGGAAAAGCAATTATGTCCGCGCTGCGCAAATCCAGAATGGACGAAGGCAAGCCGGGCTAAACGCGTTGTTTAACAGCGAAAATATCGGATTTATACGGTTAATCCGGAAGATTCTGTTGTGTGACGCATGCCGCATTTTCTCCTCGCATTGTTTTACCCATTGCGGCGCGTGTCACTGAATGATAAAACCGATATTCACATGAATAACGTTTGCCTGATGTCTGTCAGGCAGGAAACAATGCAGCGTGGTGAGGGGAAATGGCTCAGGTCTTTAATTTTAGTTCAGGTCCGGCGATGCTACCGGCGGAAGTACTTAAACTGGCGCAACAGGAACTGCGTGACTGGCACGGTCTTGGTACGTCGGTAATGGAAATTAGCCATCGAGGCAAAGAGTTTATCCAGGTCGCTGAAGAGGCGGAGCAGGATTTTCGCGATCTCCTTAATATCCCCTCCAACTATAAAGTCTTATTTTGTCACGGCGGCGGTCGCGGGCAGTTTGCTGGCGTGCCGCTCAATCTGCTGGGCGATAAAACCACGGCGGATTATGTCGATGCTGGTTACTGGGCGGCGAGCGCCATCAAAGAAGCCAAAAAATACTGTGCGCCGCAGATTATCGACGCCAAAATCACCGTGGACGGCAAACGTGCCGTAAAACCGATGCGCGAGTGGCAGCTTTCCGATAATGCCGCTTATTTGCACTATTGCCCGAATGAGACCATTGACGGCATCGCCATCGATGAAACGCCGGATTTTGGCCCGGAGGTGGTCGTCACGGCGGACTTTTCTTCTACCATCCTGTCTGCGCCGCTGGACGTCTCTCGCTATGGCGTAATTTATGCTGGCGCGCAGAAGAATATCGGTCCGGCAGGACTGACGCTGGTTATCGTCCGGGAGGATCTGTTAGGCAAGGCGCATGAGAGCTGCCCGTCCATCCTCGACTACACCGTCCTGAATGATAACGACTCGATGTTTAATACGCCGCCGACTTTCGCCTGGTATCTTTCCGGTCTGGTGTTCAAATGGTTGAAAGCGCAGGGCGGCGTGGCGGCGATGCACAAAATCAATCAGCAAAAAGCGGAGTTGCTGTACGGTGTGATTGATAACAGCGATTTCTACCGTAACGATGTCGCACAGGCCAACCGTTCGCGGATGAATGTTCCGTTCCAGTTAGCGGACAATACGCTGGACAAGGTCTTTCTGGAAGAGTCTTTCGCCGCCGGTCTGCACGCCTTAAAAGGGCACCGTGTTGTTGGCGGTATGCGCGCCTCTATCTATAACGCCATGCCGATTGAAGGGGTAAAAGCGCTGACCGATTTCATGATCGATTTTGAGCGTCGCCACGGCTAATACGTTTCTTTTTTCATCCCCACGGCCAGTCTGTGGGGTTTTTATTTCTGTTTTTTGAGAGTTGAGTTTCATGGAATCCCTGACGTTACAACCCATCGCGCGGGTCGATGGCGCCATTAATTTACCTGGCTCCAAAAGTGTTTCAAACCGTGCTTTGCTCCTGGCGGCTTTAGCTTGTGGTAAAACCGTTCTGACGAATCTGCTGGATAGCGATGACGTCCGCCATATGCTCAATGCCCTGAGCGCGTTGGGGATCAATTACACCCTTTCTGCCGATCGCACCCGCTGTGATATCACGGGTAATGGCGGCGCATTACGTGCGCCAGGCGCTCTGGAACTGTTTCTCGGTAATGCCGGAACCGCGATGCGTCCGTTAGCGGCAGCGCTATGTCTGGGGCAAAATGAGATAGTGTTAACCGGCGAACCGCGTATGAAAGAGCGTCCGATAGGCCATCTGGTTGATTCGCTGCGTCAGGGCGGGGCGAATATTGATTACCTGGAGCAGGAAAACTATCCGCCCCTGCGTCTGCGCGGCGGTTTTACCGGCGGCGACATTGAGGTTGATGGTAGCGTTTCCAGCCAGTTCCTGACCGCTCTGCTGATGACGGCGCCGCTGGCCCCTAAAGACACAATTATTCGCGTTAAAGGCGAACTGGTATCAAAACCTTACATCGATATCACGCTAAATTTAATGAAAACCTTTGGCGTGGAGATAGCGAACCATCACTACCAACAATTTGTCGTGAAGGGCGGTCAACAGTATCACTCTCCAGGTCGCTATCTGGTCGAGGGCGATGCCTCGTCAGCGTCCTATTTTCTCGCCGCTGGGGCGATAAAAGGCGGCACGGTAAAAGTGACCGGGATTGGCCGCAAAAGTATGCAGGGCGATATTCGTTTTGCCGATGTGCTGGAGAAAATGGGCGCGACCATTACCTGGGGCGATGATTTTATTGCCTGCACGCGCGGCGAATTGCACGCCATAGATATGGATATGAACCATATTCCGGATGCGGCGATGACGATTGCCACCACGGCGTTGTTTGCGAAAGGAACCACGACGTTGCGCAATATTTATAACTGGCGAGTGAAAGAAACCGATCGCCTGTTCGCGATGGCGACCGAGCTACGTAAAGTGGGCGCTGAAGTCGAAGAAGGGCACGACTATATTTGTATCACGCCGCCGGCGAAGCTCCAACACGCGGATATTGGCACGTACAACGACCACCGTATGGCGATGTGTTTCTCACTGGTCGCACTGTCCGATACGCCAGTCACGATCCTGGACCCTAAATGTACTGCAAAAACGTTCCCTGATTATTTCGAACAACTGGCGCGAATGAGTACGCCTGCCTAAGTCTTCTGTTGCGCCAGTCGACGGGCTGGCGCGCCGAGTCCGTATTCGCACTATTTTTATAATTATGACTAATGCTAATTTGTTGATGATTTAACACATTGATTTATGTGTTTTTTATAATAGTTATCAACGGAAGATTAGTATGAAAAATAAATCATTACTACTGGCGGTGGCGATTTCCGCCACGCTACTGGCAGGATGTAAAAATGGCGTGAATGGCAATTTAATCGCCAGTTCAGGCATGTCAGCCTACAAAGCCGCCACACTGTCCGATGCGGATGTTAAGGCATTATCTAATAATGCCTGTAAACAAATGGACAGCGAGAATCAACTGGCAGGTTCGAAAAGCAAATACACCAAACGTCTGAGCAAAATCGCCAAAGCGCTGGGTAACAACATTGACGGTACGCCGGTTAGCTATAAAGTCTATATGACCAGCGATATCAACGCATGGGCGATGGCGAACGGTTGCGTTCGCGTATACTCCGGCCTGATGGATCTGATGACCGATAATGAAATTGAAGGCGTACTGGGCCATGAACTGGGCCATGTCTCTTTAGGGCACTCCCGCAAGGCAATGCAGACCGCCTATGCCACGCTGGCGGCTCGCGATGCGATTTCCGCCACCAGCGGCGTCGCAGCGCAGCTTTCCCAGTCTCAATTGGGCGATCTGGCGGAAGGCGTCATCAATTCGGCGTTTTCTCGCAGTCAGGAGTCGGATGCGGATGACTTCTCTTACGATCTGCTGAAAAAACGCGGGATTAACACCCAGGGCTTAGTCACGGCATTCGATAAATTCGCCACAATGGACGCAGGTCATGCAAAATCATTGATGGACTCCCACCCGGCCTCAGCCGATCGCGCGCAGCATATGCGCGACAGAATTGCCGAAGATAAAAAGTAAATCATTGTCATCTTTCGGGCTGGTTTCTCGCCAGCCCGCTATAATTGCGCAATTATTCCGCATCTGATTACAGACAAAACTGGTTTTTGCACGCAACGTTAACGGTCGCGAGCGTTGGCGCGTATAATGCGCGGCGTTTACGTTAACGGTACGCCTGTTTAAGGAGATAAAGATGACGGCAATTGCCCCGGTAATAACCATTGATGGCCCAAGCGGTGCAGGTAAAGGCACCTTGTGCAAAGCAATGGCGGAAGCATTGCAATGGCATCTGCTGGATTCCGGCGCGATATACCGCGTACTGGCGCTGGCGGCATTGCACCACCATGTCGATCTCGCCTCTGAAGATGCGCTGGTGCCGCTGGCGTCCCATCTGGACGTGCGTTTCGTCTCAACGGACGGCAACCTGGAAGTTATCCTGGAAGGCGAGGACGTTAGCGGCGAAATCCGTACGCAGGAAGTCGCGAACGCGGCATCCCAGGTGGCGGCATTCCCACGCGTGCGTGAAGCGCTTCTTCGCCGCCAACGTGCATTCCGCGAAGCGCCTGGTTTAATCGCCGATGGACGCGATATGGGGACCGTGGTCTTCCCGGATGCGCCGGTAAAAATTTTCCTTGACGCCTCCTCGGAGGAACGTGCGCATCGACGTATGCTACAGTTGCAGGAGAATGGCTTTAGTGTTAACTTTGAACGCCTTTTGGCCGAGATCAAGGAACGCGACGATCGCGATCGTAATCGCGCTGTAGCGCCGTTAGTTCCTGCTGCTGATGCATTAGTTTTGGATTCTACCCGATTAAGCATTGAGCAAGTGATTGAAAAAGCGTTACAATATGCGCGCCAAAAATTGGCTCTCGCTTAAATGCGACCGAATTTGTAGTACCCCCGTTGCAAAGGATTGACAGCGGGTATGTTAAACAACCCCATCCGGCACGGAGCCAGGTGGACGTTAAATATGAAACCTGAAGATTAAACATGACTGAATCTTTTGCTCAACTCTTTGAAGAATCCTTAAAAGAAATCGAAACCCGCCCGGGTTCCATCGTTCGTGGTGTTGTTGTTGCTATCGACAAAGACGTAGTACTGGTTGACGCCGGTCTGAAATCTGAGTCTGCCATTCCGGCTGAGCAGTTCAAAAACGCCCAGGGCGAACTGGAAATCCAGGTTGGTGACGAAGTTGACGTTGCTCTGGATGCAGTAGAAGACGGCTTCGGTGAAACTCTGCTCTCTCGTGAGAAAGCTAAACGTCACGAAGCATGGATCACGCTGGAAAAAGCTTACGAAGATGCTGAAACTGTTACCGGTGTTATCAACGGCAAAGTTAAGGGTGGCTTCACTGTTGAGCTGAACGGTATTCGCGCGTTCCTGCCGGGTTCTCTGGTAGACGTTCGTCCGGTGCGTGACACTCTGCACCTGGAAGGCAAAGAGCTTGAATTCAAAGTAATCAAGCTGGACCAGAAACGTAACAACGTTGTGGTTTCTCGTCGTGCCGTTATCGAATCCGAAAACAGCGCAGAACGCGATCAGCTGCTGGAAAACCTGCAGGAAGGCATGGAAGTTAAAGGTATCGTTAAGAACCTCACTGACTACGGTGCATTCGTTGATCTGGGCGGCGTTGACGGCCTGCTGCACATCACTGATATGGCCTGGAAACGCGTTAAGCATCCGAGCGAAATCGTGAACGTTGGCGACGAAATCAACGTGAAAGTGCTGAAATTCGACCGCGAGCGTACCCGTGTATCCCTGGGCCTGAAACAGCTGGGCGAAGATCCGTGGGTTGCTATCGCTAAACGTTATCCGGAAGGTACCAAACTGACCGGTCGCGTGACCAACCTGACCGACTACGGCTGCTTCGTTGAAATCGAAGAAGGCGTTGAAGGCCTGGTTCACGTTTCCGAAATGGACTGGACCAACAAAAACATCCACCCGTCCAAAGTGGTTAACGTTGGCGACGTAGTGGAAGTGATGGTTCTGGATATCGACGAAGAACGTCGTCGTATCTCCTTAGGGTTGAAGCAGTGCAAATCTAACCCGTGGCAGCAGTTCGCAGAAACCCACAACAAGGGCGACCGCGTTGAAGGTAAAATCAAGTCTATCACTGACTTCGGTATCTTCATCGGCCTGGACGGCGGCATCGACGGCCTGGTTCACCTGTCTGACATCTCCTGGAACGTTGCAGGCGAAGAAGCAGTTCGTGAATACAAAAAAGGCGACGAAATCGCTGCAGTTGTTCTGCAGGTTGACGCAGAACGTGAACGTATCTCCCTGGGCGTTAAACAGCTCGCCGAAGATCCGTTCAACAACTGGGTTGCTCTGAACAAGAAAGGCGCTATCGTAACCGGTAAAGTCACTGCAGTTGACGCTAAAGGCGCAACCGTAGAACTGGCTGACGGCGTTGAAGGTTACCTGCGTGCTTCTGAAGCATCCCGTGACCGCGTTGAAGATGCGACTCTGGTTCTGAGCGTTGGCGACGACGTTGAAGCTAAATTCACCGGCGTTGATCGTAAAAACCGCGCAATCAGCCTGTCTGTTCGTGCGAAAGACGAAGCTGACGAGAAAGATGCCATCGCAACTGTTAACAAACAGGAAGATGCAAACTTCTCTAACAACGCAATGGCTGAAGCATTCAAAGCAGCTAAAGGCGAGTAATCCTCTGAAACTTCGGGCCTTTTAGTCCGAAGTATAACGAGATTACTTGACAGATTGCAGGTTTCGGCCTGTAATCAAGCACTAAGGGCGGCTACGGCCGCCCTTAATCAATCTCACGGCTGCAGCCAATTTGCCTTTAAGGAACCGGAGGAATCATGACCAAGTCAGAATTGATTGAAAGACTTGCAACCCAGCAATCTCACATTCCCGCTAAGGCGGTTGAAGACGCGGTAAAAGAGATGCTGGAGCATATGGCCTCGACTCTTGCGCAGGGCGAGCGTATTGAAATCCGCGGTTTCGGCAGTTTTTCTTTGCATTACCGCGCGCCTCGTACCGGACGTAACCCCAAGACCGGCGATAAAGTGGAACTGGAAGGAAAATACGTTCCTCACTTTAAACCGGGTAAAGAACTGCGCGATCGCGCCAATATTTACGGTTAAGTTTTAACGCAAAACTTGAACCCGAAAAAAGCACCGTCAGGGTGCTTTTTTCATTTATACGCCGTCAGGCGCAAACGCTATTCGACCGAAAACTGGAAAACGTTTCGCATTTTTTGCTGCGTCTTACATTTATCAGGTAAAAAACCTGGAATCCGCGCCGTATAGCACAAAATCCCCTCCAGACAATGGCGTCCTGAACCTGCACACTTTCCCGCACAGGGAGGTGTCTATGAAGATAACGACGGTCAGCGTATGCGTAGTATGCGGCATACTTCCGCTCATGATATTGCCAGTATTACCTGACACGTGGATTCTCGCGGTGCTGTTTTGTCTGGCATGTTTGCTTTGCCTCATACCCCATCACTATGCGCGCTACGCGGCATTAACCTTGCTCTTTTTCATGTGGGGGATATTTGCCGCCAGGCAGGCCATCTGGGCGGGAAACGTCCTGCCCGCCGCGACGCAGGAGGCGGCAGTCGTCATTACTGCCACCGATCATATGACCACTCATTATGGGCGAATCACCCATTTGCGCGGAAAGCCGCTCTTTCCTGCTGTAGGGATTGTCCTGCATGGCCAGTACTTACCCACGGAAGTGTGTGCCGGGCAACAGTGGGCGATGACGCTGAAGGTCAGAGCGGTACACGGACAGCTTAACGAAGGCGGTTTTGATAGCCAACGTTACGCGCTGGCGCAGCACCAACCATTGACCGGGCGTTTTCTACAGGCTAAAGCGATTAACCCTGAGTGTAGTTTGCGTGGGCGCTATCTTGCTTCGCTTCGCGCTACGCTTGCGCCTTATCCGTGGCAACAGGTTATTCTGGCGTTGGGAATGGGGGAGCGGGGAGAGGTGTCGCAGGAGGTGAAGGCCGTTATGCGCGATACGGGGACGGCCCATTTGATGGCGATTTCCGGCCTGCATATCGCTTTTGCCGCGTTATTGGCTGCCGGATTAATCCGTGGCGGACAATTCTTTTTGCCGGTCAGATGGATTCGTTGGCAGACGCCATTGCTGGGCGGCATTCTTTGCGCGATATGTTATGCCTGGCTTACCGGTTTACAACCGCCTGCGCTGCGCACGGTGGCGGCACTGAGCGTCTGGGGAGGATTAAAATTAAGCGGACGACAGTGGAGCGGCTGGCAAGTCTGGTGCTGCTGTCTGGCCGCGATTATTTTCGCCGATCCTGTGGCGGTTATATCACAAAGTCTTTGGCTGTCAGCATTTGCGGTTGCCGGCCTGTTATTCTGGTATCAGTGGTTTCCTGCGCCAAACGGGAATTTTCCACGGGGCGTACGCTGGTTGCTTAACCTGCTTCACCTACAGGCAGGCATTACACTTCTGCTTTTGCCTCTCCAGGTGGCGCTTTTTCATGGCATAAGCGCTACCGCAATGCTGGCGAATCTTTTTGCCGTACCCTGGGTCACATTTGTGACGGTTCCGCTCATCCTGGCGGGAATGATTCTGCATTTAACCGGGCCGTTTTTTCTTGAAGAGTGGGTATGGTACCTGACCGATCGCGCGTTAGCCGCGCTATTTTACCTGTTGAATGCTTTACCGCAGGGCTGGGTGAATATTGATAACCGTTGGCAGTGGCTGACGCTTTTACCCTGGCCAACGCTTATCGCGTGGCGATTAAACGTCTGGCGTACCTGGCCGGCGGTCTGTTTATGCGGGTTATTGTTGATGAGCTGGCCACTCTGGCGGCCGATAAACGCCAGCGGATGGCAGGTGCATATGCTGGATGTCGGTCAGGGGCTGGCGATAGCGATCGTCAGGGGCGATAAAGTAATACTCTACGATACCGGTCGGGCATGGCCGGAGGGCGACAGCGGGCAACAGGTTATTATTCCCTGGTTGCGCTGGCATAATCTGACGCCGGAGGGCGTTATTTTGAGTCATGAGCATCTGGATCATCGGGGCGGGCTGCGTTCGCTACAGCAGGTCTGGCCGTCAATGTGGATTCGCAGCCCGTTAGGCTGGCAGGGACATTTGCCCTGTTTTCGCGGCGAGCAGTGGCAATGGCAGGGGCTAACGTTTCAGGCGCACTGGCCGTTACGCGAAAGTGCCGATCGAGGAAATAACCGTTCTTGTGTGGTCAAAGTGGATGACGGTGTACATAGCATCCTGCTCACGGGCGATATCGAAGCGGGCGCTGAACAAAAAATGCTAAGTCGTTACTGGCGACATCTTGCGGCGACGTTTATCCAGGTGCCGCATCATGGTAGTAATACGTCGTCGTCGCTACCATTTATTCAGCGCGTACATGGTGAAGCGGCGCTGGCGTCCGCATCGCGCTATAACGCATGGCGGCTGCCGTCCCGCAAGGTAAAACAGCGCTACCGACAGCAGGCGTATCAGTGGTTTGATACACCCCACCAGGGGCAAATTTCGCTGCTGTTTTCTCCGCAGGGCTGGCGCATACAAGGCTTACGGGATCAAATTTTACCTCGCTGGTATCATCAGTGGTTTGGCGTGTCCGAGGATAACGGGTAGAATATGCGGCTATTTCAACAAATGCTGGTTTTTTGAATGCATAACGATAAAGATCTCTCTACGTGGCAGACCTTCCGCCGACTGTGGCCAACCATAGCGCCTTTTAAAGCAGGTCTGATCGTGGCGGGCATAGCGTTAATTCTCAACGCAGCCAGCGATACCTTCATGCTATCGCTCCTCAAGCCATTACTGGATGATGGTTTCGGTAAAACGGATCGCTCAGTGTTGCTGTGGATGCCGCTGGTGGTTATTGGGCTGATGATATTACGAGGCATCACTAGCTATATCTCCAGCTACTGTATTTCATGGGTGTCAGGCAAGGTGGTAATGACCATGCGCCGTCGCCTGTTTGGCCATATGATGGGAATGCCCGTCGCCTTCTTTGATAAACAGTCTACCGGTACGCTGCTGTCGCGTATTACTTACGATTCAGAACAGGTTGCCTCTTCTTCATCTGGCGCACTGATTACCGTGGTGCGTGAAGGGGCATCGATCATCGGATTGTTTATCATGATGTTCTATTACAGCTGGCAGCTGTCGATCATCCTGGTTGTTTTAGCGCCGATTGTGTCGATTGCGATTCGCGTTGTCTCAAAGCGGTTCCGCAGCATCAGTAAAAATATGCAGAACACGATGGGACAAGTGACTACCAGCGCTGAACAAATGCTGAAAGGACACAAAGAGGTACTGATTTTCGGCGGTCAGGAAGTCGAAACTAAACGCTTTGATAAAGTCAGCAATAAGATGCGACTGCAAGGCATGAAAATGGTCTCTGCCTCGTCAATTTCCGATCCTATCATTCAGCTCATTGCCTCGCTGGCGCTGGCGTTTGTCCTCTATGCTGCGAGCTTCCCAAGCGTAATGGATAGCCTGACGGCTGGGACCATCACCGTGGTGTTCTCCTCCATGATCGCGCTGATGCGTCCATTAAAGTCGCTGACAAACGTTAACGCGCAGTTCCAGCGTGGGATGGCGGCTTGTCAAACGTTGTTTGCGATTCTGGATAGCGAACAGGAGAAAGATGAAGGTAAACGTGTCATTGACCGCGCGACCGGCGATCTCGAATTCCGCAATGTGACGTTTACTTACCCGGGCCGTGAAGTGCCGGCATTGCGTAACATCAATTTGAAAATTCCTGCCGGGAAAACCGTGGCGCTGGTGGGGCGTTCCGGATCGGGTAAATCAACTATCGCCAGTCTGATCACCCGTTTCTACGATATTGATGAAGGACACATCCTGATGGATGGTCACGATCTACGCGAATACACTCTGGCCTCTCTACGTAATCAGGTGGCGCTGGTTTCGCAAAACGTGCATCTGTTTAACGACACGGTCGCCAATAACATTGCTTATGCCCGGACGGAAGAATATAGCCGCGAGCAGATTGAAGAGGCGGCGCGCATGGCCTATGCCATGGACTTTATCAACAAGATGGATAATGGCCTGGATACCATCATCGGCGAAAACGGCGTACTGCTTTCCGGCGGTCAACGCCAGCGTATCGCAATTGCCCGCGCCTTACTGCGCGACAGCCCGATTCTGATCCTTGATGAAGCTACGTCCGCGCTGGATACCGAATCTGAACGTGCGATTCAGGCAGCGTTGGATGAGCTGCAGAAAAACCGTACCTCTCTGGTGATTGCACACCGTCTCTCCACCATCGAACAGGCGGATGAGATCGTTGTGGTCGAAGACGGCATTATCGTTGAGCGCGGCACTCATAGCGAGCTGCTGGCGCAACACGGCGTTTACGCCCAGCTACATAAGATGCAATTTGGCCAATGATTGCGCGTATCTGGTCGGGTGAATCCCCGCTATGGCGGTTACTGTTGCCGCTCTCCTGGCTGTATGGCCTGGTGAGCGGGGCGATTCGTCTGAGCTATAAGCTTGGTTTTAAACGCGCCTGGCGAGCGCCGGTACCGGTGGTTGTGGTAGGGAATCTTACGGCTGGCGGTAACGGTAAAACCCCCGTAGTCATTTGGCTGGTGGAAAAGCTGCAACAGCGTGGCGTGCGCGTGGGGGTCGTTTCCCGCGGCTACGGCGGGAAAGCTGCCGCTTATCCGCTACTTCTGACGCCGGAGACGACAACCGCAGAAGCGGGAGATGAACCGGTATTGATTTATCAACGGACCGGCGCGCCTGTCGCGGTAGCGCCTGAACGCGCCGCGGCGGTGAAAGCGATTCTGGCGGCGCATAATGTGCAGATTATTATCACCGACGATGGGTTGCAGCATTACCGGCTCGCGCGAGATATTGAAATTGTGGTGATTGACGGCGTGCGCCGTTTTGGCAACGGCTGGTGGCTTCCTGCCGGTCCTATGCGCGAACGCGCCAGTCGCCTGAAAACCGTAGACGCCGCTATCGTGAATGGCGGCGTCGCCCGGGCAGGCGAAATCCCCATGCAGCTAGCGCCTGGACTGGCGGTGAACTTACGTACGGGAGCGCGTTGCGATGTGGCGCAACTGAGCAATATTGTGGCGATGGCGGGCATCGGTCATCCGCCGCGCTTTTTCGCCACGCTGGAAGCCTGTGGCGCGCATCCGCAAAAGTGCGTTCCGCTGGCCGATCATCAAACGCTCGCCCCTGCTGACGTTCAGGCGTTGGTCGGTGAAGGGCAGACCCTGGTAATGACGGAAAAAGACGCGGTGAAATGCCGTGCTTTTGCCGAAGATAACTGGTGGTTCTTACCGGTTGATGCGCGTTTGTCCGGTGAGCAGCCTGATAAGTTGCTTGAACATATCACCTCGCTGGTTCGCTAGCGTACCCCAATGCAGCGGCAGTGATGAATTTATGGAGTCATGAATGTCATTGCCGTACCTTTCTCTTTCCCAGGCCCGTTGTCTTCACCTTGCTGCGCAGGGGCTATTGAAAAAGCCGCGCCGTAACGCGCTGCCTGGCGATGTTCTTGCCGCCATCTCACGCATGGCGTTGCTGCAAATTGATACCATCAATGTTGTCGCACGTAGCCCCTATCTGGTGCTGTTTAGCCGTCTCGGTTCGTACCCGCAGGCCTGGCTGGATGAGGCGCTGCGACGCGGCGAGTTAATGGAATACTGGGCGCATGAGGCCTGTTTCTTACCACGCCGCGACTTTAAACTTATCCGCCATCGTATGCTGTCGCCGGAAAAGATGGGCTGGAAATATCGCGCGGCATGGATGCATGAGCACGCGGAAGAAATAGAACAGCTAGTGCGGCATATTCAGGAGCACGGTCCAGTGCGTTCTGCCGATTTTGAACATGCGCAGAAAGGCGTCAGCGGCTGGTGGGAATGGAAACCACATAAACGCCACCTTGAGGGTTTATTTACCGCCGGGAAAGTCATGGTTGTTGAGCGGCGTAATTTTCAACGTGTATATGATTTAACGCCCCGTGTGATGCCGCACTGGGATGATGAACGCGATGGACTGTCACAGTCGCAGGCGGAAAACCTGATGCTGGATAATAGCGCGCGCAGTCTGGGGATTTTCCGTGAACAGTGGCTGGCGGATTACTACCGCCTGAAACGTCCTGACCTGAAGGGATGGCGGGAGAGCCGGGCGGAACAGCAGCAGATTATTCCGGTCGAGGTGGAAACGTTGGGGCGGATGTGGCTTCATGCCGATCTTCTTTCGCAGCTTGAACCGGCGCTAAATAACGCCTTAAAGGCGACCCATAGCGCAGTACTGTCGCCTTTCGATCCTGTGGTATGGGATCGCAAGCGGGCAGCGCAGCTCTTCGGATTTAACTATCGGCTGGAATGTTATACGCCCGCGGCGAAGCGCCAGTACGGTTATTTTGTGCTGCCGCTATTATACCAGGGCCGTTTAGTCGGGCGAATGGATGCCAAAATGCACCGTAAAACGGGGGTGCTTGAGGTTATCTCGCTGTATCTGGAGGACGATATCCGCCCTGGCGTTAGTCTGCAAAAAGGAATCTGGCAGGCGATTAGCGCGTTTGCTGCCTGGCAACGGGCATCGCGCGTGACGCTGGGACAATGTCCGCCAGGCCTGTTTAGCGCCATGCGTCATGGCTGGGAAATAGACCCTGCACCCTAACCGATTATGTTAATATTGAAGGATTCACAATCCGGTCCATCTGGAGGAACTATGGATCATCGTCTGCTTGAAATCATCGCCTGCCCGGTATGTAACGGCAAACTCTGGTATAACCAGGAACAGCAAGAATTAATTTGCAAACTGGATAATCTCGCTTTCCCGTTACGCGACGGCATTCCTGTATTGCTGGAAAATGAAGCTCGCGCCCTGACATCTGATGAGAGTAAATCATGAGTTTCGTCGTCATCATTCCGGCCCGTTTTTCATCTACCCGACTGCCAGGCAAACCATTAGTGGATATTAATGGTAAGCCCATGATTGTTCATGTCCTGGAGCGGGCGCGCGAATCTGGCGCGGAACGCATTATTGTCGCGACCGATCATGAAGACGTGGCTCGTGCGGTAGAAGCGGCTGGCGGCGAAGTGTGCATGACGCGCGCCGATCACCAGTCCGGCACCGAACGGTTGGCGGAAGTGGTAGAGAAGTGCGGATTCAGCGACGATACCGTTATTGTGAACGTTCAGGGCGATGAGCCGATGATCCCGGCGGTTATTATTCGCCAGGTCGCGGAAAATCTGGCGCAGCGCCAGGTTGGCATGGCGACGCTGGCGGTGCCGATTCACAGCGCCGAAGAAGCGTTTAACCCGAATGCGGTAAAAGTCGTGCTGGATGCTGAAGGCTATGCGCTTTACTTTTCCCGGGCGACGATTCCCTGGGATCGCGATCGCTTTGCAAAAAGTCTGGAAACGGTAGGGGATACTTGCCTTCGTCACCTGGGCATTTATGGCTATCGCGCGGGATTTATCCGCCGTTACGTGAGCTGGCAACCCAGCCCGCTGGAACATATTGAAATGCTGGAGCAACTCCGTGTGCTGTGGTACGGCGAAAAAATTCATGTCGCCGTCGCCAAAGCGGTGCCCGGCACGGGCGTAGACACCGCCGACGACCTGGAGCGCGTACGCGCTGAAATGCGTTAACATGATCCTGTTCATGATCGTCTTAGACGGTCATGAACAGCGCGGTATGATAGCGCAAAGATGAATACTCACGTCTGCTCATCAGTGGCGGCTTTCTCGTACCGTTACGATTTTCCTCATTTTTCTTTTCTTCCCTTGATCTGATACGGGTGACATCTGTCCATACGACGCTCATTATTAAAGCAGTAGCACTAATGGGGGTAATCTGGAATGGAACAGTTGCGGGCCGAACTCAGTCATTTGTTGGGTGAAAAACTTAGCCGTATAGAGTGCGTGAATGAGAAAGCGGATTCCGCATTGTGGTCATTATATGACAGCCAGGGCATTCCGATGCCGCTGATGGCGCGAAGTTTTACCACTCCCGGCGTTGCGCAGCAACTGGCATGGAAAACCTCAATGCTGGCGCGTAGCGGTACGGTGAGGATGCCGGTAATCTATGGCGTATTGACGCATGAAGAGCATCCTGGTTCGGATGTGCTGCTGCTGGAACGGCTGCGCGGTGTGCCGGTCGAGGCGCCGGCGCGCACTCCGGAACGCTGGGAACAGCTAAAAGATCAGATTGTCGAAGGGCTGTTAGCCTGGCATCGGCAGGATAGCCGCGGTTGCGTTGGCGCCGTAGACCATACTCAGGAGAATATCTGGCCTTCCTGGTATCGTCAGCGGGTGGAGGTGCTGTGGACGACGCTAAATCAGTTCAGCAATACCGGCCTGACGATGCAGGACAAACGCATTCTGTTTCGTACCAGAGAATGTCTTCCTTCGTTATTTGAAGGGTTTAACGACAACTGCGTACTGGTGCATGGCAACTTCTGCCTGCGCAGTATGCTTAAAGACGCCCGTAGCGATCAGCTTCTGGCGATGGTCGGCCCCGGGCTGATGCTGTGGGCGCCGAGAGAGTTCGAACTGTTTCGCCTGATGGATAATCCATTGGCGGAGGGATTGCTTTGGCATTATCTGCAACGCGCGCCAGTGGCGGAGTCCTTCATCTGGCGGCGTTGGCTCTATGTGCTGTGGGACGAGGTTGCGCAATTGGTCAATACCGGACGTTTTAACCGTACCAATTTTGATCTGGCGGCGAAATCATTACTCCCCTGGCTTGCCTGATATGCCTTTCAGCCATTGCCAAAGTCGCCCTAATGTTTCATACCCAGCGCGATCGCTGTGCATCAGCCAGACCGGGGACGGAATTGCCCGCTCCCAGGGATTGAGCGGCGAATCGATCGCCAACTGATTCGCCGGCGCGGGAAGCGGATTCAGCCCGGCATGCTGAAAGAAAATCATCGCGCGCGGCAAATGCGAGGCGGAGGTTACCAGCAGGAAAGGCGCGTCGCCGATGGCCTGCTTAACGGCGGCGGCTTCTTCTTCCGTATCTTTTGGTTTATCCAGCGTAATAATATCGCTACGCGGTACGCCCAGCGACTGCGCCACCCGCGCACCGACTTCCGCCGTGCTTACCGTATTGGTTTTTGCTACGCCGCCGGTAAAAATCAGCCTGGCTCCCGGATTCGCGCGCCACAGCCGGATGCCTTCCGCCAGCCGCGGCAAGCTGTTGTTAATTAAATTAGAGCTCGGCGCCCACTGCGGGTTCCAGGTATAGCCGCCGCCGAGAACCACAATATATTCCACCTTTTGCGGACCCTGCCAGGTAGGGTAGCGGTTTTCTATCGGACGCAGCAGATGGTCGGAAACGGGTTGCAGGCTTAATAGCAATAGCGCCAGCCAACCTACGCTGATAAATACTTTTCCGGTTTTCTGAAAGCGGCTAAACCAGAGCAGCGCCAGGCCGACGCCAATGATCAGCAACATCAGCGGAAGCGGCAATAACATACCGCCAATCACTTTCTTTAGTGTAAAAAGCATCCTTTTGGGTTCCTTTTTTAACCATATAGCGGAGGATTAACGGTGATATTACACCAGACAGGTTCATTCTCGCCGCGGCTGTGACAAAATAGCGGTTTTATCAGATAACGCCTGAGCCAGCCTGTGGAGAGTCCGATGCAGGATCGCAATTTTGATGACATCGCTGAAAAGTTTTCCCGTAACATTTACGGCACGACCAAAGGACAACTGCGGCAAGCCATTCTGTGGCAAGACCTGGACCGCGTGCTGGAGGAGATTGGCGGGCGAAAACTGCGGGTGCTGGATGCCGGCGGCGGCGAAGGGCAAACGGCGATTAAGATGGCGGAACGCGGCCATCAGGTGACGTTATGCGATCTGTCTGGCGAAATGATCGCCCGCGCGCAGCAGGCGGCCGAGGCAAAAGGTGTGAGCAAAGACATGCATTTTATACAATGCCCGGCTCAGGACGTCGCTTCGCATTTGGAAAGCCCGGTTGATCTGATATTGTTTCATGCTGTGCTGGAGTGGGTAGCCGATCCTGTCGGCGTATTAGAAACGCTCTGGTCAGTATTGCGCCCTGGCGGCGCGCTGTCGTTGATGTTCTATAACGCTAACGGTTTGCTGATGCACAATATGGTGGCGGGTAATTTTGACTACGTGCAGGCGGGGATGCCTAAACGCAAGAAGCGCACGCTGTCGCCTGACTACCCGCGCGACCCCGCGCAGGTGTACCAGTGGCTGGAGGCGATTGGCTGGCAGATTACCGGTAAAACCGGCGTGCGTGTGTTTCATGATTATCTGCGTGAAAAACACCAGCAGCGTGACTGTTATGAGACCCTGGTCGAACTGGAAACGCGTTATTGCCGCCAGGAGCCGTATATTAGCCTTGGGCGCTACATTCATGTCACCGCGATTAAAAGCCCGGCGCTAGCCGCAGATGCAAGGATAACCTATGAGTGAATTTTCCCAGACAGTCCCCGAACTGGTTGCCTGGGCCAGAAAAAACGACTTTTCCATCTCGCTGCCGGTAGACAGACTTTCCTTTCTGCTGGCGGTCGCCACGTTGAACGGCGAACGCCTTGACGGCGAGATGAGTGAAGGCGAGCTGGTGGATGCATTCCGCCATGTGAGTGATGCGTTTGAGCAAACCAGCGAAACCATCGGCGTGCGCGCGAACAACGCGATTAACGATATGGTGCGTCAACGTCTGCTGAACCGCTTTACCAGCGAGCAGGCTGAAGGCAATGCGATTTACCGATTAACCCCGCTCGGGATTGGCATCACCGATTACTACATTCGTCAACGCGAATTCTCTACGCTGCGTCTTTCTATGCAGTTGTCGATTGTGGCCGGCGAATTGAAGCGCGCGGCGGATGCGGCAGCGGAGGGTGGCGATGAGTTCCACTGGCATCGCAACGTTTACGCGCCATTGAAATATTCGGTGGCGGAGATTTTCGACAGTATCGATCTCACCCAGCGCATCATGGATGAACAGCAGCAGCAGGTGAAAGACGATATCGCACAACTGCTGAATAAAGACTGGCGGGCGGCGATTTCCAGCTGTGAACTGCTGCTTTCCGAAACGTCCGGTACGCTGCGCGAGTTGCAGGATACGCTGGAGGCGGCGGGCGATAAGCTGCAGGCTAACCTGCTGCGCATTCAGGATGCCACGATGACGCACGACGATCTGCATTTTGTCGACAGGCTGGTGTTTGACTTACAAAGTAAACTCGACCGCATTATCAGTTGGGGTCAGCAGTCTATTGATTTATGGATCGGTTACGATCGTCACGTGCATAAATTTATCCGTACCGCGATCGATATGGATAAAAATCGTGTCTTTGCCCAGCGGTTGCGCCAGTCCGTGCAGACTTATTTTGACGATCCGTGGGCGCTAACCTACGCGAATGCCGATCGTCTGCTGGATATGCGCGATGAAGAGATGGCGTTGCGTGACGATGAAGTCACCGGGGAGTTGCCGCCGGATCTGGAATATGAAGAGTTTAACGAGATCCGCGAGCAGTTAGCGGCCATCATTGAAGAACAGCTGGCTATCTACAAAACCAGACAAACGCCACTGGATCTTGGGCTGGTGGTGCGCGAGTATCTGGCGCAATACCCGCGCGCGCGTCATTTCGACGTGGCGCGTATTGTTATCGATCAAGCGGTACGTCTTGGCGTAGCGCAAGCAGATTTCACCGGACTGCCAGCCAAATGGCAGCCGATTAATGATTACGGAGCCAAGGTACAGGCGCATGTCATTGACAAATATTGAACAAGTGATGCCGGTTAAGCTGGCGCAGGCGCTGGCGAATCCGTTATTTCCGGCGCTGGATAGCGCATTACGTTCGGGCCGCCACATCGGGCTGGACGAACTGGATAATCATGCCTTTCTGATGGATTTTCAGGAATACCTGGAAGAGTTTTACGCGCGTTATAACGTGGAGCTGATTCGCGCGCCGGAGGGATTCTTCTACCTGCGTCCGCGTTCTACTACGCTTATCCCGCGCTCGGTGTTATCCGAACTGGATATGATGGTCGGTAAAATTCTCTGCTACCTCTATCTTAGCCCGGAGCGTCTGGCCAACGAAGGGATCTTTACTCAGCAAGAGTTGTACGACGAGCTGCTTACCCTTGCGGACGAAGCCAAACTGCTAAAGCTGGTGAATAACCGCTCGACGGGATCTGACGTTGATCGTCAGAAACTGCAGGAAAAGGTGCGTTCTTCTTTAAACCGCCTGCGTCGTTTGGGCATGGTATGGTTTATGGGCCACGACAGCAGCAAATTCCGCATTACCGAATCGGTCTTCCGCTTTGGCGCGGATGTCCGCGCCGGCGACGATCCTCGCGAGGCGCAGCGTCGTCTCATCCGCGACGGGGAAGCGATGCCCATTGAAAACCATCTGCAACTTAATGATGAGACCGAAGAGAGTCAGCCGGACAGTGGAGAGGAAGAATAATGATTGAACGCGGTAAATTTCGCTCGCTAACGCTGATTAACTGGAACGGTTTTTTTGCCCGCACTTTTGACCTGGATGAACTGGTCACGACGTTATCCGGGGGCAACGGCGCCGGGAAATCCACGACGATGGCGGCGTTCGTCACGGCGCTGATCCCGGATCTCACATTACTGCACTTTCGTAACACCACGGAAGCCGGCGCCACCAGCGGTTCGCGCGATAAAGGTCTGCACGGTAAGCTGAAGGCGGGCGTCTGTTACTCCATGCTCGACACCATTAATTCCCGCCATCAGCGGGTGGTGGTCGGCGTGCGTCTGCAGCAGGTCGCTGGGCGCGATCGCAAAGTGGACATCAAACCGTTCGCTATCCAGGGGCTGCCGATGTCGGTACAGCCGACACAACTGGTGACGGAGACATTAAACGAACGTCAGGCGCGCGTACTGTCGCTTGCTGAGCTGAAAGACAAGCTTGACGAGATGGAAGGCGTGCAGTTTAAGCAGTTTAACTCCATCACCGATTATCATTCGCTGATGTTTGACTTAGGGATTATCGCCCGTCGTCTGCGCTCCGCTTCCGATCGTAGTAAATTCTATCGTTTGATAGAGGCCTCGCTGTACGGCGGGATCTCCAGCGCCATTACCCGATCGCTACGCGATTATTTATTGCCGGAAAACAGCGGCGTGCGCAAGGCGTTCCAGGATATGGAAGCGGCGCTGCGCGAGAACCGACTCACGCTGGAAGCGATTCGTGTTACCCAATCCGATCGCGATCTGTTTAAGCATTTGATCAGCGAAGCCACCGATTATGTGGCGGCGGATTATATGCGCCACGCCAATGAGCGTCGGGTTCACCTTGATCAGGCGTTGGCGTTTCGACGCGAACTGTACACATCGCGCAAGCAGCTGGCGGCAGAGCAGTATAAGCACGTCGATATGGCCCGTGAGTTGGGCGAACATAACGGCGCCGAAGGTTCTCTTGAAGCGGATTATCAGGCGGCGAGCGATCACCTGAATCTGGTGCAAACCGCGCTGCGCCAGCAGGAAAAAATTGAACGCTACGAAGCGGATCTTGAAGAGCTGCAGATTCGACTCGAAGAGCAAAACGAAGTGGTGGCGGAAGCCGCCGAAATGCAGGACGAAAATGAAGCGCGTGCCGAAGCCGCCGAGCTGGAAGTCGATGAACTCAAAAGCCAGCTTGCGGATTACCAGCAGGCGCTGGATGTACAGCAAACGCGCGCGATTCAGTATAACCAGGCGATATCAGCGCTTGCCCGCGCTAAAGAACTTTGCCATCTGCCTGATCTAACGCCGGAAAGCGCCGCCGAATGGCTGGATACTTTCCAGGCAAAAGAGCAGGAAGCTACGGAAAAACTGCTGTCGTTGGAACAAAAAATGAGCGTGGCGCAAACCGCGCACAGCCAGTTTGAGCAGGCTTACCAGCTGGTGGCGGCGATCAACGGCCCGCTGGCGCGTAGCGAAGCCTGGGACGTGGCGCGCGAGCTG
Source organism: Salmonella sp. SAL04213 (assembly GCF_046550535.1). Classification (NCBI taxonomy): domain Bacteria; kingdom Pseudomonadati; phylum Pseudomonadota; class Gammaproteobacteria; order Enterobacterales; family Enterobacteriaceae; genus Salmonella; species Salmonella sp. SAL04213. Next base: position 328,905 of record NZ_JBGDXS010000001.1, on the reverse strand, counting down.
TTACGGGACGGCGTGAACCAGCGTCATCTGGCGGAACAGGTACAGCCGCTGCGGATGCGCCTGAGCGAACTGGAACAGCGGCTGCGCGAGCAGCAAGAGGCGGAACGTCTGCTGGCGGAGTTCTGTAAGCGACAGGGCAAAAATTTTGATATTGACGAACTGGAAGCGCTGCATCAGGAGCTGGAAGCCCGCATCGCGTCCTTGTCTGATAGCGTGTCGTCAGCCAGCGAACAGCGTATGGCCTTGCGTCAGGAGCAGGAGCAGCTTCAGTCGCGTATTCAACATCTGATGCGGCGTGCGCCCGTCTGGCTGGCGGCGCAAAACAGTCTGAACCAGCTTAGCGAACAGTGCGGCGAGGAGTTTACGTCCAGCCAGGAAGTGACCGAATTCCTGCAACAGCTACTGGAGCGTGAGCGCGAAGCCATTGTCGAACGCGACGAAGTGGGCGCGCGTAAAAATGCGGTTGATGAAGAGATCGAACGTTTAAGCCAGCCGGGCGGCGCGGAAGATCAGCGTTTGAATGCGCTGGCGGAGCGTTTTGGCGGGGTACTGCTGTCGGAAATCTACGATGATGTCAGTCTTGAAGATGCGCCGTACTTTTCCGCACTGTATGGCCCGTCGCGCCATGCGATCGTCGTACCGGATTTATCGCAAATAGCCGAACAGCTTGAAGGTCTGACCGACTGCCCGGAAGATCTGTACCTGATCGAAGGCGATCCGCAGTCTTTTGATGACAGCGTATTCAGCGTTGACGAGCTGGAAAAGGCGGTGGTCGTGAAAATTGCCGACCGTCAGTGGCGTTATTCGCGTTTCCCATCGCTGCCTATTTTTGGCCGCGCGGCGCGCGAGAACCGTATTGAGAGTCTCCATGCGGAACGGGAAGTGCTTTCCGAGCGCTTTGCCACGCTCTCGTTTGACGTGCAGAAAACCCAGCGTTTGCACCAGGCGTTCAGCCGTTTCATCGGCAGCCACCTTTCCGTTGCCTTTGAGGACGATCCGGAAGCGGAAATTCGCCGACTGAACGGGCGTCGCGTCGAGCTGGAGCGCGCGCTGGCGACGCATGAAAACGACAACCAGCAGCAGCGCCTTCAGTTTGAGCAGGCGAAAGAGGGCGTTTCCGCGCTTAACCGTTTGCTGCCGCGGCTGAATTTATTGGCCGATGAAACGCTGGCCGATCGGGTCGATGAAATTCAGGAACGGTTGGATGAGGCGCAGGAAGCGGCGCGATTTGTGCAGCAATATGGCAACCAGTTAGCCAAACTGGAGCCGGTGGTTTCCGTTCTGCAAAGCGATCCGGAACAGTTTGAGCAGTTAAAAGAAGACTATGCATGGTCGCAGCAAATGCAGCGCGACGCGCGCCAGCAGGCTTTTGCGCTGGCTGAAGTCGTCGAACGTCGGGCGCATTTCAGCTATTCCGACTCAGCGGAAATGCTGAGCGGCAACAGCGATCTCAATGAAAAGCTGCGCCAGCGGCTGGAGCAGGCGGAAGCCGAGCGTACCCGCGCCCGCGAAGCGCTGCGCAGCCATGCCGCGCAGTTAAGTCAGTACAGCCAGGTCCTGGCCTCGCTAAAAAGCTCTTACGACACGAAAAAAGAGCTGCTTAACGATTTGCAGCGCGAATTACAGGATATTGGCGTTCGCGCCGACAGCGGGGCGGAAGAGCGTGCCCGCCAGCGTCGCGATGAACTGCACGCCCAGTTGAGCAATAACCGTTCGCGTCGCAATCAGCTTGAGAAAGCGCTCACCTTCTGCGAAGCGGAGATGGAGAACCTGACCCGTAAGCTGCGCAAGCTGGAGCGCGATTATCATGAAATGCGCGAGCAGGTTGTGACCGCGAAAGCCGGCTGGTGCGCAGTCATGCGGATGGTGAAAGACAATGGCGTGGAACGCCGTCTGCACCGTCGTGAGTTGGCTTATCTGTCGGCGGATGAACTGCGCTCCATGTCGGATAAGGCGTTGGGCGCGCTGCGCCTGGCCGTCGCGGATAACGAACATCTGCGCGACGTATTGCGCCTGTCGGAAGATCCGAAACGCCCGGAACGTAAAATCCAGTTCTTTGTGGCCGTTTACCAGCATCTGCGCGAACGTATTCGTCAGGATATTATTCGTACCGACGATCCGGTTGAAGCCATTGAACAAATGGAGATTGAGCTGAGCCGTCTGACGGAAGAGCTGACATCGCGTGAGCAAAAGCTGGCGATCAGTTCCCGTAGCGTGGCAAACATCATCCGCAAGACTATCCAGCGTGAGCAGAACCGTATCCGTATGCTGAACCAGGGGTTGCAAAGCGTCTCGTTTGGCCAGGTGAATAGCGTGCGGTTAAACGTCAACGTGCGTGAAACGCATGCCACCTTGCTGGATGTGCTTTCAGAACAGCAGGAGCAGCACCAGGATCTGTTTAACAGCAATCGTCTGACCTTCTCCGAGGCGCTGGCGAAACTGTACCAGCGTCTGAATCCGCAGATCGATATGGGGCAACGCACGCCGCAGACCATCGGCGAGGAGCTGCTGGACTACCGTAACTATCTGGAAATGGAAGTTGAAGTTAACCGTGGGTCCGACGGCTGGCTGCGTGCGGAATCCGGCGCGCTATCAACGGGGGAAGCTATCGGGACCGGGATGTCAATTCTGGTGATGGTGGTGCAAAGCTGGGAAGACGAAGCGCGCAGACTGCGCGGGAAAGATATTTCGCCATGTCGCCTGCTGTTCCTCGATGAAGCGGCGCGTCTGGATGCGCGCTCTATCGCCACGCTGTTTGAACTATGTGAACGTTTGCAGATGCAGCTCATCATTGCCGCGCCGGAAAACATCAGTCCGGAGAAGGGCACGACCTATAAACTGGTGCGTAAAGTGTTTCAGAATACTGAGCATGTTCATGTTGTCGGGCTGCGTGGCTTTGCGCCGCAGCTTCCGGAAACGCTTCCCGGTACGCAAACGGAAGATACGCCTTCAGAAGCGAGTTAAACACGGCAGAAACGATGACGTGCCGGATGGCGCCTCGCTTATCAGGCAAGGCCGGATAAGTCGGTTACGCCGCCATCCGGCACAACAAGTTCTGTTTTATCATTAGCCTGGGGCGGCGAAAGCCGCCTTTTTCTTTATCTGAAAAATCTCTCCGGGTAGTGCATTTTCTTTAAACTTCTTTACATTAGGTTAGGCAAAAACGTAACGAACTTTATATACTGGAGTTAAGCCTGACGAGTGAGCAGGCTGACTCGTCATACTAAACAAAAGCATTGGTTGCGGTTGACCCGCGCTGCGGGCAGCGCAGTCATGCGGAGTATGATAACGAAAACAGGGGGCAAGGGATGTTGCTTAATAAGATGTGTGGTCGTTGTCTGTCGGCAATCAGTTTATGCCTGGCCGTAACATTCGCTCCACTGTTCAATGCGCAGGCCGATGAGCCTGAAATGATACCTGGCGATAGCGCCGTTGCCGCGACGGATCAGGCTGGGCCGCAGAAGCAATCCGCCGCGACGGCGATTATGGCCGGGATTCAGCCGCTGCCGGAGGGCGTTTCAGCCGAGAAAGTCCGGGCTGATTTACAGTCGCAGCTTCCTTCCGGCTATACGCCGGTCTATATGAGCCAGCTGACATTGCTGTATGCCGCGCGCGACATGAAGCCCATGTGGGATAATCGCGATGCGGTGAAAGCCTTCCAGCAACAGTTGGCGGAGGTGGCGATTGCCGGATTCCAGCCGCAGTTTACCGCCTGGGTGGCATTGTTGACCGATCCCGCCGTAAACGGTATGGCGCGCGATGTTGTGTTGTCAGACGCCATGATGGGCTATCTCCATTTCATTGCGAATATCCCCGTCAAAGGCCAGCGCTGGTTATATAGCAACAAACCTTACGCATTGGCGACGCCGCCAGTCTCGGTGATTAACCAGTGGCAAATCGCGCTGGAAGAGGGCCAGTTGCCGATGTTTGTCGCCAGCCTGGCGCCGCAGCATCCACAGTATGCGCCCATGCATGACGCGTTGCTGAAGCTGGTGGCGGACTCTCGCCCGTGGCCGCAGTTGGCCAATACCGCGACGCTGCGCCCGGGGCAATGGAGTAACGATGTGCCTGCGCTGCGCGAAATATTACAGCGTACGGGGATGCTGGATGGCGGTCCAAAGATAGCCTTACCCGGCGATAACACTGCTGATAGCGCCGTCGTCAGCCCCTCCGCCGTGGTCGACGAAACATCGGTGGCGCAGCCGGTCGACGAACAAACGGCCCGCCGTAGTAAGTCGGTTCCGGCGGCACGCGCCTACGATCGTGAACTGGTCGAGGCGGTAAAGCGTTTTCAGGCATGGCAAGGGCTGGGGGCGGATGGCGTTATTGGCCCGGCGACGCGTAACTGGCTTAATATGACCCCCGCGCAACGCGCAGGCGTACTGGCACTGAATATCCAGCGTTTACGCCTGCTGCCGGCGGAACTCTCTACCGGTATTATGGTAAACATTCCCGCTTATTCGCTGGTCTACTATCAGAATGGCAACCAGGTGCTGGCTTCAAGGGTGATCGTCGGGCGTCCCGATCGTAAAACGCCGATGATGAGCAGCGCGCTGAATAATGTGGTGGTGAACCCGCCGTGGAACGTTCCGCCCACGCTTGCGCGTAAAGACATTTTACCGAAGGTGTGGAATGACCCAGGCTATCTGGAGCGCCATGGCTACACCGTGATGCGCGGCTGGAACAGCAAAGAAGCGATCGATCCGTGGCAGGTTGACTGGACCACCATTACGCCATCGAATCTTCCGTTCCGTTTCCAGCAGGCGCCAGGCGCGCACAATTCGCTGGGGCGTTATAAATTTAATATGCCGAGCTCAGATGCGATCTATCTGCACGATACGCCTAACCATACTCTCTTTCAGCGTGACGCCAGGGCGTTAAGTTCCGGCTGCGTGCGGGTCAATAAGGCCTCTGAGCTGGCGAATATGCTCTTGCAGGATGCTGGCTGGAACGATGCGCGGATCTCAGGCGCCCTGAAGCAAGGCGACACGCGGTATGTCAATATCCGGCAGAACATTCCAGTAAATCTTTACTATCTGACCGCGTTTGTCGGCGCAGATGGACGTATGCAATATCGTACAGATATTTACAATTACGATCTCACAGCGCGATCCAGCGCACAAATTGTGCCAAAGGTTGAACAATTAATCAGGTAAATGAAGAAGTTCTGGTAAATATGTTGTCCTAATGTTTGGCTTCAACGGGGCGTTTCGCTGTAGACCCCCGTTGTGGCTGGGGGAGGGCCATCTTGACGCGGGCTTTATCGGCAGTTAAGGTGCCTTTCGTGCGCCAGAAGTGCATATACAACAACCTTTAAGTCGACCGGGCCGTTCAGAAGTCTGTGCCAGCCGGTATCATGTCTGCTTAAAGGTAGAAGTGTATTAACGATAACATTGACCTGTAGACCTGATTATCATGGACAAATTTGACGCTAATCGCCGCAAGCTGCTGGCGCTTGGTGGTGTCGCTCTCGGCGCCGCCATCCTGCCCGCGCCAGCGTTTGCCACACTCTCGACCCCACGCCCGCGCATTTTGACGTTAAACAATCTCCATACCGGAGAGTCAATCAAGGCGGAGTTTTTCGATGGAAGAGCCTACATTCAGGATGAATTAGCAAAGTTAAACCATTTTTTCCGTGACTATCGCGCGAATAAAGTCCGATCAATCGATCCCCGCCTGTTTGACCAACTTTACCGACTTCAGGGGCTGTTAGGGACGCGTAAACCTGTGCAGCTCATCTCAGGCTACCGTTCTCTTGATACCAATAATGAATTACGCGCCCGTAGCAGCGGCGTAGCGAAAAAAAGCTACCATACAAAAGGGCAGGCGATGGATTTTCATATTGAAGGCGTGGCGCTGAGCAATATTCGCAAAGCGGCGTTATCTATGCGCGCAGGTGGTGTAGGATATTACCCACGTAGTAACTTTGTGCATATTGATACCGGGCCGGCGCGGCACTGGTAATCAGCGAGGCTTAATCAAAGGAGCAGTATGAACTATCGTATTATTCCGGTCACCGCGTTCTCCCAGAACTGTTCATTAATCTGGTGCGAACAAACCCGGCTGGCGGCGCTGGTCGATCCGGGCGGCGACGCGGAAAAAATTAAACAGGAAGTGGACGCCAGCGGCGTGACGTTGATGCAAATTTTACTCACGCATGGGCATCTCGATCATGTCGGCGCGGCGAGTGAACTGGCGCAGCATTACGGCGTTCCTGTTATCGGTCCGGAAAAAGAAGATGAGTTCTGGCTGCAAGGACTGCCGGCGCAAAGCCGCATGTTTGGTCTGGATGAGTGTCAGCCGCTGACGCCTGATCGCTGGTTGAACGACGGCGATCGCGTCAGCGTGGGGAATGTGACGTTACAGGTGTTACATTGTCCGGGACACACGCCGGGACACGTGGTTTTCTTTGATGAACAGTCGCAACTGCTGATCTCCGGCGATGTGATTTTCAAAGGTGGCGTCGGGCGCAGCGATTTTCCTCGCGGCGATCACACCCAGTTGATTGACGCTATTAAGCGTAAATTATTGCCGCTTGGCGATGATGTGACCTTTATTCCTGGCCACGGCCCGCTCTCTACGCTCGGGTACGAGCGTCTGCATAATCCCTTCCTGCAAGATGAGATGCCGGTCTGGTAAGCAGAATGAAAAAGCCTGCAATGTGCAGGCTTTTTTATCGGTCACGCCAGTCGACAGTTTTTTATAGTACCGCAACAATGGCTTCGCATAGCGGCGCCATATTATCCGGGGTCATGCCCGCCACGTTTACGCGACCAGAAGCCACGGCATAAACGCCAAACTCTTCACGCAGACGCAGCACCTGATCTTTGGTCAGACCGCTGAATGAGAACATCCCATTCTGCTTGATAATAAAGCTGAAGTCACGGTTCGCGCCTTTTTCCTGCAAGGTATTCACGAACAGTTGACGCATACGCTGAATACGCTGGCGCATGTCCGTCAGTTCCTGTTCCCAGATAGCGCGCAGGGCGTCATTACTCAGGATAGTCGCGACGATGGACGCGCCGTGCGCTGGTGGGTTGGAGTAGTTAGCGCGAATGGCGGATTTCATCTGGCTAAAAGCGCGATCCACGGTTTCCGCATCGGCGGCAACGAGGGTGCAGGCGCCGACGCGCTCATTATATAAGCCGAAGTTTTTGGAGTAGGAGCTGGCGACAATGAGCTCTTTATGCAGCGCGGCAAAGGCGCGCAGACCTTCCGCATCTTCTTCCAGGCCGCGGGCAAAGCCCTGGTAGGCGAAATCGAATAGCGGCAGCCACCCTTTTTCAACGGAAAGCTCAGCCAGAACCTGCCACTGTTCCAGAGTAGGGTCAATGCCGGTTGGGTTATGACAGCAACCGTGGAACAGAACCACATCGCCGGCCTGTGCTTCGCTCAGGCTGGCTTGTAGCGCTTCAAAATCCAGCGTGTGATTTTCCGCATCGTAGTAAGCGTACTCCCGAACTTCCAGGCCGGCAGCGTTAAACACGCTTTTATGGTTCGGCCAGCTGGGGTTGCTCACCCACACCCGTTTTACCGGAGTATTTTTTGCCAAAAAATCGGCGGCAATGCGTAACGCGCCGGTACCGCCCGGCGTTTGCGCCGTGCGTGCGCGCTTATCGTTAATCAGCGCGCTGCCTTTGCCGAACAGCAGTTCCTGAGTGCAGCGAGCAAATTCTGGAATCCCGTCAATGCCGAGATAGTTTTTCGTCGTTTCATTTTCCAGTAAATACTGCTCGGCTTTTTTAACGCTGGTGAGCACCGGTGTTTTGCCGGTTTCATCTTTATATACGCCAATGCCAAGGTTAATTTTCCCTGGACGGTCATCGGCGCGAAACAGATCGGTCAGGCCCAAAATCGGGTCGGCAGGAGCGGCGGTTATGTTCTCAAACATGACGAGGTTCCATTATAGTTACAGAAGGGAAATCCGCTATCAGGTTAACGGCAGATTTACAAAATGCCAACCGTTAGCGCTAAAAAGCCCGCCTGTTTTTGAAAGACGCACATTTTCTCTAAGAGAGATAAAAAAACAGGACCGAAGTCCTGTTTTTGAGGCATAAAACAAAGGGGTCTGCTGATCAGAACTGGTAAGTAATACCGACAGCCGCCTGATCGTCGGTGCCAACGTAGCTGGAGCTGTAGTCGTTTTCGTCCAGCAGGTTGAAACGGTAGTCAACCCATACGTTCATGTTTTTGTTGAAGTAGTAAGTTGCGCCCGCCTGAATATATTTCGCCAGATCGGCCGAGCCGTCGGCGCCGTTCAACTGCTTACCTTTACTCTGCACATACGAGATTGCCGGACGCAGGCCGAAGTCAAACTGGTACTGAGCGACCACTTCCAGGTTCTGCGTTTTGTTTGCCATTTCCACGGTATCGGTAACCGTATTTTCAACAATGCTCATATTGCGGGTTTCAGCATATACGGCAGCCAGGTAGACGTTGTTTGCATCATATTTCGCGCCAACGGCCCACGATTCTGCGCGATCGCCATTACCATCGCGATCCTGCTGATCGTTAGTACGCTTGCTGTTGCTGTACGCTGCGGTGACGCCAAAGCCGTCGAACTCATATGCCATGGTGTAACCTACGCCATCGCCATTCTGAGAGTTAATGCTGTGGTTGTCCTGATTTTTACCCTGATACTGGATACCGAAAGAGAGACCGTCCACCAGACCAAAGAAGTCAGAGTTACGGTAGGTCAACAAACCGCCAGCACGGCTGGTCATGTAGTTATCGGTATAGGCGCCGCCCCAGGTTTCGCCGGAGAAGTAGGGGGCCATATCGGTATAGGATTCAACATCATAAACGATACCGTAGTTACGACCATAATCGATTGAACCCACTTCCGCGTATTTCAAACCCGCGAAAGCCAGACGGACCAGATTCGAGTTCTGCTGTTCGCCTTCAGCGCGGTCTGCTTTAGTACGGTATTCCCACTGACCGAAACCGGTCAGATCGGTGTTAATCTGCGTTTCCCCTTTAAAACCAATCTGGGCATAAGTCTGGTCGGCATTTTTGCTATCGCCGGTCGTTGTCCATACGTGACGACCCACGGCTTTACCGTACAGATCCAGCTTATTACCATCTTTATTATAAATTTCTGCTGCGTTTGCGGTTGCAGCAGCCAGCAGGGCAGGGATCACCGCTGCCAGGATTTTGCGCTTCATCATTATTTATTACCCTCATTGGTTTTTTTATATGACACCTGCCACTGCCGTCAATAAATTCCGTCAATAAAACTTTACAGAAATATTGATGAGAGTTTGGTGTCTTTATGTGTCTGACAGGCATCTTTCCATTCAAACTAACGTTTCGCTACCGTGAAAGTGCTACAAATATAAAGATTTAGTTTCAAAAGGAAAAAATATGTAAACAAATGTTATTTTCGCGGAACTTTGTGAACAACGTCAAACTTCCCCTGAGTTCTCGCTTTGATTTGATCGTTTTTCTTTTATCACTATGATTTTATTGTAATTATTGGCTTGTGGCACCGTTGTGCCTGAAAAAGCAGCAGACGAGCTATTTCATAAAAATAGCCATTTAGAAGTCTTGATGTCCGAAATTGTGGTGAAAAATTGTGCTATTAGAGCAGAAAAATCTAATCCGCAATAAAATTAAGGATTAATTTTTATGTGTAAATATTTTCGTGAAATATACAGTAACAAGATGTTGTAATTCAGAGGGTTGTAATTAAATTTATTTACTTATTGAGAATAAAACTGACATTCAGGCGAAAAAAAAGGCCAGCATAGCTGGCCTTGAGTGTGACGTAAAAATCAGAAGCTGGCGTTGCGTGGGGTCCGTGGGAACGGAATAACATCGCGCACGTTTTGCACACCCGTGACGTAAGCGATAAGGCGTTCAAAGCCCAGGCCAAAGCCGGAATGCGGTACAGTACCGTAGCGACGCAAGTCGCGATACCACCAGTAATCCTCTTTATTCAGCCCCATTTCGGCCATACGGGCATCCAGCACATCCAGACGCTCTTCACGCTGGGAACCACCGATGATTTCGCCGATTCCCGGCGCCAGCACATCCATAGCCGCCACGGTTTTGCCATCTTCGTTAAGGCGCATGTAAAACGCTTTAATTTCCTTCGGATAGTTTTTCACCACTACCGGCGCTTTGAAATGCTCTTCCGCCAGATAACGTTCGTGTTCGGAAGAGAGGTCGACGCCCCAGAACACCGGGTTTTCAAATGTCTTACCACAGCGTTCCAGAATGGCGACCGCATCGGTGTAATCCACCTGAGCGAAGTCGGTAGAGACAAAACGCTCCAGACGAGCGATAGCGTCTTTATCCACGCGTTCGGCAAAGAACTTCATGTCATCCGCACGCTCTTCCAGAACCGCCTTGAAGACATATTTCAGCATGGCTTCTGCCAGACGGGCGTTGTCTTCCAGATCGGCGAACGCCACTTCCGGCTCCAGCATCCAGAACTCCGCCAGGTGGCGGCTGGTGTTGGAATTTTCCGCGCGGAAGGTCGGCCCAAAAGTATAGATTTTGGACAGCGCACAGGCATAGGTTTCACCATTGAGCTGGCCGGAGACGGTCAGGAATGATTCTTTGCCAAAAAAGTCTTTGTCAAAATCTACTCTGCCCTGGTCGTTACGCGGCAGGTTTTCCAGATCCAGCGTTGAAACGCGGAACATTTCGCCAGCGCCTTCGGTATCGGAAGCGGTAATCAGCGGGGTAGAGACCCAAAAGAAACCCTGCTCATCGAAGAAGCGATGCAGCGCCTGCGCCAGAGTATGGCGGACGCGCGCTACCGCGCCAATCAGGTTGGTGCGCGGGCGCAGATGCGCGACTTCACGCAGATACTCAATGCTATGGCGTTTTGCCGCCATCGGGTAGGTATCCGGATCTTCCACCCAGCCTGCGACCTCTACTTTCGTGGCCTGGATTTCGAAACTTTGCCCCTGTCCCGGCGACGCGACAACCTTACCTGTTACTACCACGGAGCAGCCTGTCGTCAGGTGTAATACTTCTTCATTATAATTGGGCAGAGAATTATTAATGACAGCCTGTACAGGATCAAAGCAGGAACCGTCATAAACGGCGAGGAAGGAGATGCCAGCTTTTGAATCTCGGCGGGTACGCACCCATCCGCGCACGGTGACTTCTTGGTCAACGGCTACGCGGCCCTGGAGTACGTCGGCTACAGGCACAACGCTCATAATATTCTCTCTAGTTAATAGTCGGAAAAAATAAACACTTGTCCACCCGAAATGGGGGTATTCCTATGTTACCTGGCATCTGCAATCAGACAAGCAGAAATCGCATCTGGAAGCAGGTTTTCAGAAAGAAACCTGTAAAAAGTTCGCACCTGCTCGCGAACCATTGAGAATTTAGGCTGGTTTTACAAGCTTTGCGCACGTTACTCGATCAGGACGCGCATCTCTTGCTTGGCGTTTTGCATCACGACAATCGTTTTAAAAGACTTAATATTGCCTGAGGAAAAGAAAAGCTCACGGGTAAGCGCTTCATATTCCGCCATGTCACGAACATTGAGCACCAGTAAAAAGTCGAAATCGCCCGTTACGTAGTAGACCTGCTGCACCTGCGGGCAACTGACAAACCGTTGACGAGCCTCTTCCAGTAAATTGAATCGCTCGTTTTCGATCACCACCTGCACCACAATCGTGACCGGGCGTCCCACTTTGCCAGCATCAATAAGGCTGACATTGCCTTTAATTATGCCCGCCTCCTCCAGTGCCGCGATACGACGATTCACTGCCGAAGGTGAAAGATTGACCTGTTCGGCGATTTCCCGCTGAGAAAGACGATTATCGCGCTGCAATAATGTCAGAATGTTTTTATCCCAGGCGTCAAGCTTCATATCGCAAATAACCTCTTTAATGTGATGACTATCACTGTGCGCAATTTTGCCGCGTCCAGGCCGTTAAAAAAAGGTGAAAATTGCACGACGATGGGCATTTTCGCGCCATTTAACAGCAATAAGCATAGTACTATCATAATCAGTGGAATAAAGAAAAGGACGTAATAGATATTGTGCGACTCTTTTATCAGTACGTTTATTAAAGTGAGGATAACCACTACTACAGCCACAAAACGCGAGTTCTTTACTTGTTTCTACTCAATAATTGTCAAAAACGTATTATTTCAATAAATAAACTTTAACAAAAGGTATCATTATGCATGAGCTTATTAAATACCAGTTTAATACACGTCGGAAAAAATATGGTACAGGAGCGGCCTTAAGTTTGCTTAACGGAAATGTTGGGCGTGAGGTGTTAGCATTTCATAAAAAATTACCCAATTATGCCGTTACGCCGTTACATAATCTGGCGCATCTAAGCCGGCGGCTTGGACTAGGGTCCATCCATATTAAAGATGAGTCCTGGCGTTTTGGCCTGAATGCTTTTAAAGGTCTGGGCGGCTCTTATGCTGTAGGAAAATATCTCGCTGATAAATTGCAATGTGATATTAACTCGTTAAGTTTTGCTGCCCTTAACACTCCTGAGATTAAAGAAAAAATTAAAGATTGTGTTTTTGTTACCGCGACGGATGGCAATCATGGCCGTGGTGTGGCGTGGGCGGCGGAGCAATTAGGTCTAAAAGCCGTCGTTTATATGCCTAAGGGATCATCGTTAATCCGGGCAGAGAATATTCGCCATCATGGAGCTGAATGCACCATCACCGATCTGAACTACGATGATGCAGTGCGACTGGCCCATAGAATGGCGCAAACAAAAGGCTGGGTACTTTTGCAGGATACAGCCTGGACAGGGTATGAAGAGATCCCAACGTGGATTATGCAAGGCTATATGACACTAGCGGTTGAAGCTTATGAGCAGCTCGCAGAAACAAACAGTCCGTTGCCAACCCATCTTATTTTACAAGCGGGGGTGGGATCGTTTGCTGGCAGTGTTATGGGTTATTTTGTTGAAAAAATGCAGGAAAATATCCCCAATATTATTGTGGTTGAGCCGCATCAGGCCAACTGTCTTTATCAATCCGCAGTTATGGATGATGGTCAACCTCACTGCGTCACTGGCGATATGGCGACGATAATGGCCGGGCTTGCGTGTGGGGAGCCGAATATTATCAGTTGGCCTATTATTCGGGACAACACCAGTTGTTTTATTTCCGCTGATGACTGTCTGGCGGCTAAGGGTATGCGCATTTCTGCCGCGCCGCGTCCAGGTACGGATACGCCTTTTATTTCCGGCGAGTCCGGAGCTATTGGCGTAGGGTTACTTTATGAGTTGATGAACAATATGCATTATCAGGATCTTGCTAATCGCTTACAGCTTGATGCCAGTGCTCATGTTTTGCTTATTAGCACCGAAGGCGATACGTCCCCAGATATTTATGAAGATATAGTCTGGAACGGACGCAGTGCTTAAACATTACGACTAAAAAATTAGATAATAAAGGCAGCATGTAAAAAACGCGTTTTTTATACGCATAATAAACCTAATGCAGGAAGCAAAACTTCATAACAATATACCATTAAAACGGCATTTAGTGAGTAAGGGATGCTCCTACCCGCTGACTTTCCAGTTTAGTGTTTTTGGCAAAATTCAGGATTACGCTGAACTGGAAAGATTATTTCTGAGACTGAACGAATTAATTTAAATCCGAGGTCATTATGTTAGAGCAACTTTCACAACTCTTTGAATTTCTATGGGGTGGCCCATTATTTTTGTGTGTCATCGGCATTGGCTTTTATTTTACAGTACGCCTCAAATTTTTCCAGATTATCAATTTAAAAGAAATTTACCGTAATACAATTGGTACACTTGCCGGAAAAAATAAACAAAACACTACTGGCGAGGCAGCGTCTAAAAAATCCTTAAAATCAATAGAGGTGGCTGCCACTGTGCTATCCGGCTCATTAGGCGCGGGAACGATCGCAGGTGTTGCTGCGGCTATTGCGGTTGGCGGACCTGGGGCAATTTTCTGGATGTGGATCATTGCGGTCGTGGGTATGATGACCAAAATGGTTGAAGTGACGCTGGCGGTGAAATACCGAAGTAAAGGTGAGAATGGCGAATATTATGGCGGCCCAATGCATTATATTAAGAAAGGGCTCAATAAAAAATGGCATCCCCTGGCAGGATTATATGCGTTTGCATTAATGATTCTGGTTATTACGGATGCCTGTTTTGTGCAAACTAATACGATGGCGGCGGTCATTCACTATACGTTTGACATCCCAACAAGCGTCATTGGGGGATTTATTGTCATCGTAGGCGCGTTGGTTATTTTAAAAGGACTCGCCAGTCTTGGTAAATTCTGTACGATTGCACTTCCACCGATCACCATTGCCTATTTCATTGGTGCCGCTGGTGTAGTGGTATTGAATATCGAGGCTATCCCACAGGTTATAAAAAGTATTTTCTATTATGCCTTTGCCCCTGCGCCAGCAGCCGGTGGCTTTGTCGGGTCAACCATCATGATGGCCATCAGTAAAGGAGCCAGTCGCGGAATATTCACTAACGAAGCCGGCATGGGTACCTCGGCCACAGTACATGCTACTGCCAACGTGGATTATGCTTTCCGTCAGGGAATGTGGGGGGCAGTGGAAGTATTTTTTGTTTCAATGATTACCTGTAACTTTACCGCATTTGCTGTACTTGCTTCTGGTATGTGGACAGACGCCAGTTATCAAGGTATTCAGATTATCTTTGCCGCCTTAAAAGAAACATGGCATCCGATTATTGTTCAGGTTCTCTGTCTCGGTGTGGTGTTGATTCTGTTTACTTCTTATCTTGGTTCATATATTAAATTTCGCACTTCAATAAACTATATCTTTGGCGATAAGCTAGAACGCATCATTAAATGGCTATATTTTTTGCCGCCACTGATTGCCGTTAATATGGAAATCCCGGTAATCTGGTTAATGGCTGATATTGCTGTCGGTTTTCTGGTTATCCCCAACGTAATTGCTCTGTTCTTGCTGCGTAAAGAATTTATTAGCGAATTCAATATATTCAGAACGCGTACACAGCGGGACACTAATTCTGTAAAAACAACGCAAATCACGCACGTAAATATGTCGAAGAGTGAAGGGAAAGAGGAGTAACCATCGCGGCCAGAACAGGTAAGATGGTCAGAAGAGTAACAAAGCGCCCACTTTCCGGGCGCTTCGCACAGGCATGGTTAACTTGCTTTACGCACCTGCGGGAGATCGAACGCTTTACGCAGCGCGCGCACAAACGCTTTATCATGACAGATCGTTTTACCGGGGCTGTCGGAAAGTTTAGCCACCGGCTTTCCGTTACATTCCACGAGCTTAATCACGATATTGAGCGGTTTTACCTGAGGGATATCACAGGTCAGGCGGGTACCGATGCCGAAGCTTAACTGCACGCGAGACGCGAAATGGCGATAGAGCTCGACCGCCTTTGGCAGATCAAGGTTATCTGAAAAGACCAGCGTTTTTGTCAGCGGATCAATCCCCAGCTTTTCATAATGGGCAATCGCCTTTTCGCCCCATGCGACAGGGTCTCCTGAGTCGTGGCGTAACCCCTGATAACGGCTGGCGAATTCAATGCCGAAATCGCGTAAAAACGCATCCATTGTAATGCAAT
Source organism: Salmonella sp. SAL04213 (assembly GCF_046550535.1). Lineage (NCBI taxonomy): Bacteria > Pseudomonadati > Pseudomonadota > Gammaproteobacteria > Enterobacterales > Enterobacteriaceae > Salmonella > Salmonella sp. SAL04213. The sequence continues at coordinate 313,348 of NZ_JBGDXS010000001.1, read as the reverse complement.
CTGTCAATGCGATACCAAGCTGGTCCGGATATTCGTTAAGCCAGGCGGCCAACGCGGCACGCTGGCTGGTCGCCAGGTCCGGACTGATTTGTTGATGCGCCTGGAACCATTCGTGCGCCTGAGTGCCCATCGGCGTCAGCGCCAGGCGACGCGCGAGATCATAGTTGCTGGTGCCGACGAACCATGACTCCTGCTGGAGACGTTTAACTATCGCCTGCTGCACTTCACGAGAGAAACGGCGGCGGGTGCCGAAGTCCATCAGGTGGAAGCGGGACATATCGAGATTGGCGGTTAACGCAGTGAAATCAACCAGCTTACTTTCCAGCGCGTCGAGCGCCTGATCAACACCCGCGTTTGGCGAGCGGTAGTGATGAACCAGCTCACTGATCACGGCCAGCAGCGGCACTTCCCACATAATGACTTCACGCCACGGGCCGGTTAAGCGAATATTCAGCTTGCCGTTATCGTTGGTGACACAGACTTGAGCCGGGTTATAGCGAAACTCGCGTAACCAGTTCAGATAATCCGGTTTAAAAAAGGGCAGGCCGGAGAGCCACTGGAACTCGTCCTCCTGGAGGCGCAGGTGCTGCATCGCGTCCACCTGCTCGCGAATAGCATCGGCATAAATACCCAGCAGGTCGTCGCCACGGCAACGAAACTCAGCCGCTACCTGCACATCATAGTAGTGGTGAAAAACGGCTTGCTGCATATGCAACTTATAAGCATCTGTATCCAGCAACGAGTGCAGAACAGGAGAAGCGAATTGTGTCATAGGTGCGCTGTTGCGTCCTCTCACGGGAGCGTTTAGTACAATAAACAACTAAGAAAACCGCTGGAGTATACCTTGTTTAGCGATTTATTGAACCCCGATCACACCATAAGCTGTCTTTAGGGTCGAGCGCATTTCGTGCCCCATGTTATAAAAATGTAGCAAATAGGCCGTTTGTGCCTGAAAAGATGAACATTCTGCGTAGCGCGATTTGCGCAACAGGAATAGACTGGAGTCGACACTCTACACAAAGATGCGAAAGGTTTTTTATGACACAACAGCCACAAGCCAAATACCGCCATGACTATCGCGCGCCGGATTACCAGATTACTGATATTGACTTGACCTTTGACCTCGATGCCGAAAAAACCGTGGTCACCGCAATAAGCCAGGCTGTTCGTCATGGCGCGCCTGATGCGCCTCTTCGCCTTGATGGGGAAGATTTAACGCTGGTATCTATCCACGTCAACGATGCGCCGTGGACAGCATATAAGGAAGAAGAGGGCGCGCTTATCATCAGCGACCTGCCAGAGCGTTTTACGTTACGCATTGTCAACGAGATAAGTCCGGCGGCGAATACGGCGCTGGAAGGATTGTACCAGTCCGGCGATGCGCTCTGTACCCAGTGTGAAGCGGAGGGCTTCCGCCATATTACCTGGTATCTTGACCGCCCGGACGTACTGGCGCGATTTACCACCAAAATTATTGCCGATAAAAGCAAATATCCGTTCCTGCTTTCCAATGGCAACCGTGTTGCGCAGGGTGAACTGGAGAATGGCCGTCACTGGGTTCAGTGGCAAGATCCGTTCCCGAAACCGTGTTATCTGTTTGCGCTGGTGGCCGGTGATTTTGACGTGCTGCGCGATACCTTTACCACCCGCTCCGGGCGTGAAGTCGCATTAGAACTGTACGTTGACCGTGGCAATCTGGATCGCGCGCCGTGGGCAATGACCTCGCTGAAAAATTCCATGAAATGGGATGAAACGCGTTTTGGGCTCGAATATGACCTCGACATCTATATGATTGTCGCGGTGGATTTCTTTAATATGGGCGCGATGGAGAATAAAGGTCTCAATATCTTTAACTCCAAATACGTGCTGGCGCGAACCGATACCGCGACGGATAAAGATTATCTCGATATTGAGCGCGTGATAGGTCATGAGTATTTCCACAACTGGACCGGCAACCGCGTCACCTGCCGCGACTGGTTCCAGTTGAGCCTGAAAGAGGGGCTAACCGTGTTCCGCGATCAGGAGTTTAGCTCTGATTTGGGGTCACGCGCGGTGAACCGCATCAGTAACGTGCGTACCATGCGCGGTTTACAATTCGCGGAAGACGCCAGCCCGATGGCGCATCCTATCCGCCCGGATAAAGTAATCGAAATGAATAACTTCTACACCCTCACCGTTTATGAAAAGGGTGCGGAAGTCATTCGCATGATCCACACGTTGCTGGGTGAGGAAAATTTCCAGAAGGGGATGCAGCTTTATTTTGAGCGCCATGACGGCAGCGCCGCGACGTGTGATGACTTCGTACAGGCGATGGAAGATGCTTCTAATGTCGATTTGTCCCATTTCCGCCGCTGGTACAGTCAGTCCGGCACGCCGATTGTAACGGTAAAAGATGATTATAATCCGGAAACCGAGCAGTACACGTTGACCATCAGCCAGCGCACTCCGGCGACGGCGGATCAGGCGGAGAAGCAGCCGCTGCATATTCCATTCGCCATCGAACTGTACGATAACGAAGGCAACGTCATTCCGTTGCAAAAAGGTGGTCACCCGGTCAACGCCGTGCTGAACGTCACTCAGGCGGAGCAGACATTTACCTTCGATAATGTTTACTTCCAGCCTGTTCCGGCCTTGCTGTGCGAGTTTTCAGCGCCGGTGAAACTGGAATATAAATGGAGCGATCAGCAGTTGACGTTCCTGATGCGCCATGCGCGCAATGATTTCTCCCGTTGGGATGCGGCGCAAAGTCTGTTGGCCACATACATTAAACTGAATGTGGCGCGTCATCAGCAGGGGCAACCGCTATCGCTTCCGGTGCATGTCGCTGATGCGTTCCGCGCAGTACTGTTGGATGAGAAAATCGATCCGGCGTTGGCCGCAGAAATTTTAACGCTGCCTTCGGCCAATGAAATTGCGGAGCTGTTTGAGGTCATTGACCCGATCGCCATTGCGCAAGTTCGTGAAGCGCTAACGCGTACGCTGGCGGCAGAACTGGCGGATGAGTTCCTGGCTATCTATAACGCCAATCATGTGGATGAGTATCGTGTTGATCACGGCGATATCGGTAAGCGCACGCTGCGCAATGCTTGCCTGCGCTTCCTGGCGTTCGGCGAGACGGAGCTGGCTAATACGCTGGTCAGCAAACAGTATCGCGACGCCAATAATATGACCGATGCGCTGGCGGCCCTGTCTGCTGCGGTGGCGGCGCAATTGCCGTGCCGCGATACGCTGATGCAGGAGTATGACGATAAGTGGCATCAGGACGGCCTGGTGATGGATAAATGGTTTATCCTGCAATCCACAAGCCCGGCGGAAAATGTACTGGAAACCGTACGCGGCCTGCTCAAACACCGTTCTTTCAGTATGAGCAACCCGAACCGCATCCGTTCATTAATTGGCGCGTTTGCTGGCAGCAACCCGGCGGCGTTCCATGCGCAAGACGGTAGCGGATACCAGTTCCTGGTCGAGATGCTGACCGATCTGAATAGCCGTAACCCGCAGGTAGCATCTCGCCTCATTGAACCGCTGATTCGTCTGAAACGTTATGATGATAAGCGTCAGGAGAAAATGCGCGCGGCGCTGGAGCAGTTAAAAGGGCTGGAGAATCTTTCCGGCGATCTGTACGAGAAGATAACTAAAGCGTTAGCCTGACAGTATCCGTTATAAAGAGGTAAGACATGCCCGGTAAGCGTTAGCGCTGCCGGGCATTTTTTTGCCGGACGATGACGCTCGCTGGCGAAACGTGAAGTGAGAATGAAGGAAAACGATTGCTATTTATTGCCGTAGGTCAATTCCCTTTTGCCTTGTTATCGCCCATAATACGCCCCCGGTTTGCACACCGGGAATCCAGGAGAGTTCATGTACTATCCCTTCGTTCGTAAAGCCCTTTTCCAGCTCGATCCAGAGCGCGCTCATGAATTTACATTTCAACAATTACGCCGCATTACAGGTACGCCGCTGGAAGCGCTGGTGCGCCAGAAAGTACCGACAAAGCCGGTTACCTGCATGGGACTTACCTTTAAAAATCCACTGGGGCTGGCTGCCGGTCTGGATAAAGACGGGGAGTGCATCGACGCGTTAGGCGCGATGGGGTTTGGCTCCCTGGAAATCGGCACCGTGACGCCGCGCCCACAGCCGGGTAACGATAAGCCGCGTCTTTTTCGTCTGGTGGATGCTGAAGGTCTGATCAATCGGATGGGCTTTAATAATCTGGGCGTCGATAACCTGGTCGAGAATGTTAAAAAAGCCCATTTTGATGGTATTCTGGGAATTAACATCGGTAAAAATAAAGATACGCCTGTCGAAAATGGCAAAGATGACTACCTGATTTGTATGGAAAAAGTCTATGCTTATGCGGGTTATATCGCCATTAATATTTCTTCGCCGAATACGCCAGGGCTACGGACGCTCCAGTATGGCGATGCGCTGGACGATCTGTTAACTGCCATTAAAAATAAGCAAAACGATCTTCAGGCGATCCACCATAAATATGTGCCGGTGGCAGTAAAGATCGCGCCGGATCTTTGTGAAGAGGAATTGATCCAGGTTGCCGATAGCCTGCTTCGTCATAATATTGATGGAGTGATTGCGACAAATACCACCCTCGATCGTTCTCTGGTACAAGGAATGAAAAATTGCCAGCAAACGGGGGGATTAAGTGGCCGGCCATTACAATTAAAAAGCACAGAAATTATTCGCCGTTTATCCCAGGAGTTAAAAGGACAATTGCCTATTATCGGCGTCGGCGGCATTGACTCAGTTATCGCCGCGCGCGAGAAGATAGCGGCAGGAGCTACGCTGGTACAAATTTATTCCGGCTTTATTTTTAAAGGCCCGCCATTGATTAAAGAAATCGTAACGCACATCTAAACTTTAGCCTTTATCAGACAACCAGGGCTTTATTTCCGGCGCTGGTTGTTTTATATTTCTCCACTGTTGCTTATTTAGACATTTTAGGCTTTTATTATTGGGGTAATAAACGAAGCGGCAAAAGGACAATGCTGTTACGAGTTGCTTAAAAGCGGGAGAGAGGTAATGCGAATTAAACCTGACGATAACTGGCGCTGGTATTATGATGAAGAGCACGATCGTATGATGCTCGATCTCGCCAATGGTATGCTTTTTCGCTCGCGCTTCTCTCGTAAAATGCTTACGCCGGACGCGTTTTGCCCGACCGGTTTTTGTGTGGATGATGCCGCGCTCTATTTTTCCTTTGAAGAAAAATGCCGGGATTTCGAATTAACCAAAGAGCAACGCGCGGAGTTGGTGTTGAATGCGCTGGTGGCGATTCGCTATCTCAAACCGCAGATGCCAAAAAGCTGGCATTTTGTAGCGCATGGCGAAATGTGGACCCCAGGAACGGGTGATGCCGCAAGCGTCTGGTTAAGCGATACGGCGGAACAGGTTAATTTGCTGGTCGTTGAGCCGGGAGAAAATGCCGCGTTGTGTCTGCTGGCCCAGCCGGGTGTGGTGATAGCAGGCCGAACCATGCAGCTTGGCGATGCGATTAAAATTATGAACGACAGGCTGAAACCGCAGGTTCACTGTCACAGTTTCAGCCTTGAACAAGCGGTTTAATTTTCCAGTCGTAACGCGGTCTTAGGCACGCAGCTACAGCTCAGAATCGTACCATCGTCACCCATAGCCGATTTTTTCAGCGGACTTACTTCGCCTTCCAGCAAACGTATCCGGCAGCAACCACAGATACCAGCCCGGCAAGAATACGGAATACGAATCCCCTGATTCTCCAACTGTTCCAGTAGTACCTGTTGATTATTCCCGCAGAAGGTTTGCCCCTGCCAGTCGATGGTTACACTCGCGTCCGGGTGTTTATCTGGCGTAACGCTGTCGTCGACCGTTGTGGCGCCATAAGCTTTTGCCGGAGCTGTCGCCAGAATCTCCACTTCATCGCCGACGCGAACGACGCCGCTATTGCGGGCAATCAGATTCTGACCGAAATCCACATCGCCATTGTCCTGGGCGGTACGAAAAGCTTGCAGTGTCGCCAGCGGTTCTCCGGAAGGATGTTTTTGCCCCTTTTCAGGGCTGACGGTTGTAAAAATACAGCGGCTACAGGGCTTCACGACGTCAAAAATCACATCGCCAATGCGAAGCACTTTCCAGCTATCTTCCTCCCAGGCCGCTACGCCGGAAACCACTAAGTTTGGGCGAAATTGTTCCATTTGTACGCCTGCCGGACAACGCTGTTGCAGATCGCGCAGCGAGGCTTCGTTGGTCAATAAATACGGGTAGCCATCGGCAAATCCCAGCGGCACCGCGTTATGTCGTTTGACCCGGCGCGTCAACTGCGGCCCAACCCAGCGCAACTGGACATCGCGGGAGAAAAAGCCGCTCAACCATTGATTAATCGCCGTCGGGGCGACGCGAGCGGTAAAATGGTTTCCCCAGACCTCGGTCGGCGCATCCTGCGGGGTGAAATCCGTAAAGCGAACCAGCGCGCTACTGCCGTCTGGCGCGGTCAAATGGAGGCCGTCGTGTAAGGGAGAAGGGGTAAAACGTACCATTTGTGGAAACTGGCGGGCGGTAATAAATGTGCCGTCAGGCTCGGTCACCATGAAGATGCGATCAAAAGCCAGGCCGCTGATATCTGCCAGCGCATGAGTCAGGCCAATGCCGCGCATGGATTTGACCGGATGAATAAAGAGCCGTGATAACGTCGCCACCGTACAGTCCCTCAAATGAAAATAAGCCTTCAACTTTATGACATGGGCGTGAGATTAGCTATAATGCGCAACAATTTTCTTAGCGTAAAAGTGACAATATGAATTCTCTGTTTGCCAGTACGGCCCGCGGGCTGGAAGAGCTGTTAAAAACTGAACTGGAAAAACTGGGCGCCGTAGGGTGTCAGGTTGTTCAGGGTGGGGTCCATTTTCAGGGCGACACGCGGCTTATTTACCAGAGCCTGATGTGGAGCCGCCTGGCCTCGCGTATTATCCTGCCGATGGGTGAGTGCAAGGTCTACAGCGATCTCGATCTTTACCTCGGCGTTCAGGCGATAAACTGGACAGAGATTTTTAATCCTGGCGCGACGTTTGCGGTGCATTTCAGCGGCCTGAACGACACCATCCGTAATAGTCAGTATGGCGCGATGAAAGTTAAAGACGCGATTGTCGATGCGTTTACGCGGAAAAATCTTCCGCGTCCAAATGTGGACCGCGAATCGCCGGACCTCCGTATTAACGTCTGGCTGAATAAAGAAACTGCCAGCATTGCGCTGGATCTCAGTGGTGATGGCCTGCACCTGCGCGGTTATCGCGATCGCACCGGGCTGGCGCCAATTAAAGAGACGCTGGCGGCAGCGATTGTTATGCGCTCCGGCTGGCAACCAGGTACGCCGCTGCTCGACCCTATGTGTGGTTCGGGGACACTGTTGATTGAGGCCGCGATGTGGGCGACCGATCGCGCGCCGGGACTGCACCGTGGTCACTGGGGATTTAGCGGCTGGGCGCAGCATGACGAAACTATCTGGCAGGAAGTGAAAGCCGAAGCGCAGACCCGGGCGCGTAAGGGACTGGCGGAGTATTCCTCTCATTTCTACGGTTCCGACAGCGATGCGCGCGTCATTGAGCGGGCGCGCAGCAATGCCCGTCGCGCCGGTATCGGCGAGCTTATCACCTTTGAAGTGAAAGATGTGGCGCAACTGAGTAATCCATTGCCGAAAGGCCCGTATGGTACGGTGATCAGTAACCCGCCTTACGGCGAACGTCTGGACAGCGAACCGGCGCTGATTGCGTTGCACAGCCTGCTGGGCCGTACCATGAAAAATCAGTTTGGCGGCTGGAACCTGTCGCTGTTCAGCGCTTCGCCCGATCTGCTGGGCAGCCTGCAATTACGTGCCGACAAACAGTTTAAAGCCAAGAATGGCCCGCTGGACTGCGTGCAGAAAAACTATCATATTGCGGAAACCACGGCGGACAGTAAGCCGGCGACGGTGGCGGAAGATTACGCTAATCGCCTGCGTAAAAATCTTAAAAAGCTGGAGAAATGGGCGCGCCAGGAAAGGATTGAATGCTATCGCTTGTATGATGCCGACCTGCCGGAATATAACGTGGCGGTAGACCGTTACGGCGACTGGGCGGTGATTCAGGAATATGCGCCGCCGAAAACGGTGGATGCGCAAAAAGCGCGGCAACGTCTGTTCGATATTATTGCGGCAACCTTGTCAGTGCTCGGTATTGCGCCGAATAAACTGGTGTTAAAAACCCGCGAACGGCAAAAAGGAAAAAACCAGTATCAGAAAATGAGCGAGAAGGGCGAGTTCCTTGAGGTCAGCGAATATAATGCGCGCTTATGGGTAAATCTGACGGATTATCTCGACACCGGTCTGTTCCTCGATCACCGTATTGCCCGCAGAATGCTGGGAGAAATGAGCAAAGGCAAAGATTTCCTGAATCTCTTTTCTTATACCGGCAGCGCCAGTGTACATGCGGGTCTGGGCGGCGCGCGCAGCACCACAACGGTGGATATGTCCCGCACCTATCTGGAGTGGGCCGAACGTAATTTGCGTCTGAACGGACTGAGCGGCCGCGCGCATCGCCTGATTCAGGCCGACTGCCTGGGCTGGCTGCGCGAAGCGAATGAACAGTTCGATTTGATCTTTATCGATCCGCCGACGTTCTCTAACTCAAAACGTATGGAAGAGTCGTTTGATGTTCAGCGCGATCATGTCGCGGTAATGAAAGATTTAAAACGCCTGCTGCGTAAAGGCGGCACCATCATGTTCTCAAATAATAAGCGCGGATTCCGTATGGATCTGGAAGGGCTGGCGGAACTGGGGCTTACCGCACAAGAAATTACGCAAAAAACGCTCTCCCCGGATTTTGCCCGTAACCGTCAGATTCATAACTGCTGGCTGATCCGCGCCGCCTGAAAGGAAAAGTAAATGTCATTAATCAGTATGCATGGCGCATGGCTGTCGTTCAGCGACGCGCCGCTTCTCGATAACGCAGAGTTGCATATCGAAGATAACGAACGCGTCTGTCTGGTGGGGCGTAACGGCGCCGGGAAATCCACCTTGATGAAGATCCTCAACCGCGAACAGGGTCTGGACGATGGGCGTATTATTTATGAGCAGGATCTGATCGTCGCGCGTCTGCAACAGGACCCGCCCCGTAATATTGCGGGCAGCGTCTATGACTTTGTCGCCGAAGGTATCGAAGAACAAGCGGAATACCTCAAGCGCTATCATGAGATTTCCCGTCTGGTAATGACCGATCCCAGCGAGAAAAACCTCAATGAAATGGCGCGCGTACAGGAACAGCTCGATCATCATAATCTGTGGCAGCTGGAAAACCGTATTAATGAAGTGCTGGAGCAGCTTGGACTCGATCCTAACGCCGCGCTGTCGTCGCTCTCCGGCGGCTGGCTGCGTAAAGCCGCGCTGGGTCGGGCGCTGGTCAGCAATCCGCGCGTATTGTTACTGGATGAACCGACTAACCATCTGGATATCGAAACTATCGACTGGCTGGAAGGGTTTCTGAAAACCTTTAACGGAACGATTATTTTTATCTCTCACGATCGTTCGTTTATTCGCAATATGGCAACCCGCATTGTCGATCTCGATCGTGGCAAACTGGTCACCTATCCGGGAAATTACGATCAATACCTGCTGGAGAAAGAAGAAGCGCTGCGCGTAGAAGAATTACAAAACGCGGAATTTGATCGCAAACTGGCGCAGGAAGAAGTCTGGATTCGCCAGGGTATCAAGGCGCGCCGCACCCGTAATGAAGGGCGCGTGCGGGCGTTAAAAGCGATGCGTCGTGAACGCAGCGAGCGCCGGGAAGTGATGGGCACGGCGAAGATGCAGGTCGAAGAGGCGACGCGCTCCGGTAAAATCGTTTTTGAGATGGAAAACGTCGATTACCAGGTAGAAGGAAAACAACTGGTAAAAGATTTCTCCGCTCAGGTACAGCGCGGCGACAAGATTGCGTTAATTGGCCCGAACGGCTGCGGTAAAACCACGCTACTGAAACTGATGCTGGGACAGCTTCAGGCTGACAGCGGGCGCATTCACGTGGGAACGAAGCTGGAAGTCGCCTACTTCGATCAGCATCGCGCCGAACTGGATCCGGAAAAAACCGTGATGGATAACCTTGCGGAAGGCAAGCAAGAGGTGATGGTAAACGGTAAGCCGCGCCATGTACTGGGCTATTTGCAGGACTTCCTGTTTCACCCCAAACGGGCGATGACGCCCGTCCGCGCGCTTTCCGGCGGCGAACGTAACCGTCTGCTGCTGGCACGACTGTTCCTCAAGCCGAGCAATCTTTTAATTCTCGATGAACCAACGAACGATCTTGACGTCGAAACGCTGGAACTATTAGAAGAATTAATTGATGGCTATCAGGGCACGGTACTACTGGTCAGCCACGATCGGCAATTTGTCGATAATACCGTGACGGAATGCTGGATTTTCGAGGGCGGCGGCAAAATCGGACGTTATATCGGCGGCTACCATGATGCGCGTGCGCAGCAAGAGCAGCATCTGGCGACGAAACAGCCGATGGCGAAAAAAAATGAGGAAGTTATTGCCCCTAAAGCAGAAATTGTAAAACGTGGCAGTAGCAAACTAAGCTATAAACTGCAGCGCGAGCTGGAGCAGTTACCCGGTCAGCTTGAAGACCTGGAAGCGAAGCTGGAAGCGCTACAGGCGCAGGTTGCGGATGCGGCCTTTTTTAGCCAACCCCATGAGCAAACGCAGAAAGTTCTGGCCGATTTAAGTCAGGCGGAGCAAGAACTTGAGCAAGCCTTCGAACGTTGGGAGTATCTTGAAGGCCTGAAAAACGGGGCATAACGAAAGGAGCGCCTATGTGTGAACATCACCATGCTGCGAAGCACATATTGTGCCCGCAATGCGACATGCTGGTGGCTTTACCCCGCCTCTCGCATGGGCAAAAAGCAGCATGTCCACGATGCGGCGCAACGTTAACGACCGAGTGGGACGCGCCCCGGCAGCGTCCTACCGCCTATGCGTTAGCGGCACTATTTATGTTGCTGCTTTCTAACCTTTTTCCCTTCGTGAATATGAATGTCGCGGGCGTCACCAGCGAAGTCACGCTTCTGGAAATCCCCGGCGTCATGTTTTCTGAAGATTACGCCAGCCTCGGCACGTTCTTTTTATTATTTGTCCAACTGGTGCCGGCATTTTGCCTGGTGACCATTCTATTACTTGTCAACCGCGCCAGTCTGCCGTTGTCGGTAAAAAAAACGCTGGCAAGGATCTTTTTCCTCCTCAAATCGTGGGGAATGGCGGAAATATTTCTCGCCGGGGTGTTGGTCAGTTTTGTTAAGCTGATGGCCTACGGCGATATCGGCATCGGCAGCAGTTTTATTCCCTGGTGCTTATTTTGTCTCGTTCAACTGCGGGCGTTCCAGTGTGTCGATCGCCGCTGGTTGTGGGATGATATCGCCCCGCAGCCTGCACTGGCGCAGCCGTTAACGCCGGGGATTACCGGTATCCGGCAGTCTTTGCGTTCTTGCGCCTGCTGTACGGCGATCCTGCCTGCGGAGAGTCTCGTCTGTCCGCGTTGCCATACGAAAGGCTATGTCCGGCGTAAAAACAGTTTGCAGTGGACGCTGGCGTTATTATTTACCTCGATCATGCTTTATCTGCCCGCCAATATTTTGCCGATTATGATTACTGACTTACTGGGCTCGAAAATGCCGTCGACCATTCTGGCTGGCGTGATTTTGCTGTGGAGCGAGGGGTCTTATCCGGTGGCGGCGGTTATCTTTCTCGCCAGTATTATGGTGCCGACGCTAAAAATGATCGCCATTGCCTGGCTTTGTTGGGATGCGAAAGGCCACGGTAAGCGCGACAGTGAACGGATGCATTTTATTTATGAAGTAGTGGAGTTTGTGGGGCGCTGGTCAATGATTGATGTCTTTGTCATTGCCGTACTCTCTGCGCTGGTGCGCATGGGAGGGTTAATGAATATTTATCCTGCGATGGGTGCGTTGATGTTTGCTTTAGTCGTCATAATGACAATGTTTTCTGCGATGACCTTTGATCCGCGTCTGTCGTGGGATCGTGAATACGAACCAGGCCATGAGGAGTCCTGATAGCATGGAACCTAAAAAAGGGGAAGCCAAAGTACAAAAGGTGAAAAATTGGTCGCCTGTCTGGATATTCCCGATTGTTACTGCGCTTATCGGAGCCTGGATTCTGTTTTATCACTACAGCCACCAGGGACCGGAAGTTACCTTAATTACCACCAATGCGGAAGGCATTGAAGGCGGAAAAACGACGATCAAAAGTCGCAGCGTGGATGTCGGCGTGGTTGAAAGCGCGACGCTGACTGACGATCTGACCCATGTACAAATCAAAGCGCGGCTTCATTCCGGTATGGAAAAGTTGCTGCATAAAGACTCGGTATTTTGGGTCGTAAAACCGCAGGTGGGGCGTGAAGGCATCAGCGGGCTTGGGACGTTGTTATCAGGCGCGTATATTGAACTACAACCAGGAAGTAAGGGCAGTCAGCCGGAAAGCTATCAGCTTCTTGACTCACCGCCGTTGGCGCCGCCCGATGCCAAAGGTATTCGTGTGATTCTGGACAGCAAAAAGGCCGGTCAGCTCAGTCCTGGCGATCCCGTTCTGTTCCGGGGCTATCGGGTAGGATCCGTTGAAACTAGCTCTTTCGATCCGCAAAAACGGACAATGAGTTATCAGTTGTTCATTAAGGCGCCAAACGATCGATTGGTCACCAGTAATGTCCGATTCTGGAAAGATAGCGGTATCGCTGTGGATCTGACATCGGCGGGAATGCGCGTGGAAATGGGATCGTTGACGACGTTGTTTGGCGGCGGCGTGAGTTTTGATGTGCCGGAAGGACTTGAGCAGGGGCAACCCGTCGCCGAAAAAACGGCGTTTAATCTCTACGACGATCAAAAAAGTATTCAGGATTCGCTGTATACCGATCATATCGATTACCTGATGTTCTTTAAAGATTCGGTGCGCGGATTACAACCCGGCGCGCCGCTGGAGTTCCGCGGTATTCGTCTGGGGACGGTAAGCAAAGTGCCTTTCTTTGCGTCTAAAATGCGCCAGGTATTTAACGACGATTACCGTATTCCTGTGCTGGTGCGCATTGAACCGGAGCGTCTGAAAGCGCAACTGGGAGAAAATGCGGATGTTGGCGCGCATTTGACGGAACTGCTTAAGCGCGGTTTACGCGCTTCGCTTAAAACCGGTAACCTGGTGACCGGGGCGCTGTATGTCGATCTGGACTTTTATCCTAAGGAGCCGCCGATTACCGGGCTACGCGAATTTGATGGTTATGAAATTATTCCCACCGTCAGCAGCGGTCTGGCGCAAATTCAACAGCGACTGGTGGAAACGTTGGATAAAATCAACAACCTGCCGTTGAATCCGATGATTGAACAAGCGACCAATACGCTGTCTGAAAGCCAGCGTACTATGCGTCGGCTGCAAACCACGCTGGATAATATGAACAAGATTACCTCCAGTCAGTCGATGCAGCAGCTTCCGGCAGATATGCAAACGACGTTACGCGAACTTAACCGCAGTATGCAAGGCTTCCAGCCTGGATCGGCGGCGTATAACAAAATGGTGGCGGATATGCAGCGTCTCGATCAGGTGCTTCGTGAGTTACAACCGGTGTTGAAAACTCTGAACGAGAAGAGCAACGCGCTGGTATTTGAAGCGAAGGATAAAAAAGATCCTGAGCCTAAGAGGGCGAAACAATGAAAAAATGGCTAGTCGTGATAATGGCGTTCTGGCTGGCGTCATGTAGCTCCGGCGGAGAGAATAAAAGCTATTATCAGCTCCCGATAGCGCAAAGCGGTGTGCAAAGCACCGCAAGCCAGGGCAACCGTCTCTTATGGGTAGAGCAGGTTTCCGTACCTGACTATCTGGCAGGTAACGGCGTGGTGTATCAAACCAGTGATGTCCAGTATGTGATTGCCAATAACAATCTGTGGGCCAGCCCGCTGGATCAGCAATTGCGTAACACGCTGGTGGCGAATCTTAGCGCCCGGCTTCCTGGCTGGGTCGTCGCTTCCCAGCCGTTGGGAACCACCCAGGATACGTTGAACGTTACCGTAACCGGATTCCATGGACGTTACGATGGTAAGGTTATCGTCAGCGGGGAGTGGTTATTAAACCACAACGGACAACTGATTAAGCGGCCTTTCCATATCGAAGCCAGCCAGCAGAAAGATGGCTATGATGAGATGGTCAAAGTACTGGCAAGCGCATGGAGTCAGGAAGCAGCCGCTATCGCAGATGAGATAAAGCGCCTTCCCTGAGATAAAAGTAATGTAAATTTAACCGCTTCAGGTCGTGCGCCTGAGGCGGTTTTTTTATTTTTGACACCGGAAAAATAGTTGTTATGGCTCACATTTTTTGTACAAATGATTTACCGTATAGCTCACAAATATGACATTGGTGTGAATTTTGCGCATTGACGGGCGATCCATTTAGAGGTATTCGTGTAGTGTGATTGCACATTTTGTAATCACTGTTTTCTTTTCCACCAGATACAAATATGAGGGAAACGAGGCATGAAGAGACAAAAACGAGATCGCCTGGAACGGGCACATCAACGTGGATATCAGGCCGGCATCGCCGGACGATCAAAAGAAATGTGTCCCTATCAGACGCTGAATCAACGGTCATACTGGTTGGGAGGTTGGCGACAAGCCATGGAGGACAGGGCGGTAATGGCCTGATTCTGTCTCTTTAGAAAAAGAAACCTCCGCAGTGCGGAGGTTTCGCCTTTATTGGCTTTGCAAGCATGATACCGATAGCGCGGAATATCAATTCAACACTTAGAACGCGGAAGTATCCTGGAACAAACCGACTTTCAAATCGTGAGCGGTATAGATCAGACGACCATCCACCAGAACCTCACCGTCCGCCAGACCCATGATCAGGCGACGGTTTACGATACGTTTGAAATGAATGCGATAGGTGACTTTCCTGGCTGTCGGCAGAACCTGGCCGGTAAATTTCACTTCGCCCACGCCCAGAGCGCGGCCTTTGCCTTCGCCGCCCAACCAGCCCAGGTAGAATCCCACCAATTGCCACATAGCATCCAGACCCAGACAACCGGGCATCACCGGATCGCCGATAAAGTGGCATCCGAAGAACCATAGATCCGGATTGATATCCAGCTCGGCTTCGACATAGCCTTTGTCGAAATTGCCGCCCGTTTCGGTCATCTTAACGACGCGGTCCATCATCAGCATGTTCGGCGCAGGGAGTTGCGGCCCTTTAGCGCCAAACAGTTCACCACGACCAGAGGCAAGAAGGTCTTCTTTTGTATAGGATTCGCGTTTATCTACCATGTTTTATGTAAACCTTATTTTATTGAAGCACGCAGGATAGCTAACACGTGTACGCTGAACAAGTCCGATCAGTTCGGAATAAAAGCGTTCAGCCAACGTAATGGCCACGGGAAACGATGACGGCCTTCCTGTTGCGTCGCCTGCGCGATACGCTCCTGGATAGTCTGCATCAACGTCGTTTGACCTTCGCCATCCCACACCAGATTTAACAGTAACGGTAAGGCGTCGGTCACGTCGTCTACCGCCCAGATAGTGAACTTCTCTTCTTTAACCGCTTGCAGCAGTTCAGATTTAAGACTGAGATGGCGGACATTGGCTGCAGGGATAATTACGCCCTGTTTACCGTTTAATTCCCGCTGCTCGCAGATGGCGAAGAAACCTTCAATTTTTTCGTTTAGCCCGCCCACCGGTTGCGCGCGACCAAACTGATCGACCGAGCCAGTAATCGCAATGTTTTGATTCACTGGCACATTGGCCAGCGCGCTGATGAGCGCACATAATTCCGCCATTGAGGCGCTATCGCCATCCACTTCGCTGTAGGACTGCTCAAAGGTTAACGAGGCAGAGAAGGGAATTTGTTGCTCCAGCTGCAACTCCGACATCAGGAAGGCCTGCATAATCATCATTCCCTTAGCGTGGATATTCCCGCCAAGTTCGGCCTTGCGCTCAATATCGTTAAATTCGCCATCGCCGATATGCACAACACAGCTAATTCGCGACGGTTCGCCAAAGGCGCGCGGATGTCCGGGAAACTCAATGACGGAAAGCGCATTGATTTGTCCAACACGTTCGCCTTCGGTTTCAATCAGGATCTGCTCTTGCAGAATCTCGTCTTGCATCCGCTCCGCCAGAAAGCCTTCTCGCCATTCGCGTCGGGCAAACATCAGGCTGAGCGCTTCTGCGCCGCAGGTATCGCCTTCGCATAAAGGCGACGCCTCCTTAAACTGGCGGGCTATCCACAGTGGGCAAAGAGGCAGCGTATCCTGTTCGCCGGTATAGCGCACAGCCTCGCGTATCAGAACGGGCCAGGCGTCCAGAGCCGGAGGGGGCAAATTATCGCGTAAAGCGATACGCGTCACCCATTGACACCACAGGGTCATAGCTTCTGCGTCCGCTATCTGTAAATTGTCTTCAAATTCACTGTAGATAGCCTGCTCCGCGAGCTCCGGTTCCATCTCCTGAAAATCAGCCAGTGATTCACGTTCGCCAACCAGAATCACCTTCAGTTTGAGCGGCATTGATGGCACGGAGATCGGTAATGGACGCGACTCGTCAAAGGCCACCCAGTCAAAACGCTCGCGGCTAACGATGGCTTTCAGACGCATCCACAGTAACGGCTGCGCCAGAAGGGTTCGTAAGGAAATAATCAGCACGCCGCCGTTCGCCTGATGAACCAGTCCCGGCTGCAGGGTAATGTCGCCGTTATACTGCCGCAGGCAACCAAAGAGCTGCTCGGCTTCGACCCAGTCCGCGCTGACGACTTGTGTGACGGTGGCAAAGTTGTCTTGCGCATTCTGCGCGGCGCGGTAATGAACAGTATGCCCGGAAACGTCATAATGTCCGCCGGTTAATTGTCCGGCATCGGTTTGCAGAGCGCGGACGGCATCTGAAAGTAAAGTGAGATACTCTTGCTCTTCAGGCGCTTTAGTCAGCATAAAAGAGGATGATGCCCACGGCTGTATAAGTTGCTCAAGCGCAAATTGCAGTCGTGGCTGAGTATCACTGAGTAAGGTGTCGTTTTCGTCAGTCGCGTGTGGCTGTGCAAATATCTCCTGATAGCTTTCGCTATCCGGAACCAGATCACGCCATGCAAGTTTCGTAATGGTCAAAGTTGAGGTTTTTTAGTCTGTTGTAAAAGGGGGGATTATAGCCTAACCCGTCACGCTGCACACGCGGAAAGCGAATGCAAAGTAATATGAAGACGTGTAACCATTCACAGGTTCGAGATTCTTTTCTTCAGATGGCTAAAAAACTGATATTCTGATAACAGTTACACGGTAACATTGGGATCGCAATGAAATATCAACAACTTGAAAATCTTGAAAGCGGTTGGAAATGGAAATATCTGGTGAAAAAGCATCGCGAAGGGGAGTTGATCACCCGCTACGTGGAAGCCAGTGCTGCCCAGGAAGCCGTCAATTTGTTGTTGGCCCTCGAAAATGAACCGGTGCGGGTAAACGTCTGGATAGACAGGCATATGAATCCTGCCTTGCTTAATCGGATGAAACAAACCATTCGGGCAAGACGCAAACGACACTTCAATGCGGAACATCAGCATACGCGCAAAAAATCTATCGATTTAGAGTTTATGGTCTGGCAGCGTCTGGCGGGCCTTGCGCAGCGACGCGGTAAAACATTATCCGAAACGATAGTGCAACTGATAGAAGACGCGGAGCATAAAGAGAAATATGCCACGCAAATGACCACGTTAAAGCAGGATTTACAGGCGTTATTAGGCAAGAAGTAACGCTGAAAGGCGTTGTCATCCAGACCAGAGCAAAAAACCCCGCGACGCGGGGTTTTTTATCAGACGGAAACTTAAGCCTGCGGCTGAGTTACCACGTCTTTAACGCCTTTAACTTCGATCTCTACGCGACGATCCGGAGCCAGGCAATCGATCAGGGCAGCGCGAGGTTTCACGTTGTCACAGGTGTTGCCGGTAACCGGGTTAGATTCGCCCATACCACGTGCGGAGATTTTGTCAGACGGAATACCTTTGGAGATCAGGTAATCAACAACAGACTGAGCACGTTTCTCGGACAGACCCTGGTTGTAAGCGTCAGAACCGATACGGTCAGTGAAGCCCAGAACGACAACGGAACCGTCTTTCGGATCCAGGTTGCTCAGCTGGCTGTACAGCTGATCCAGAGCCTGCTGGCCTTCCGGCTTCAGGGTAGATTTGTTGAAGTTGAACAGTACGTCAGACTTCAGAGTGAAGTGCTTGGTCTGTACTTCCGGAGCCGGTGCCGGTGCCGGAGCTACTACCGGAGCAGCTTCTTGCTGGCCGAAACGGTAGGAAACACCTACGCTCAGCAGGCCGTTGTCCGGACGGGTGCCGATGGTGTTGGCATCACCGATGTTGTTAGTCCACTGGTATTCCAGACGGGTTGCGATTTCAGGGGTGATGGCATACTCGATACCGCCCGCGAATACCGGGGAAACGCCGGTGTCGTGGTCTTTAGTAGACGGGCCGCCAGGGACGTTAGACTTGGTGTCTGCACGCCATACCATACCACCCAGACGGGTATAAACGTCCAGATCGTCAGTGATTGGATAACCCAGTTTAGCGGTCAACTGAACGCCCTGAGCTTTATAAGCGCCATTGATGTTGTCGCCTTTGTACGGCATACGGCCTAACCAGTCGTAGCCCATTTCAAAGCCAACGTACGGGTTAACCTGGTAACCACCAAAAGCACCTGCGCCCAGTTGGTTTTCATGAGTCGGGCCATCATTGTTAATGAAGCCGGTGTCATGGTACTGAGACCAGCCCAGTTTAGCACCAGCGTACCAGGTGTTATCTTTCGGAGCGGCCTGCGCTACGGTAGCGAAACCAGCCAGTGCCACTGCAATCGCGATAGCTGTCTTTTTCATTTTTTGCGCCTCGTTATCATCCAAAATACGCCATGAATATCTCCAACGAGATAACACGGTTAAATCCTTCACCGGGGGATCTGCTCAATAGTTACTCTACCGATATCTACGGCTTATGCTGAGCACCCCTGGCGATGTAAAGTCTACAACGTAGTTGGAAACTTACAAGTGTGAACTCCGTCAGACATGTGAAAAAAACATGACGGATATACACATCATTTAACAGTTTCAGATGATAAATCGTACAGCAAAAATTGCGGAAACCGCTTCTGACAAGCGTTCTCGCAAAAAAAACGTTAGCACTCAAAGGAGATACGTTCGCGTAAAAAAAAGTCCAGGATAAATCCTAATTTTACTTAATGATACAAATTAGAGTGAATTTTTAGCCCGGAATGCTGTCTCCTGGGTAAAGCGTGCGCACGTACAGGGCGCATGATAAACCCTACCGCATTACCTACCTTCGCTGCTTCAACCAGGCTGGCATGTTCTTCTTCTGTCAGTTCTTCAGTCATCCAACCAATTACCACGCTGTAATTTCCTGTACGCAAAGCGCGGATCATCGACTCCAGCGTATGACGAGGCGCAAGCTGGCTAATTTGCATCACTTTCGTTAATGGCAAACCTGAAGACTGTACCCATTCACGGCTGAGCTTTTGCTGCGGCGTGAGCCAGAGCTGCCAGCGTGATTGTTGGCCTAACTGACGGAGTAAAGGCAAAAGCAGGAGTTGCGCCATCATGGGCTGGTCTTCGTGGTAGACAACTTCACTGACCAGTCCTGCCGCGGCATTTTCCGTAGCGGTGCGCGCAGCGTTGTGGGTAGTGGTAGGAAATGACGAAGAACGATTTGCATAACCTGAAGTGTACATAATCAATCCAGCCCTGTGAGTTACTGTATATTCATACAGTACCCCTGTGGCGATGAAAGATCAACTCTATTTTCGGAAACTGTCTCGCAATTTTTATTCTTAGTGGCGTCAAAAATAAAAATCATCTTGCTCGCGGAGTATAAGTTGCCTATTTTCGTCATTAACGGATCCGTTACTGCAAATCATTCTTTTACTTTATGATTTAAAAGGAATTTTATGAGAGCACTCTCTTATGACAGGATCTATAAATCGCAAGAATATTTGGCCTCTTTGGGGACGATCCAGTATCGATCTTTATTCGGTAGCTATAGTCTGACCGTGGAGGATACCGTCTTTGCGATGGTGGCTAATGGCGAGCTTTATCTCCGCGCCTGTGAAGAAAGCGTACCCTACTGTGTGAAGCATCCTCCCGCCTGGCTCATGTTTATGAAATGTGGACGTCCCGTTATGCTCAACTATTACCGGGTGGATGAAAGCCTGTGGCGCGATCAGCAGCAGCTGGTGCGTTTATCGAAGTATTCTCTTGACGCGGCAATGAAGGAAAAACACAGCCGTATTTTACAGCACAGACTCAAAGATCTCCCCAATATGACCTTCCATCTGGAAACATTGCTCAATGAGTCAGGGATAAAGGACGAAAATATGTTACGCATACTGGGCGCGAAAATGTGCTGGCTAAGGTTGCGACAAAGCAATCCCTTGCTGACGGTGAAAGTTTTGTATGCCCTGGAAGGCGCAATTGTCGGCGTACATGAAGCGGCGCTCCCGGCGAGTCGTCGCCAGGAGCTTGCCGACTGGGCTCATTCGCTTACGGCTGGGTAATTAATGTAGAAGTCGGCGGTGAAATTTGCCGTTGCAAGCGTCCAATCTCGGGCAGTAAGGCAATGAGCAAACCAATTTGTTGAACAACCAGAGGTTCTTTGCTGTCCGGACGTGTTTCCAGCGACTGAACTCGCTGCTTTAAACCCTCCAGCGCCTGGTGTACGCGCTGTTCGTCTTCAGGTTGATGATGAAGCGCATCATCAACGTAGCAGACCGCGTCATCCAGAAGCCCCAACACGTCCGGATTACTGAGCTTTTCGCGGTGCGCGCCGAGGGCGGAGATATAGCTGGTAAAAGTGTGATTGAGGCAAAGCAGCCTGAACGCCGCCTCCCGGGTTTCAGCCGTGACGTCGGGTTCGCTCGACATATTAGAAACCACGGATGCCAGTTCTGCATCGCGGTTGTGCGCGTCGCGTCTGGCAATGCGATAGGCCAGGCGGTTATCCCGTCCCTGGTGATATTGCTCAAGGATCGCATCAAGGTAGCGGCAATTAGCATCGGTGGCGCGCTGGAGTACCCGGGGAAGGTTGCGAAAGCGCCAGTCCGGCCAAATAAAGCTGACCGCAGCCCAGGCGATAGCGCAGCCAATTAACGTGTCGACGACGCGCGGTAACGCTACCTCAAAGCCTTCGCCCAGGAGGTTAAAGCAGAGTAATACCAGCAGGGTGATGAACATCGTCGCATGGGCATACTGCACATTACGGAATGCGAAGAAAAGCACGCCGGTAATCACCAGCAGAACTAACTGTCCTTCAAGCGAAGGGACAAACCATAAAATCGGCAGGCCGATCGCAACGCCTACCAACGTACCGATAATCCTGAGCGCAAGGCGATGGCGGGTCGCGTTATAGTTAGGCTGGCAAACAAACAGGCTGGTGAGCAATATCCAGTACCCGTGGCGCATCCCGGTAATTTGGATGAGAGCATAACCGATGCACAATACCAGCGACATGCGTACCGCATGGCGAAAGAGAGCGGACTCCGGGGTAAAATTACGGCTCAGACGCAGCCAGATGTCGCTAAACCCGTGCAGGCTATCGTCAGCCAACTGGTTTTCTGACTCATTGCGCGGCATTGCCTGGGCCTGCTCCGACTCGATCGTCGCCAGTTGCGCATCAATAGCGCGTAGGTTGGTTAATAAGAACCCAAGCGTATTTAACAGCTCTAAAGAAGCGCCGCTGGCGCGCATACGTTCAAGCGCGGCGTCAATGTGGGTAAAGACGCGTTCAAAGCGCGGATCATGCTGGTACGGCGTACGCAGTAAGATACAGCGCGCCAGCTGCGTACAGGCCTGCGCCTGCATCGACATCAGACGCTGAAAGCGGAACATGACGTCGCTATGGCGAAAATAATCGCGCAGCGTCTGGTATTGAATATGCGAAGAACTGGCGCGTTCATGAATATCCTGCGCCACAAAATAGTAATGGAGGGTGCGGCGCGTACCGCGTTGACCGCGATCGCCGCGCAGTCGAGTCAACAACGACACCTTCGTTTGGTTCAGCGTCGCCATTAACTGCCCGTTCGCTAACGCTAAATCATAGAGCGGCGCCTGGCTTTCATCTTCAATATCAGGATCAAACAGACGTGATTTCAGTTCCAGATAGTGCGCCAACTGTTCGTAACTGCGTGCCAGATTATCCTGCAACGGGCGGATCGGAAATAGCAGATGCCCGGTTAGCGTCAGTAGGTTATACCATACTGCGCCTGCCAGCAGGAGCAGTGGTTGCTGATACCAGTGCGCATATAAAGAGGTACCCAGCATCGTATAGATGGCAATGAGTAACGCGCCGAACGCGATGGTGGCATAGCGTTGCCCTAGTCCTCCCAACAGAATAAATCCGCTGGTGGATAACGTTAAGCCCAACGCAAATAGCCACGGCCAGGGAAAGAGCAGCTCCACAGAAGCAGACGCGATAAAAAAGCAAATTAAGGTAATGATTAAATTACGCAAGCGTCCGGCAAGGCGATCGTCGAGATCGGTTAGCGCCGCGGCAACCATACCGAGCGTGAGCGGGATGGTCAGTTTGACGTCGCCCAGCCACCAGGGCAGGGCGGTGGTGCCGCACAGAGCGATAAAAATGCGGATGTAATACAGCCAGGTACTGTTCCAGGTATAACGGCGAATCAACGGACTTAACATAAAGGCTATTTGTCCCGATCATTCAAAACGGCGGCGCGCGTTAGCTTCTCGCGCGGCGCGAGCGGTTTCTACAGAGACGACGCGGCGACCGACAGGCCAAAGCGCAATCGCGGCAATTTTAAAGTTCGCAATACCGACAGGTATCCCGATGATAGTGACACACTGCGCGATACCGGAGGCAATGTGCATCAGGCATAGCCACCAGCCGAAAAAAAGTAACCAGAAAATATTCAGCAAGGTACCGCCAGTATTCATTAATACGCTTTTCGCCGCCGGATTAAGTTCGTCAACGTGAATGGCTTCATTACCGTAAGGGAACAGGGACAGTTTGGTTATCTCCCAGCAGGAGCGGGTCAACGGCAGGGTAAAAATAAGCACAATACTGACCAGCGTCGCCAGCAGCCAGGCCAGCGTAGTGGCAAAGCCGCCCAGTACAAAGTTTAAAATATTCAGAACGGTACGCATAAACCCTCAGTTCATTCCGGTTTTCTATCACTGCGGGCAATTGTAACGTTTTTTTAGACTGGAGCACGTTTTCTCTGGCGGTTACACTGATAAGCACATCTTTACGTCTGGATTCGCTGAGTCATGGAACTGAAAGCAACTTCTCTTGGAAAACGTCTGGCGCAACACCCGTATGATCGTGCCGTGATCCTCAACGCTGGGGTGAAAGTGTCTGGCGACAGGCATGAATATCTTATTCCATTCAATCAGTTATTGGCGATTCACTGTAAGCGTGGGCTGGTATGGGGCGAGCTGGAGTTTGTCCTCCCGGAGGATAAAGTCGTGCGTTTGCACGGTACCGAGTGGTCGGAAACCCAGCAATTCCATCGCTATCTGGACGCGCACTGGCGTCGCTGGAGCCAGGAGATGAGTGATGTCGCCGCGCAGGCATTACAAGAGCAATGGGCGCGTATTAGTGAGCGAACGGGCGAAAACCAATGGCTTACCCGTGAACGCGTTCGGGGGCTGGAACACGAAATTCGCCAGACGTTTGCCGCCTTGCCGCTGCCGGTCTCACGTCTGGAGGAGTTTGCTCACTGTCGCGAGATATGGCGTAAATGTCTGGCATGGTTACAGGATAGCGAGGGAAGTCGGCAGCAGCATAATCAGGCGTATGCTGATGCCATGCTGGAAGCGCATGCCGACTTTTTTACGCAGATAGAATCTTCTCCGCTTAATCCTTCCCAGGCCAGGGCGGTGGTTAACGGCGAATCATCGTTACTGGTACTGGCGGGCGCGGGAAGCGGTAAGACCTCGGTGCTGGTGGCGCGCGCGGGTTGGCTGTTGGCGCGCGGACAAGCAGATGCGGGGCAAATTCTTTTACTGGCGTTTGGTCGCAAGGCGGCAGAGGAGATGGATGAGCGTATCCGCGAGCGCTTACATACGGAAGAGATTACTGCCCGTACGTTCCATTCGCTGGCGCTGTATATTATTCAGCAAGGCAGTAAAAAAGCGCCGGTTGTCAGTAAGCTGGAAAGTGACGCCACCGCGCGGCATCAGCTATTTCTGCGCACCTGGCGTCAGCAGTGTAGCGAGAAAAAAGCGCAGGCCAAAGGCTGGCGTCAGTGGCTGGAAGAGGAGATGCAGTGGGTAGTGCCGGAAGGTAATTTCTGGGACGATGAGACATTGCAGCGGCGTCTGGCCCCTCGCCTGGATCGTTGGGTCAGTTTGATGCGTATGCACGGCGGCGCGCAGGCAGAAATGATTGCTGGCGCGCCAGAGGAGTGCCGCGAGCTGTTTGGCAAACGCATTAAGCTGATGGCGCCGCTGCTAAAGGCCTGGAAAAGCGCGTTGAAAGCGGAAAATGCCGTTGATTTCTCCGGGCTGATCCATCAGGCAATGGTGATCCTCGAAAAAGGGCGTTTTATCAGCCCGTGGAAGCATATTCTGGTCGATGAATTTCAGGATATTTCCCCGCAACGGGCGGCGCTGTTAGAGGCGCTGCGCAAGCAGAATAGCCAGACTACGCTGTTTGCCGTTGGCGATGACTGGCAGGCGATTTACCGTTTTAGCGGGGCGCAGCTCTCCTTAACGACGGCGTTTCATCAGACGTTCGGCGAGGGCGAGCATTGCCACCTGGACACCACGTACCGCTTTAACAGTCGGATTGGCGATATTGCCAATCGCTTTGTACAGCAGAATCCGCACCAGCTTAAAAAACCGTTAAATAGTCTGACCCCAGGCGATAAAAAAGCGGTGACGTTATTGGATGAAAGCCAGTTGGATGCGTTACTGGATAAATTATCCGGCTATGCGAAGGAAGATGAACGTATCCTGGTGCTGGCGCGCTATCACCATCTGAAACCCGCGAGTCTACAAAAAGCGGCGACTCGCTGGCCGAAGTTACAGATAGACTTCATGACTATCCATGCCAGCAAAGGCCAACAGGCCGATTACGTGATTCTTGTCGGATTGCAGGAGGGTAACGACGGTTTCCCCGCCCCGGCGCGCGAATCCATTATGGAAAGTGCGCTTCTTCCTCAGGTTGAGGATTTTCCGGACGCTGAAGAGCGGCGTTTGTTATATGTGGCGTTGACGCGCGCGCGTGCGCGGGTCTGGCTGCTTTTTAATAAAGATAATCCCTCGCGCTTTGTGGAGGCGCTTAAACAGCTGGATGTGCCGGTGGCGAGGAAGCCCTAAAGCGCGGGCGGTACAGCATCCCGCCCGCGTAGCGGTTATTTCAGGCGCTCGGCCAGATAACGCGCATAATCCGGAATAAGAATATCTACAGCGTCATTAAAATGCGGGGACTGGATGATAAAGTCCGCCGTTGAGACGTTAGTGGCGACAGGGATATTCCATACGGTGGCCAGACGCAGTAGCGCTTTGACATCGGGGTCGTGCGGTACCGCGTTAAGCGGGTCCCAGAAGAAAATCAACACGTCGATTTTCCCTTCTGAAATGAGCGCGCCAACCTGCTGGTCGCCGCCCATCGGGCCGCTCAGCATCGCATTAACGTCCATACCGGTTGCGCGCTGGATCAGATTCCCCGTGGTGCCGGTTGCATAAAGAACGTGTTTTTCCAGCAACGGCTGATGGCGTTCCACCCAGTTCATTAACATCTGTTTGCAGTGGTCGTGAGCAACCAACGCGATATGTTTGCGCGTCGGCAAGGTGCGAGTCGTCAGTTCCATAATTCGATTCCGTAGTTAACCTGTCTACAGATTACTGGAAGCGCTTGATGCTGCAAGAGAAAGACAAAAAAATTGCGCGCTGGGACAACTCATATCAAGAGGGCGGCTGTTTTTCCGCCCATTGCAGAAAATGATTGCGTGTCTGCGGGTCGGCCAGTCGGAACCAATATTTCAGCCGCTGTTCTGTCAGAGTTTGTGATTGCGGCGGTACGGTATCAAGCTCTGAGACGTCGGAAAGTAATGTGCTGTCGTCTGCCATCATCGTGGCGAACTGAGGAAGCGAGGCGCGTTTCGCCGATTTATTATAACGCTCGGTCTCTATTTCATAATCGACCACTTTAGCCGTAGAAGTAATGGCCAGAATATCGAGTTTTACCGGAATGGGCATGGCGTCGCCGTCCAAAAGCGCCAGACGCGGCGCCGCGTTAAAATGCGAGGCTTCGCGCTCGTTTTCCAGCCGCGGGAGCTGGAAATTGACCTGACTTATCAGTTGGGTATCGAAACTTATCACCAGCGGCGGAGAAATATAAAGCCGCTCTTCATTACCGGGCAGGCGGATGGTTTTTTCCACCCGGAAAACAAGCTGATGCGGCCCGTTTTCCAGTTCAATGCTCTCTGCACCGCGTAATAAAGAGCTGGATACCTTTTTGCCGTCCAGCACCAGCAGATCAACCTCATTAGACAAACGGAGCGTTGTGGCAAAAACAGTCACCGGCAAACAGAGAGCAAGGAAGGTGGTTAGCGCGCCGGTTTTCATAAGGTTCTCCTGTCCAAAGGCCGTCTGGCTAATAATGTATCGAAATTTTTCTTAGATCATGTTTACTAACATATAGACATATTTTGGCGTTTTGCTCTCATACATCGGTATGGGATGAATGGTTGCTATGTCAGGTTTGTCGTACACTTTGCAAAACAGCCAGGAGAAAGATGATGAAAGAGACCGATATTGCTGATGTTTTGACGTCCACTCGCACTATCGCGTTGGTAGGTGCGAGCGATAAACCCGATCGTCCAAGTTATCGGGTAATGAAATACCTGCTTGAACAGGGCTACCATGTGATTCCGGTTGCGCCAAAAGTCGCGGGAAAGACATTGCTGGGGCAACAGGGGTATGCCACGCTGGCGGACATTCCCGAAAAAGTCGATATGGTGGATGTTTTTCGCAACTCTGAAGCTGCATGGGGCGTCGCGCAGGAAGCTATCGCCATCGGCGCAAAAACGCTGTGGCTACAGCTTGGCGTGATCAACGAACAGGCGGCGGTACTGGCGCGGGATGCAGGCATGACCGTGGTGATGGATCGCTGCCCGGCGATTGAGATCCCTCGCCTGGGGCTGGCGAAATAAAAGTTTAAATGGCCGGATATCGCTCTCCGGCCTTTTAAATACAATCAGTTACGTAGTCGCGGCGCCTGAAGCTGCTTGCGAATGGTACGCGCCAGTTCATCCATCGATGGCTGTTCTGGATGCTCGTCCCGCATTTCGCTTCGCAACTGGGCCTCGGCCAGATAAGTATGCACTGGCTGACCATCATCATCTTCCATTACCACGTGGTACCACGGAGCGGCGCGAAGTTCGTCGTTAACCGCCAGTTCATCAGGCGACGGCTCATCAAGCGAATATTCCGGGTCGATATCGACGACCACTCCGAGGTAACCTAACAGGGAATGGCGGACCTGTTGGCCGATACCGAATTTGCTGGCTATCATAGTCACCTCCCGGGAAATAGATACCCTTTATATGAGGATACTATTCCACTTTTCAAGTTACATGACGCGACAGGCAAACCCTTTCAGATACAGCCCTTCCGGGTAGGTGGCGATCACCGGGTGATCGGCGGCCTGACGGAACTGCTCTATAAATTGTACATCACGACCGGCATCTATTGCGGCATCGGCAATGATTTTCTGAAATAAATCGCTGGTCATCAGTCCGGAGCAAGAGAATGTCAGCAGTATGCCGCCCGGATTGAGCAGTTGAATCGCTAACATGTTAATGTCTTTATAGCCCCGGCAGGCACCCATTAACTGGCTTTTATTTTCGACGAATTTGGGCGGGTCCATGATGATGACGTCGAATTTTTCGCCGTGTTCACGGTAAGCGCGCAGCAACTTAAACACGTCATCGCGCACGAATTCGGCTTTGCTCAAGTCCAGTTGGTTCAGTTCAACGTTTTGCCTGGCGATATCCAGCGCATCCTGTGAGGTATCCACGCTGACAACCTGGCGACAACCGCCCATTAACGCCGACACGGCAAAACCGCCGGTATAAGAGAAGCAGTTCAGTACCCGCTGATTTTCCACGTAGCGGCGCGTCGCCAGACGACTGTCGCGCTGATCAAGATAATAACCGGTTTTGTGGCCGCCCTGGATATCGACCAGCAATTTCATACCGTGTTCTTCAATTGGCAGAAGCGCAGGCGGCAGTTCGCCAGTGACCGGGCCTTGCGTCAGCGCCATCCCTTCTTTTTTCCGCACGGCGACGTCGCTGCGATCGTAAATAGCGCAATCCGGATAGCATGTTTGCAGAGCGCTAATTAATGCGGCGCGTTGATATTCGGCCCCGGCGCTGAGCAGTTGCAGCACCAAAAAATGACCAAAACGATCGATAGTGACGCCAGGCAGGCCATCGGACTCACCGGCGATCAGACGATAGCTATCCAGGCCGTCTTTTTTCGCCAGCCAGTCGCGCCACTGCTGCGCCTGGCGCAGGCGGCGGGTGAAAAACGCAATATCAATGGATTCTGCTTTATCAAATGTCCAGACGCGCGCGCGGATCTGAGATGCTGGCGACCAGGCGCCGCGTGCTAACCACTTTCCCTGATGGTCGACGATATCGATAGTTTCACCGAGGTTGGCTTTGCCTTCCAGGCGGGAGACGGCGCCGGAAAAGACCCATGGGTGGCGGCGGAGTAAAGATTTTTCTCGCCCTTTGCTGAGGACTAAACGGGGATATTGCGGAAATGTAGATTCAGTCATGCGGAGTAACCTCTCACAAACAGTGACGCGAGCCGGATGATAGCTCCAGCCAGGGACCGTGAAAACGAAATGGCGCGTAGGGTAGCACAGATGAGAGAGGCAATCACCAGCGTATGGCGGTGAGCGTTTCTGCACAAAATAGAATCGTAAAGGCACAGTTTCTTCAGCGGGCGCTTTTTATAGTGTTATTTCTTTATATGAAGAAGGAAATACAATGAAAACAGTCTTCTCTTTGACCGCAGCCGCAATGATGGCATTGAGTGGCGGCGTATCTGCCGCGTCGGCGTTTAGCCTCAGTAGCGCGGATATTCCGGCGGATTTTCGTTTAACGCAACAGCATGTCTTTAAAGGATTTGGTTGTAGCGGAGAAAATATTTCGCCGCAGCTGAGCTGGCGCAATCCGCCTGCCGGAACCAAAAGCTACGCTATTACCGTCTTCGATCCTGATGCGCCCACCGGAAGCGGCTGGTGGCACTGGACGATGGTGAATATTCCTGCGCAGATTCACGACCTGCCGACGGGGGCTGATAAAAAAACGTTACCCGCTGGAGTGGTGCAGGGACGGAATGATTTCGGTTATGCTGGCTTTGGCGGCGCCTGTCCGCCGCCGGGCGATAAGCCTCATCGCTATCAGTTTACTGTGTGGGCGCTGAATACGGCAACACTGCCGCTCGACAGTGAGTCGAGTGGCGCGTTGGTAGGGTTTATGCTTAACGCGCATGTGATTGCGAAAGCACAATTCACGGCCACATACGGAAGATAAAACAGAGGACGGCACGGTGCAGGAGATGCATATTCGACATCAGGATCTTACGACGGCAGAGGTGCGTTCCAGTCATCTGCACCGTTTGCATCGTGTTACGCTTTTTTCCGCCGCTATCTGCCATATTACGCAGGGCAGTAAAGTCATCATTCAGGATGATAGCCGCCTTGTCGCCGGGTCGGGCGAGTTGATTATTATTCCGGCGAACACGCCGCTGGAGATTATTAATCAGCCTGCGCAGAACGGTTTTCGCTCCGACCTGTTGTTACTTTCACCGGAGATTATTGCTCGCTTTAAAACGATGTACGTTCAGGATTATCCACCGGCAAACCTGACATCGCTGTGTACGCCGATGAGCCGTAGCCTGACATTTATGTGGGAGAACGTGTTGGATGCTGTGCGCCAGGGGTTACCCGTTGGGCTACAGGAACATCAGGCGATGGGGTTACTGTTAGCGCTTTTACATGATGGCGCGGCAGGACCGCTGCTTATTGAACGGCGTTACACCCTCACGGAGCAGGTGCGGCAACTGATTATGCTCTCGCCTGCTAAGCTATGGACAGCCCAGGAGATAGCCCGCCGTCTTGCTATGGGAACATCGACGTTGCGTCGGCGTTTGCAGCGCGAATCGC
This sequence comes from Salmonella sp. SAL04213, assembly GCF_046550535.1. NCBI lineage: Bacteria > Pseudomonadati > Pseudomonadota > Gammaproteobacteria > Enterobacterales > Enterobacteriaceae > Salmonella > Salmonella sp. SAL04213. Next base: position 283,098 of record NZ_JBGDXS010000001.1, on the reverse strand, counting down.
AGAGTTATCGACAAATTGTTGAAGAGGTGCGCATGTCCTGCGCGCTTTCTCAACTGCAATCGACGACGCTGCCGATCGGCGAAATAGCGCTACGGTGCGGCTACCTGTCGGGGTCGCGGTTTACGGCCAGATTCCGCCAACATTATGGGTGTCTGCCCAGTCAGGTACGTTAAGTATGTCCTGTATGAGCCTCCACCACTGATTATGAAAGGAGAACCATCATGTCGAACGTCTGCATTATCGCCTGGGTTTATGGTCGCGTTCAGGGAGTCGGGTTTCGCTATACCACGCAGCATGAGGCGCAGCGGCTGGGGTTAACCGGCTATGCGAAGAATATGGATGACGGAAGTGTAGAAGTGGTGGCCTGTGGCGACGCGGCGCAGGTGGAAAAACTCATCAAGTGGCTGAAAGAGGGCGGGCTGCGCTCTGCTCGTGTGGACAAAATCCTCACTGAACCGCACAGCCCTCGCGAGACGCTAACAGGCTTCAGTATTCGGTATTAAATACACTTTACCGGTTTGGGCAGACCGGCGATTTTGGTCGCTTGCTTTGCCGGGCCTTTCGGGAACAGACGATACAGATAACGGCTGTTGCCTTTTTCTTCGCCGAACTTATTCGCCATCGCTTTGACCAGCATTCGGATGGCGGGAGAGGTATTAAACTCCAGGTAAAATTCGCGCACGAAGCGCACGACTTCCCAGTGTTCCGCAGAGAGCTCAATGCCTTCATTGGCGGCGATAGCGACTGCCAGCGTTTCACTCCACTGCGTCGTCTCTTTCAGATAGCCTTCGCTATCAGTACTGATTTCTTTACCTTCAAAGATCAACATAACGTTTCACTGCGTAATCAACACGGACGGCAGTGTAGCAAAAAATAAAGCCCTGCATAAGCAGGGCTGGAAGAGGGGAATGTCGATTAGTCGCGGCTGGCGAAGCCCAGAATGCTGAGCAGGCTGACAAAGATGTTGTACAGCGAAACGTACAGACTGACGGTCGCACGAATATAGTTGGTTTCACCGCCGTGAATGATGTTACTGGTTTCATACAGGATAGCGCCCGAGGAAATCAGGATAAACACCGCGCTAATCGCCAGGTGCAATGCAGGCAGTTGCAGGAAAATATTCGCCACCATACCAATCAGCACGACGACGATCCCGGCCATTAACATACCGCCCAGGAAAGACATATCCTTACGGGTGGTCAGAACGTAAGCGGAGCAGCAGAAAAATACTAACGCGGTACCACCCAGCGCCAGGCCAATGACATCGCCCATGCCTGCTGACAGATAGGCGTTAAGAATCGGGCCCAGGATATAGCCGAGGAAGCCGGTAAACGCAAAAGCAGACAGGATACCGACCGGCTTATTGGCGGTTTTATAGGTCAGGAACATCAGCCCATACATACCGACCAGCGTCAGAATCAGGCCGGGGGAGGGCAGCATCAGTACCGTACTGGCTGTCGCGGTAATTGCGGAGAAAGCCAGCGTCAGGCTCAACAGAAAATAGGTGTTGCGCAGTACTTTGTGCGTACTCAGTAGCGAGCTACGATCACGCGATGATGTAATGATACGATCCATTAGTCAGTCACTCTCTTATGACAGATGTAATTAATAAAGGAGAATAATAAAAACAGTCACTGTCACCCAGTGGTTTTACCCATCTTTACGCATTCGTTTACGTTTAGTTTCCTTAAGAGATTTCAGGTGATTACCGTCGTTAAAACGGTCTTCTCATGCCTGGCGCTACGCCATAAAACAGGCGGCAGCGCCAACCACGCGTTACCGATAAAAAAATCGCTAATCACAGCGGTGAAACAGTGGGGACGAACAACACGTATTAAGCCCTTTTTTGTGTTGAAGAAATGGTCAATGTGCCGCTATTTCAGGCAATTAACGAAATTTTGCCTGTTTTTCACGCAAACGAACACATTCGGTCTTTACATGACGCACCGGGATGTTTATAGTGCGCCTCATTCCGGAAGTGTGGCCGAGCGGTTGAAGGCACCGGTCTTGAAAACCGGCGACCCGAAAGGGTTCCAGAGTTCGAATCTCTGCGCTTCCGCCAGATAAAACAAGGGGTTACCGAAAGGTAACCCCTTTGTTTTTTGGCGCTTAGAATATAGTTAGAAAATACTGCCAGAACATTTCCCGAAAAAACGGACTACGCGGGTTTTTAGTTTCTTTTCGTTTCCCGATGTGTCTATTTATTGAAGATGTAGACCATTCTGGGAGGTGAAGGATGCCCCATCTCTTTCAGAATAATGTTGGTATATTCGACAACAGGGCCTCTTGGATGATTTTCTTCTTTATCCTGAAGATGGGTCAGTGCATGTACAACTTCATGAATAAATGAACGTTTTGTGTCAAAAAGTTGTGGTCCTTCGTTACTTTCATAATGTTCGGTATATGAATCATCAGAATCGTCCAGATTGAGACAAATAACTTTCCTGCCTTCTGAAAGTTTGAAGTGTTCCTGAGCCACGGTAGTTTCAAAGGCTTCGCCTGCCCCCAGTAGCCAGCGCTGCTCCACATCATGTAGTTCTTTTTCATATGCGTAATTCATCAGTCTGCGGAATGTTTCGCTTTGGGTATACGCATTTTGAAGTACGGAGGATAGTTCATCGTAGCATTCGTCATAAGTGTCGTCATCAATTTCTGTATCAGGGTCTATTCCACCCGCGCCTGAGATAAGGTACTCCACCACACACTCTGGCTCCAGACGGAATTCACTGTTTATGGCAAGGCTGTCATGAGCAAGGCGTAGCCGTGAGGGGTTTGGTGCATGTTCGGGAATATCGGGGAAAACAGGTGTATCTGCGGTATTTAATCCATATGTGGATACTCCGCTTTGAGGTATTAATCTGTAGGTGACCGGAAGCATAACTTCTTATTTCCTGACTACAATTATGAATTATTTAAATTAAACAATAATAGTGTTTTTAGTTAATGTGCCACATACAGATAACGCTATGATTCAGACAAAGCCAACAAGTAATACGCTGAAAATGTTATTTATAATGAAACTTAGGGGCGGGGTTTATTTAATAAAACAAGGGGGCCTCTGTTTGAATACTTCTTGTTTATAAAATCCCTTTATCTCGACTAAAATATCGGATGGGGGAAAAGAGTTCTATCATTGTAATCCGGGAGTGGAGTAGGGGTATGTTGACTACCTGTCAGATCGGCTCCTGTTAATGCTTTCGCTAAAGTTAGAGCTATCTTATCTAATTTTGCACCATTTAGTTTGGTGTCAGTTAAGTCTGAGCCGAATAGAATTGCAGCGGTTAAGTTTACACCGGACATGTTAGCGCAAGTCAGGTCTGCGTGAGTCAGGTTTGCTTTAGTCATGTTTGAACCCATTAGATTCACAGCGTGTAGATTTGCACAACACAAATTTGCACCGACTAAATTTACATTAGATAGATTTGTTTCACGGAAATCTGCATCAGAAGCATCTATGTCTGACAAATCTTCCCCCTGGAAATCTTTATGAGCCAGGTTTACTCCGCGCAGGTTCAGAAAACCATCCTCGGTTATAAGTGAATCAGGCTGTTGTATATTATGTTTACTCATCAGTTTTAACATTCGACATACATTCCAAAATCTCTCACTATCAACTTTATCCGTTACAGTTTTTCCATTTTTGTTCACTTCAATAATGACCATGGGATCCGTATTTTCGGATGCTGCTCCACATGACAGACATATAGTACACCCGTTGACATCCTCCAGAAATATTTTATTACCATCGAAGAAAGCATCTTTATTTACATATAATAATGATGTGGTCAGTTTTCCAATTACCTCCCGAAAGCATCTTTCATTGCTTCTTCTTACTCCACCACAGGTAAAAAAATTGACAAGCCATTCAAGTACACCGCGTGGTGAAGTTGCACTTTTCATTGCTTCTTTCGTACCGATACCGGCCGCATGCAAATATCTTAATATATTTTCTGGGGACGCGTTAGTTATTGGCATTTTGATTCCTTCTTATGGAAGTGAGTCGATTCCTTATAGGTGTGAGACAAGTCACATTTATACAAGGAATAATAAAAAAAGATATAAGGTGATTTTTGTATTTAGAGCTTTGGTTGGGGATGAGTAGGTGTCTGGCATCTGACAAGAGGCGATGATATCTGCCATAACGGTGAAGCAGAAGTACTGTTGGGGTCGTTACAATCACCAGCTTAGATATAGAACGCGCTGGCTGCGCCTGTAAGTCAGTAATATGATGTTGTAAAAAATCAGGCTGACGTTAATAAAACACGCCAGCCTGAAGTCATATTCAGTTCATCAGGAACTGATGAAACATAATGATCAGAAATACTCTCAATGCTGATATGGTTGTTATAGTTTTCTGTAAAAAATTAACAACCACATATCTGACACCAATCCTCAGGTTTACTTATATCTGGTGGCCAGTTGTCACACCAGCGTGGGCGAATCAATGCTTCGGGGTCTGGTGGCCAGCCACGGGAGGCGTGTTTTGTATTATCTGGTGGTGGGGGGGAATCACTGGCAGCCATCGCCGATGCCGAAAAGGCTGTAGCCGACAACACCAGAAGCAATGGTAAAAATATACGATGTCTCATAATATCACCCGTGAATAATCAGATTATCCTTGCTATTGGCTTCCTTCATTTCCAGCATAACTCACGCTTCATCATCATTGAATAAACAATTAAGTTTGTTGAGCGAAAATTTACTTAAAGAAAAAATAATAAGCACTAATATTTTTTTGCAGTATTTCAACTTATAGCAGAATAAATGCGCGTAGATGGCGTAAAAACCTGATGATCAGGAATACTTACACACTAAAAATGCTCCCGCAAACAGAGCGAAATGAGAGAGAGGAACGTTTGCCCCTTACATTTCCACCAAAGATTCTGGTCTTGTCTCTTGTAAAGGGCATACGTATCGCGCTTTATCTCATTAAGAAAGCATGTTGATGTATTAAATTATGCATAACGCTCTTTCAATTGCTTCACGTTAGAAATGAATAATTCAAAACCAGTGAGCGCCTCTTCTTCGGTACTGGTTTGCGGCAAGCGATAAAGCGCCACTAAAGCAGTATTGTCTGCGTCAGCGCCGATAGTGACGGCGCTGGCGTAGTTAAGACGTAAAAAATGCTGCAAAGTCAGAGTGTCGTCAGGCAATGGCATAAAGGGACAGCACATTTCCAGTGTATGATCGGATTCATTAAAATAAACCTGTATCCCATCATCAATGATGAGCAGTGGCTCATCTTCTGGCGCATCCAGGCCTAACGCGGCATATAAACGATTTAATAGACTTTCCATATAGTTACCTCAAGACTCAAGATGTGATTAATGAAGAAATGCCTCTTACTGACTGCCAAATATTTTCATCCCCAATTCGTTTTTGATAGGAAAGATTGAGCACCTCTGGCGATAAATTTTTCAGTACTTTGTTTCCCGCCCCGCCCGTATTTTGTTTCTGAATCTCCAGGTTGCCACTATTCAGTAATACTTTTTGGAAAATTTTCTGTCCACCGCTATCCGGAAGACTGCCAGGCGCATTTAACATATGGGTCTGATGGAAAGAAATGATCTCTCGCTTGATTTCTGAATCCATCATCCCTGTACGATCTTTGCCGCTTTTACAATTCCAGGCGGGCACCGCGTCAATTTCATGGGCTAACATGGCAAGGCGTTGTGCGAGTTTATAGGGTTCGCCGCCATCTTTATGATGTTGGTTATTTTTCCAGATATCCTTAATCTGGCGTGCTAATGTATTGACGACCTCATAATTATCCGGGTATTGCGCCAGCCATTCGCCAACCCAGCCACCTGGTCTGGCTTCAGGGCGTAAATCATTGCCTAATAACTGATGTAGCGCTTCGGCATTATATCTATCCGATGCCTTAAGGCCAAAGCCGAGCTTGAGCGCCAGCTCATTAACCCCCATATTAAATGCGGCGACGTCCGGTTTTATTTTTACCGTCTGTAGATCGCCATCTTTATTGCGGATTTTTAAATGAATCATTTTTCCCGGCTGGGTCAACGATTGCCATGCGCGCATTTGATCCTCGACCATCGTTCCCTCTTTGCCGAAAATATTCGACGCGGTGAGTAACCCGACGGATACCAGTTTAAGGCTTACCGCTTCGCCCTCTAAGGCTCTGTTAAGCAACTCAGGTTTACTATAAAGTGCCGCAGTTAATACTTCTTTGGCTTTGTTTTCAGCGCCGACCTGACGCAGAAGCGGATCTTTTTCATGATAGGGGGAAAGCACGCCATGACGTATCCCACAAAAAAGCGTTTTATCTTTACCGTCCTCATGCACACTCACCGTGGACATCCACAAATTATTGGCGTGATGAATATTTTTGGTATCCCAACTGCATACGCCCTTTCCCTGATAAGCACTGGGAAAGATATCTTTTGCGCCGATTTTCATCTCTGCGGCAGGGAGCTGCGTGTTGGTATAGTGATGCCCGTTATGCGTGAGTGTATGTTTTATGGTTTGCCAGGGCTGGTTATTAAGCTGCTTGACCTGAGCGTCTCTAAACGCTACTGCCGCAAAGCGATGAGCTTCTTTTGCAGGTAAGCCATCCTGCTGCTGAGTGCGTGCTGCAATAAGTTCGATAAGATTTTTCTTCAATGCTTTTGCCGCGGCTTCTTCTTGTTTTGTTGCTGGCCGGTCCGCTTTAACTTTGGCTAACTCCATTTGGTTTGCCATTGACGCCAGGACTGGGTCTTGTTTACCCAGAACGGTTGCCGCGACGGTAAGAAGATCGCGCTGTAAGTTATAGAGGTTATGCAGCGAGTGGTTAGATGCCTTCTGATGCTGTAGATAATTCCCCCATGTCGCGCCGGGTTCTCGCAGGACAATAATTTCCGGGCGAACGTCGGACGCTTTAGCCGGTGCTTTGCCCTGGCCTGATAGAATCTGCATTCCGTTGTATAAGGTTTTTTGTAGGCTTTTAAAAGCCTCCTGGGTTTTTAGTGAAGCTGAGTGATAGAAGCTCTGTATTTGCATAGCGTTTTTAATATTCCTGAATAGGGGAGTGGGAACATTCAACAGGGTTAACAACCCTTTAAAAGGATGTGACTTTTATGCACCAGGAACTTTAAAAAAATGTCCTTTTTAATGAGGAAACGCTTCTGATCAGGCGGGGAGGCATCCTGACGTCCATACGTAGTGGCGATCATGGGGGAGATCGGTACATCAAATGTTCATAAAATCTACAAACTTCACAATTTAGGGCACAACTTTTATTGAAAACCCACCTTCTTGACTCAGATCAAATTCACCGATTTACTCCTGCGTAAAGTAACGGCGTTACATCAAATGTTATACAGGTGTGTGTATGCCAGCAAAGCCCCGGACAAGTAAGACCGTGACGAAGAATATTCGTTTTTCCTATTCCATGCTTGAACAGATAGAATTCGCGTTGAAATCTGAGAAGACGCGGAATTTTTCAGCATGGGTAAAAGAGGCCTGTCGGGAAAAGTTATGTAACACGGGACATAAGCTGTAGTTATCGTCTTATGTGAGAGGAGGCGGCCATTTTGAAAAGAACAACGTGCTTATATACCTCCTGGGTTTTTGCCGCTTTTGTCTCTCTGCTGATATTTGCCTGGAGTGTTATAAACTATCCTCTCTATGAATCCATAATAATTATTGTCTTTTATATCTGGCTAATTCTGGTGCCGCTTTATCTTATTGTGTATGAGTGGCTAATAGATTGTCATTAAATTTATGGTTGCGTACTTGAAAAGTGATATTTCATATCTGTGCGGTAAGTCATTGTCGTAATAATATTATTGGTCAGGCGACGGGCGAGCGTCTGCGCATTTTGCATCGTTTTATCTTCAAAATTTTGCAGTAAGCGTTGCGCTTCTTTCGGATGCGACGCATATAATCTCAGATAGCTCTGCTCCATCTTATACTGCTGCTTAGCTGTTTGCTGTTCAAATGTTTTCCAGGCGTGTTGCACATCTGGCGCAAACGTATTGTAGTCCTGCATAACCAGCGTTTGCAGCGTGCGGAATGTCCAGTAGGTAGAGTCGTTGCTCGCCCGATCGGTTCCTTTATCATCTCCGGGTTGATAATGACGCATTCCCTGATAATAGGGGAGATAGACGCTAAGAGATGGCATTCCATAGGCGATGTATTCTACGTTACCGATAGCCTGCGGTAATTTCGGTCTGACCTGTAAAATATGTGACTCCTGGGTACGAAAAACGGATATGGGTCGCCATGGTTCTTGTGGGTTATGACTGGCATAAGGGTCGTGTGACGTTCCCTGATAGTGATTGCGTAACGCGTTTTTTACTGCCGCCACGCTAATTTTCGTTATTGGCGTTAAAAAAACAGGAAATGTTTCCCCTTCGCTAACGACCGTATCCAGATGCGGATTAAACTGATGTTGTAGCGTCCAGACGCGCGGATAATTATAGGTGATATCGTTTTTGTTATCCTGCGAATAGGCTTGATGAAAGTCGAATTCGCCGCGGGCCGGATCATATAATCCCTGCTTTTTCGCAAAGCTTACTAACGTTGGTGACGCCATATAATTCGCGTTATCATTCGGATCGTAATGCCGTAAACGTCCCTGATTGGCGGAAACGAAATAGCTATCTGCCGGAAGTCGTACTGCCAGCCACTGATGGCCGCTTCCCGTCTCCAGATACCATATCTCTTTGCTATCAATAAACGCGACGCCGAAACCTTCGCCCGCGCCTTTTTGTTCAATAATGTCGCCCAGTAATTTGGCGCCCTGACGCGCCGATTGCGCCACTGGCAGGATCACGGACTCAATGGCGTCTTCCGTGATTCCCGTTTTTGTCACGTAAGGATCGGCAGCCAGCGCCGCTCTGCCGTTGTAAATGGTTTCCGTTGCGCTCATTCCGACGCCCGCCGAATTGAAACCAGCTTCACCCATGGCGTTATCGTTAGTATCAAAGTCATGAATCGCCGTATAGCGCATCGCTGTCTCCGGAAGCGGCCAGCTAAAATTGTTCCGATGTGCTTTATACTCGCCTTGTTGATGAAACGCGACGGGATGAATAACCTTATGCTTGGCGTTATTTGCCGAGCCATCCTCGTTGCGCGCAATAATGAAGGAGCCGTCAGCCGAAGCCTGATTGCCTACCAAAAGGGTAGTACAGGCGATGACTTTACCCATACCCAGCAGCGTAACGGCGAATGCAAGATACTTTTTCATAAAGGTTCCCACTGAATAACGCGTTATGGGATGAATTGACCCTGGATTGGAAACCGAGAAAGTGATCGAGCCAGCAATATTCTTTGCCGGCATCCTTTATTTTCTCTTTATTGAGGTTGTATTGATAACCACAGCCCTGTGGCAGGGAAGGGGAACAGAACCTGTACTGACCTTAGCTATCAGCGCTATCAGGCAGACGAACCGAAAAGATATTATGTTCATCGGCATAGCGGTAAGATGCCGAACCACCGTGTAATAGAGCAATCGCATTAACCAACGATAGCCCCAGACCGAAACCGGCAGTGTGGCGGGCATTATCTCCTCGCCAAAAACGCCGGAAAAGCTTATCCGCATCGGCGGGGTGGCTGCCCGGATTAGCGACCCGAATTTCTGCAACGTTATCATCATAAGCGCTTTCAATACGTATCACGGCGTTTTCATCAGAATAACGGATGGCATTCGTCAGCAGGTTTGAGAGCACTCTTTGTAATAATATTTCGTCAGCCCATACCGTTCCCTGACATTGATTTATAAAACAGATGCGCTTCTCCTCGGCAAGGGGGCTAAGATAATCCAGCATATTTTCGACCAGCGCATTGAGCGAAACAGGCTGTTTTTTTACCGCTATATTCTGGTGCTCCGCGCGTGCCAGAAAGAGAATATTTTCTGTCAGTCGCGACAGTCCCTCCAGCTCTTCAATATTATCGACAAGGGCTTGTTGATACTCTTCGGCGCTGCGTTCCTGACTCAGCATCACCTGATTCTTCCCCAGTAAAATATTAACCGGCGTGCGCAGCTCATGCGCCAGATCGTCGGCAAATTGGTTCAGGCGTTCAAAATCGTCGGAAAGCTTCTGGCGCATAGTATTTAGCGCTTGTCCAAGCGGCCTGAGCTCGACGGGTAACGCCTGTTCCGCCAACGGCTGGCGAAGTGTGCCGCTATCTGTCGCCGCGGTGAGTCGGCTGAGCGACGTAATGGCCCGCAGCCCGTTTCTGATGACTAATGGACTGAGCGCCGAACAGACGAGGATCGCGATAAGGCTAATCAGCAAACTGTTGCGGCGATATTGCGCCAGCATTTGCCGCCTTTCCGTCGCCAGCCTGGCAATAGTAAGGGTCAGCGGGTCATCGCCGCTTCTGGCGTTTACTCGTACCGCGGTAAGTTCTGTGCCTTGTACCGCCTGGCGAAATAAGGTTTCGCGGGTGATGTTTTTAGCCAGCGGAATCTCGTTAAAGCGTTGGTCGGGGATGCCGCTATGATTAATCGCAACATTGTGGCCTGTTGCTGAATGGATCAATAAGATGTCCTGCTTCGTATCCACCATCCGATTGAAATAGAGCGGCAGATTTTCCGGCCTGGCGCCATCCAGTAACAGTTGCTGCATTTGCGCCGCCCGATTTATTAGCGTCATATCATCCCGATACGTTAATTCTTTGCTCAGCGCGTTATAGAGCGTCCAGCTAATGCCGGTACAGGCGAGGATAAGGATGGCGATAAAAGAAATTGTCAGGCGCAGCGTCATTGATAACTTAACCATTCTGCGACGTTTCCGCCTGTAATCGATAACCCATCCCCCGGACGGTCATAATGAGCTTCTTTTCAAATGGATCGTCTACTTTGGCGCGCAGCCGACGAATCGCGACATCAACGGTGTTGGTTTCACTATCAAAGTTAATTCCCCAAACTTCGCTGGCGATCGCGGTTCGGGGCACGATTTCCCCTGCCCGGGACGCCAGTAACCAGAGGAGCAGGAATTCTTTGCGGGTCAGGGAAATCGGTTTGCCATTTCGTGACACCGATTGCTTTGTGGCATCCATGTCCAGACCATTGATCGTCAGTCGGGTAAAGACCGGGACGTGCTGTCTGAGTTGAGCTCTCACCCGGGCCAGCAGTTCGGCGAAGGAAAAAGGCTTAACAAGGTAATCATTAGCGCCCGCCTCAAGACCTTTGACGCGATCCTCAACCGAGTCGCGCGCCGTCAGGCAAATAACAGGGGACTGATGCGCAGTGCGTAACGCGCGTAAAACCTGCCATCCATCAAGCCCCGGCAGCATAATATCAAGAATAATCAATGAATAATGTTCCTGAAGGGCCAGGTGTAATCCGTCTCGTCCATCACAGGCATAATCAACCACATAGCCTGCTTCCGTGAGTCCCTGACGTACCCACTCAATGGTTTTCTGGTTATCTTCAATCAATAAAATCTTCATCAACGCAGTATGCCATAGGCTTGTTAGCGAATCCGTAAATCTCCAACAAGATGACATAATTGTCATGTCCGTGTAAGGTTAATCCTGGACGCGCCAGATATATTTTCCTGCATCAATACCGTAAAGGAGTGAAGCATGAAACGATATATACTGGCTACCGTGATAGCATCTCTTGTTGCAGCCCCGGCAATGGCGCTGGCCGCTGGCAACAATATTCTCAGCGTACATATTCTCGATCAGCAAACAGGCAAACCGGCGCCCGGCGTGGAGGTGGTACTGGAGCAGAAAAAGGATAACGGATGGACGCAATTAAACACCGGGCATACCGACCAGGATGGACGTATTAAAGCACTGTGGCCCGAAAAAGCTGCCGCGCCGGGGGATTATCGCGTTATTTTTAAAACCGGCCAGTATTTTGAAAGTAAAAAACTGGATACGTTTTTCCCGGAGATTCCCGTCGAGTTTCATATCAGCAAAACGAATGAGCACTATCATGTGCCGCTGTTATTAAGTCAGTATGGTTATTCAACCTATCGCGGGAGCTAATTTAGAGCCTATCCCATTAGGGTTATTTTACTTGCCATTTTGGTCCTGGGCAGTGCTCGCCAAAACGCGTTAGCGTTTTGAACGCCGCTTGCGGCGGCCCGAAGGGCGAGCGTAGCGAGTCAAACCTCACGTACTACGTGTACGCTCCGGTTTTTGCGCGCTGTCCGTGTCCAAACTGGCTGCGCCAATAACGCCTGGTGGGATAGGCTCTTAGATTGTATTAATCGCCGCGATTTATGGCGAGCAAACATCGCGGCGGGAATAAAAATCTTCAGCGTATCGACTCTTCTCCCACAAGCGGTGGTTATCCCGCTTGTGGGCATGAGTGACGGTTAAACAGGCGCTTCCATCTCAAGTCTGACCGGATGAAAACGGCGTTTGAAATAAATCAGGCCATGCCCATCCTGGCTAAGAATAATATTTTTGATCGCCACCAGATACACCAGATGCGTGCCAATGGTTTGTACCTCGCTGATCTCGCCTTCAAGACCGGCCAGCGCGCCGTTAAGTACCGGCTGGCCCAGCGGCCCGTTTTGCCAACATGGCTGGTGAAAACGCTCTTCCATCGCCATCCCCGTCATACCGGCAAAGTGGCGCGCCATCAGCTCCTGCTCATGGTTAAGTACATTAATGCACAGCCTGCCGTTGCCCTGAAAGACGGGGTTCATGGCGCTATTGGCATTAATACATACCATCACGGAGGGCGGCGTATCGGTGACGGAACAGACCGCTGTTGCGGTGATACCGCAGCGTCCGGCGTGACCCGCCGTGGTTACGATGTTGACCGCTGCCGCCAGACTTGCCATCGCATCGCGAAAACGCAGACGTTGTTCATCTACTTGCATGAGAACCTCCTGCCGCGTTATTTCAGCAGCTTATCCAGTTGATTGATGTCGTCGTTATTGTGCAAATGCGAAACCGTCCAGCCATTCTGATCGTATTCGGAGAGGCAGCGATCGACCATTGCCATCATCTTATCCATATTGCCGGAGCTCTGGGCCTGACGCAGGCACTGCAGACGAATTTCATCCTGGCTGCCCGAGTAGTTAATCTCGTACAGCTCATGGCGACCGCCAAACTCGCTGCCGATGGCATCCCACATCAATTTAAGAATTTTGATACGTTCAACATGGTCCATTCCGTTAGAGCCGCGTACGTATTTCGCCAGGTACTGGTCGATTTGCGGATTATTCAGATCGCGGGCGCTGGAAGGCAGGTAAATCAGGCCGCTGGTAACGTTACGTTCAATAATATTTTTAATTTTCGCGTAGGCCATTGGGGCCATCACACGATAGGTTTGCAGCGCGGCGTGGTCCGGTAGCCAGGCGCCGTTTACCCACGGGGTTGCTTCAGAACACATAGAATCGCTCAATGCCCAGAACATATTGCGCCAGGCTACGACTTCGCCGAGATCGGCCTGCACGCCCCGGAACTCTACGGTACCCGTACATTCGAGCGATTTTTTCAGCAGCGCGGTAATGAAATCAAGTTTAACCGCCAGACGAACACAGGCTTGCAGTGGATACATACGGGCAAAACCGCCTTCCATCGTCCAGCGACGGCAACGATCAAAATCACGGTAAATTAATACGTTTTCCCACGGGATCAGCACCTTGTCCATCACCAGAATGGCATCGTTTTCATCAAAGCGGCTGGAGAGTGGATAATCAAACGGCGAGCCCGTCGCGCCCGCGACCATTTCATACGAGGCGCGCGAAATAAGTTTTACGCCTTCGGCATCCATTGGCGCGACAAACATCAGAGCGAAATCCGGGTTTTCGCCCATCACCTGGGCTGAGCCGAAACCAATCATGTTGTAGTGAGTCAGGGCGGAGTTAGTGGCGACGACTTTCGCCCCGCTGACAATAATCCCGGCGTCCGTCTCTTTCTCCAGCTTGATATAGACGTCTTTCACTTCGTCGGCAGGTTTGTGGCGGTCAATGGGCGGGTTGACGATTGCATGGTTAAAGTACAGGCCGGTCTCCTGAATACGGGTGTACCAGTTGCGGGCGTTCTGCTCAAACTGGCCGTAGAAGGCTGGGTTAGCGCCCAGAGCGCAACCAAAGGCGGCTTTGTAATCCGGTGTGCGTCCCATCCAGCCGTAACTCAGGCGTGACCACTCGGCGATAGCATCACGCTGTTGGCGCAGATCGTCTGCGCTTTTCGCCACGCGGAAAAATTTATGCGTATAACCGCCGCTGCCGGTATCGGTATTCCAGCACAGGGTATCTTGCATCGACGGTTTATGTAATGCGTCATACAGTTGTGCGACAGAGGCTGCGGCATTGCGGAATGCCGGATGTGTCGTAACATCTTTAACGCGTTCGCCGTAAATATAAATTTCCCGCCCGTCCTGCAGGCTTTTTAAATACTCTTCGCCCGTTAACGGACGCTTGTTATCAGTACGAAAATCTTCAGGTTTCATTGCGGCCTCTTCCTCGTTAATCGGAATGTTTTGTTAATAATATGTTTCTTATTTGTTGTTTAATTGAATAGGCAGAAGCGTAAACTGTGAAGAGACTTTCAGGACAACGGCGGGTACTTTTCAGATGAACGTCGAAGAAGAAGAGTAAAATGCGATCGCCGTCAACGTTGTAAGCGGGAGGGGATTCCCGTGTCGGCGGCGTGGGAAGGTAAGAATACTATGCTTCCGCTTCGCTATCAGGATGCTGGCGTCCCAGAGCAATAAGATCGTCCAGCAGCAGCATCAATTGCTGTGTTTTTTCGGGCGTGAAATCGGCCTCAATTTTTCGATAAGCCTCTTCTACCTGGCTCCGGGCACGGGCGTACAGCGTTTGTCCCTGCTCCGTCAACATGACATATAACTTACGCTGATCGTTAACCGGCTTGAGTCGCAACACCAGTCCGTCTCGCTCCATGCGCGTCAATATTCCGGTCAGACTTGGACGCAAAATACAGGTACGAAAGGCCAGCTCGTGAAAATCCATAGAGGGGCTATCGGCCAGGATTCGCACAATGCGCCATTGCTGGTCGGTCAGATTGTGGCTTTTAACGATGGGGCGGAAATAGGTCATTGCCGCTTCGCGCGCCTGAAGCAAGGCGATGGTTAATGAATCATGCATAAGCGTTTCTCTTTTGCAGAATTATTAATACCTGAATAATCGTGTTTACCGATGTGAGCTATGACATCTGTTTTATGTCCAAAGTTTAACAGAAACAAAGGGTTTTATTTAACTCTTTGATATGTATGCATTTAATTATTATTTTGTGAAAATATTGTTAATCACATCACAAATACTTTACTTCAGCTTGCTAAATGTACAGCGAAAGCATAAATCTAATCATTAATATATTAATGAAATCACAGCCCGTTAAATCGGCCTGAGGAGTTTATGTATGAAGGGTACTGTTTTCGCCGTTGCGTTAAACCATCGCAGCCAGCTTGATGCCTGGCAAGAGGCTTTCTCTCAGCCTCCCTATAATGCGCCGCCTAAAACCGCAGTGTGGTTCATCAAGCCGCGTAATACGGTGATTCGTCACGGCGAACCCATTCCTTATCCGCAGGGAGAAAAGGTACTGAGCGGCGCGACAGTGGCGCTCATTGTGGGGAAAACCGCCAGCCGGATACGCCCTGAAGCGGCGGCGGACTATATCGCTGGATATGCGCTGGCTAATGAGGTCAGCCTGCCGGAAGAGAGCTTTTATCGCCCGGCGATTAAAGCGAAATGTCGTGATGGCTTTTGCCCGCTGGGTGAAATGGCGCCGCTGAGTGATGTGGATAACCTCACCATTATCACGGAAATCAACGGACGAGAAGCGGACCACTGGAATACTGCCGATTTACAGCGTAGCGCCGCACAACTGCTTAGCGCGTTAAGTGAGTTCGCTACGCTTAACCCTGGCGATGCGATCTTACTCGGTACGCCGCAGAATCGCGTTGCGCTGCGTCCCGGCGATCGGGTGCGTATTCTGGCGAAAGGTTTACCCGCGCTGGAAAATCCGGTTGTCGCAGAAGATGAATTCGCCCGCCACCAGACGTTTACGTGGCCGCTGTCAGCGACGGGAACGTTATTTGCGCTGGGGTTGAACTACGCCGATCACGCCAGCGAGCTGGCATTTACGCCGCCGAAAGAGCCGCTGGTATTTATCAAAGCGCCAAACACCTTTACCGAACATCACCAAACGTCGGTACGCCCGAACAACGTCGAATATATGCACTACGAAGCCGAGCTGGTCGTGGTGATTGGCAAAACGGCGCGTAAGGTGAGCGAAGCCGAAGCTATGGAGTATGTGGCCGGTTACACCGTCTGCAACGACTACGCGATCCGCGACTATCTGGAAAACTACTACCGTCCGAATCTGCGGGTAAAAAGCCGCGACGGCCTGACGCCGATAGGCCCGTGGATTGTGGATAAAGAGGCGGTTTCTGATCCGCATAACCTGACGTTACGCACCTTTGTTAACGGTGAGCTGCGGCAGGAAGGGACGACCGCCGATCTGATCTTCAGCATCCCGTTCCTGATTTCTTATCTGAGCGAATTTATGACGTTGCAACCGGGCGACATGATTGCCACCGGTACGCCGAAAGGGCTGTCCGATGTGGTGCCGGGGGATGAAGTTGTCGTGGAAGTAGAAGGCGTGGGTCGCCTGGTTAACCGAATCGTCAGTGAGGAGAGTGCAAAATGAAGAAAATAAATCATTGGATTAACGGCAAAAACGTTGCAGGTAACGACTACTTCCAGACCACTAACCCGGCGACCGGTGACGTGCTGGCGGAAGTAGCCTCCGGCGGTGAAGCAGAAGTGAACCAGGCTGTCGCGGCGGCCAAAGAGGCGTTCCCGAAATGGGCCAACCTGCCGATGAAAGAGCGTGCGCGCCTGATGCGCCGCCTTGGCGACCTGATTGACCAGCATGTGCCGGAAATCGCGGCGATGGAAACCGCCGACACCGGCCTGCCTATTCACCAGACTAAAAACGTGCTGATCCCGCGCGCCTCGCATAACTTCGAATTCTTCGCCGAAGTGTGCCAGCAGATGAACGGCAAGACCTACCCGGTTGACGATAAAATGCTCAATTATACGCTGGTGCAGCCCGTCGGCGTCTGCGCGCTGGTGTCGCCGTGGAACGTGCCGTTTATGACCGCGACCTGGAAAGTTGCGCCGTGCCTGGCGCTGGGTAACACCGCGGTGCTCAAAATGTCCGAGCTGTCGCCGCTGACTGCCGACAGGCTGGGCGAGCTGGCGCTGGAGGCAGGAATTCCGGCAGGCGTGCTGAACGTGGTGCAGGGCTACGGCGCGACGGCGGGCGATGCGCTGGTACGCCACCATGACGTGCGTGCGGTGTCGTTTACCGGCGGTACCGCCACCGGTCGCAATATCATGAAAAATGCCGGCCTGAAAAAATACTCGATGGAGCTGGGCGGTAAATCGCCGGTGCTGATTTTTGAAGATGCCGACATTGAGCGCGCGCTGGACGCCGCGCTGTTCACCATCTTCTCGATCAACGGCGAACGCTGCACCGCCGGGTCGCGCATCTTTATCCAGCAGAGCATTTACCCTGAGTTCGTGAAGCGCTTTGCCGAACGCGCGAATCGCCTGCGTGTCGGCGATCCGACCGACCCGAACACCCAGGTCGGCGCGCTGATTAGCCAACAGCACTGGGAAAAAGTCTCCGGTTATATCCGCCTCGGCATTGAAGAGGGCGCAACGCTGCTGGCGGGCGGTGCGGAAAAACCCACTGACCTGCCTGCGCATCTGAAAGGCGGTAACTTCCTGCGCCCAACCGTGCTGGCCGATGTCGACAACCGTATGCGCGTTGCGCAGGAAGAGATCTTTGGGCCAGTCGCCTGTCTGCTGCCATTCAAAGACGAAGCGGAAGGGTTACGCCTGGCGAACGACGTGGAATACGGTCTGGCCTCTTATATCTGGACCCAGGACGTGAGCAAAGTGTTGCGCCTGGCGCGTGGGATTGAAGCCGGCATGGTCTTCGTCAACACCCAGAACGTCCGCGACTTGCGCCAGCCGTTCGGCGGCGTGAAAGCCTCCGGTACCGGGCGCGAAGGCGGCGAATATAGCTTCGAAGTGTTTGCGGAAATGAAAAACGTCTGCATCTCAATGGGCGACCATCCTATCCCAAAATGGGGAGTTTGATATGGGCAAGTTAGCGTTAGCAGCAAAAATTACCCACGTGCCGTCGATGTATCTTTCTGAACTGCCGGGAAAAAATTACGGTTGTCGTCAGGCAGCCATTGATGGGCATATTGAAATAGGCAAGCGTTGCCGCGAAATGGGCGTTGACACCATTATCGTATTCGACACCCACTGGCTGGTGAATAGCGCTTACCACATTAATTGTGCCGACCATTTCCAGGGCGTCTATACCAGCAACGAATTGCCGCACTTTATTCGCGACATGACCTATGACTATGACGGTAATCCGGAGCTCGGCCACCTGATCGCCGACGAGGCAGTCAAACTGGGCGTGCGCGCTAAAGCGCATAACATCCCGAGCCTGAAGCTGGAGTATGGCACGCTGGTGCCGATGCGCTACATGAACAGCGACAAGCACTTCAAAGTGGTCTCCATCTCGGCGTTCTGTACTGTGCATGACTTTGCCGACAGCCGCAGACTGGGCGAAGCCATTCTCAAGGCGATTGAGAAATATGACGGTACCGTAGCGGTATTCGCCAGTGGTTCTCTGTCGCACCGTTTTATTGACGACCAACGGGCGGAAGAGGGGATGAACAGCTACACCCGCGAGTTCGATCATCAGATGGACGAGCGAGTGGTCAAACTGTGGCGCGAAGGCAAATTCAAGGAGTTTTGCACCATGTTGCCGGAGTACGCCGACTACTGCTACGGCGAAGGCAACATGCACGACACGGTCATGCTGCTGGGAATGCTGGGTTGGGACAAATACGACGGCAAGGTGGAGTTCATCACCGACCTGTTCGCCAGCTCCGGTACCGGCCAGGTAAACGCTGTTTTCCCGCTGCCTGCGTAAGGGGTGTTTATGCCGCACTTTATTGCTGAATGTACTGAAAATATTCGCGAGCAGGCTGATTTACCCGGCTTGTTCAGCAAGGTAAACGAGGCGCTTGCCGCCAGCGGGATTTTCCCCATTGGCGGTATCCGCAGTCGCGCCCACTGGCTGGATACCTGGCAGATGGCTGACGGTAAGCATGATTACGCGTTTGTGCATATGACGCTGAAAATCGGCGCCGGGCGCAGCCTGGAGAGCCGTCAGGAAGTCGGCGAAATGCTGTTTGGGCTGATTAAAGCCCACTTCGCCGACCTGATGGAGAACCGCTATCTGGCGCTGTCGTTTGAGATTGCCGAGTTACATCCAACGCTCAATTACAAACAAAACAACGTACACGCGTTATTTAAATAGCACACTCTTTCGCCCGGTGGCGCTGCGCTGACCGGGCCTACAAAAAAACGATGCACGAAGCAATACCGAACCGTAGGCCGGGTAAGACGCACCCGCGTCGCCACCCGGCACAGCAGCACCGAATGACGTAACAGGAAACACTATGCTCGATAAACAGACCCATACCCTGATCGCCCAGCGACTTAATCAGGCTGAAAAACAGCGTGAACAGATTCGCGCAGTGTCGCTGGATTATCCCAACATCACTATTGAAGATGCCTATGCCGTACAGCGTGAATGGGTCAATATCAAAATTGCCGAAGGGCGCACGCTCAAAGGCCACAAAATCGGCCTGACCTCAAAAGCGATGCAGGCCAGCTCGCAAATCAGCGAACCGGATTACGGCGCGCTGCTTGACGATATGTTCTTCCATGACGGCGGCGATATCCCCACCGACCGTTTTATCGTCCCGCGTATTGAAGTGGAGCTGGCGTTTGTGCTGGCGAAACCGCTGCGCGGCCCTCACTGCACGTTGTTCGACGTCTACAACGCCACGGATTATGTGATTCCGGCGCTGGAACTGATTGACGCCCGCAGCCACAACATCGACCCGGAAACCCAGCGCCCGCGCAAAGTGTTCGACACCATTTCCGACAACGCCGCCAACGCCGGGGTGATCCTCGGTGGTCGTCCCATCAAACCGGACGAGCTGGATCTGCGCTGGATCTCCGCGCTGCTCTATCGCAACGGCGTGATCGAAGAAACCGGCGTCGCCGCAGGCGTGCTGAATCATCCGGCCAACGGCGTGGCGTGGCTGGCAAACAAGCTTGCCCCCTACGATGTCCAGCTTGAAGCCGGGCAGATCATCCTCGGCGGCTCGTTCACCCGCCCGGTGCCGGCGCGCAAGGGCGACACTTTCCATGTCGACTACGGCAACATGGGCGCGATCAGTTGCCGGTTTGTGTAAGGAAGAAACGATGAAAAATGCTTTCAAAGACGCGTTAAAAGCGGGGCGCCCGCAAATCGGTTTGTGGCTGGGGCTTGCCAACAGTTACAGCGCTGAACTGTTAGCGGGCGCCGGCTTCGACTGGCTACTGATCGACGGTGAACACGCGCCAAACAACGTGCAGACGGTGTTGACCCAGTTGCAGGCGATTGCGCCTTATCCCAGCCAGCCGGTGGTGCGTCCGTCATGGAACGATCCGGTACAGATTAAGCAACTGCTCGACGTCGGCGCGCAAACGCTGCTGATACCGATGGTGCAGAATGCCGATGAAGCGCGAAACGCCGTGGCGGCTACGCGTTATCCGCCTGCCGGTATTCGCGGCGTGGGCAGCGCGCTGGCGCGGGCATCGCGCTGGAACCGCATTCCGGACTATCTCCACCAGGCCAACGACGCCATGTGCGTACTGGTGCAGATTGAAACGCGTGAGGCGATGAGCAATCTGGCGTCAATTCTCGACGTGGATGGCATTGACGGCGTGTTTATCGGCCCGGCGGACCTCAGCGCCGATATGGGCTTTGCCGGCAATCCGCAGCACCCGGAAGTGCAGGCGGCGATTGAGAACGCCATAGTGCAGATACGCGCGGCGGGGAAAGCGCCGGGGATTCTGATGGCCAATGAAGCACTGGCGAAACGTTATCTGGAATTGGGGGCGCTATTTGTCGCCGTCGGCGTTGACACCACGCTGCTGGCGCGCGGCGCGGAGGCGCTGGCGGCGCGCTTTGGCGCAGAAAAAAACCTGTCCGGTGCGTCCGGCGTCTATTAAGCCTGGCCCGGTAAGCGCAGCGCTACCGGGCAACCGTAGTACCCTACAAAAATTCCCATTAGAGGAAAAAAAATGAGCGACACATCATCTGCACTTCCGGAAAGCCCCGAGTCTGTCAGTTCGCGCAACGCGCTCAGCACGGGTCAACAAACCGTCATAAATAAACTGTTCCGCCGACTGATCGTATTTTTATTCGTGTTGTTTATCTTCTCGTTTTTAGACCGTATCAACATCGGTTTTGCCGGGTTGACGATGGGGCAGGATCTGGGGTTAAGCGCCACCATGTTTGGTCTTGCCACGACGCTGTTTTACGCCACCTACGTCATTTTCGGCATTCCCAGCAACGTGATGTTGAGCATCGTCGGCGCCCGCCGCTGGATTGCGACCATTATGGTGCTATGGGGCATTGCATCTACCGCCACGATGTTCGCGGTGGGACCGAAAAGCCTGTATGTGCTGCGAATGCTGGTGGGCATTACCGAAGCGGGCTTTTTGCCAGGAATATTGCTCTATTTAACCTACTGGTTCCCGGCATTTTTCCGCGCCCGCGCCAACGCATTATTTATGATTGCCATGCCGGCCACTACCGCGTTGGGGTCGATTGTCTCCGGCTATATTTTATCGCTGGACGGCATATTCAATCTGCATGGATGGCAGTGGTTATTCCTGCTGGAAGGATTTCCGTCAGTTTTGTTAGGCATTATGGTCTGGTTTTACCTGGATGATACCCCGGCAAAAGCCAAATGGCTGACGGCAGAGGATAAAAAATGTTTGCAGGAGATGATGGATAATGACCGCCTGACGCTGGTTCAGCCGGAGGGGGCCATCAGCCATAACGCCATGCAGCAGCGTAGTCTGTGGCGCGAAGTATTCACGCCAATTGTACTGATGTATACGCTGGCCTATTTTTGCCTTACCAATACGCTTAGCGCCATTAGTATCTGGACGCCGCAAATCCTGAAAAGTTTTAATGAAGGCAGTAGCAATATCACCATCGGCCTGCTGGCGGCGATCCCGCAGATTTGTACTATTCTGGGCATGATTTACTGGAGCCGCCATTCGGACAAACATCAGGAGCGTAAACATCACACGGCGTTGCCATTCCTGTTTGCCGCCGCGGGCTGGCTGCTGGCGTCGGCGACCGACCATAACCTGATCCAGCTCCTGGGGATCGTGATGGCATCCACGGGTTCCTTTAGCGCGATGGCGATCTTCTGGACCACGCCGGATCAGTCGATCAGTTTACGCGCCAGGGCGATAGGCATTGCGGTCATCAATGCCACCGGCAATATTGGCTCCGCGCTTAGCCCGTTTATGATTGGCTGGCTAAAAGATATCACCGGTAGCTTCAATAGCGGCCTCTGGTTTGTCGCTTCTCTGTTAGTCGTCGGCGCCGCCATTATCTGGCTTATTCCCATGAAAGCATCGCGTCCGCGCGCCACCCCTTGAGGAGAAACTATGTGCCAACGTGCGATCGCCAATATTGATATCAGCAAAGAGTATGACGAAAGCATGGGCAGTAACGATGTGCATTATCAGTCGTTTGCTCGTATGGCGGATTTCTTTGGTCGTGATATGCAGGCGCATCGCCACGACCAGTTTTTTCAAATGCACTTTCTTGATACCGGGCAGATTGAGCTACAGCTCGACGATCATCGCTATTCGGTGCAGGCGCCGCTATTTGTGCTTACGCCGCCCTCGGTGCCGCATGCTTTTATTACCGAATCGGATAGCGATGGCCATGTTCTGACGGTACGCGAAGAGCTGGTTTGGCCGCTGCTGGAAGTGCTTTATCCCGGCACCAGAGAGGCCTTTGGCCTGCCGGGAATCTGCCTGTCGCTGGCGGATAAACCCAACGAGCTGGCGGCGCTCAAACATTACTGGCAGCTAATTGAGCGGGAGTCCACGGAACAACTGGCTGGCTGCGAACATACCCTGGTGCTACTGGCGCAGGCGGTATTTACCTTGCTGTTGCGTAATGCGAAGCTGGACGATCACGCCGCAACCGGGATGCGCGGTGAACTGAAACTTTTTCAGCGCTTTACCCTGTTAATTGACAACCACTTCCATCAGCACTGGACGGTGCCCGATTATGCCTGCGAGCTGCATATTACCGAATCTCGTTTGACCGATATTTGCCGACGTTTTGCTAATCGCCCGCCTAAACGCCTGATTTTTGATCGGCAATTACGCGAGGCGAAACGACTGCTGCTTTTTTCCGACAATGCTGTCAACGAGATCGCCTGGCAATTAGGTTTTAAAGATCCGGCTTATTTCGCCCGTTTCTTTAATCGCCTTGCTGGCTGTTCTCCTTCGCAGTTTCGCCAACGTGAAGTTCCCTCTTTTCTCAACTAAGAAGAGTAAAAACATGATGAAAAAAAGCGTCGCTATGCTGGCGGTTTGTATGCTGGCGCAAAGCCACCTTGCCATTGCTGCCGGTACTCCTGCGCCTCAAGAGATCAACATTGTTTTACTGGGCACCAAAGGCGGGCCTTCTTTGCTCAATACAGCCAGACTACCGCAAGCGACGGCGCTCACTATCGGCGATAAAATATGGCTGATAGATGCCGGCTACGGTGCCAGTCTGCAACTGGTGAAAAACGGCATTCCACTGCGCAACATCAATACTATTTTGCTCACCCATCTGCACAGCGACCACATACTGGATTATCCTTCCTTGCTGATGAATGCCTGGGCAAGTGGTCTGAAAGACCATACCATACAGGTGTATGGCCCGCCGGGAACCCAGGCGATGACGAAGGCTAGCTGGAAGGTCTTTGACAGGGATATCACGTTACGCATGGAAGAAGAGGGGAAACCCGATCCGCGCAACCTGGTTAAGGCGACCGATATTGGCCAGGGCGTCATCTATAAAGATGAACTGGTCACAATAAGCGCGCTGAAAGTGCCTCATTCCCCTTTCCCGGACGGTGAAGCGTTTGCTTACCGTTTTGATACCCAAGGTAAGCGAATCGTCTTCTCTGGCGATACGTCCTGGTTTCCGCCGCTTGCAACGTTTGCCCAGGGGGCGGATATCCTGGTACATGAGGCGGTACATGTCCCTTCGGTAGCAAAACTGGCTAATAGCATTGGCAACGGAAAAACGCTGGCTGAAGCGATTGCGTCGCATCACACCACGATTGAAGATGTCGGTAAGATTGCTCGCGAGGCCCACGTGAAAAAACTGGTGTTAAGTCATCTGGTGCCTGCGACGGTTGCGGATGACGTCTGGCAACAGGAAGCCATGAAAAATTACCCGGGCCCTGTCATTGTCGGTCATGACAATATGACGATAAGCGTACCGTAAGTATCAGGGCAGGGGTAAACCCACGGGCTGACATGATGTCAGCCCGTTATGCTTTTGGCGATCAGCATGACGCGCAGAGCTTTTGTCTAAAACATTATTTTTTCTAAACACTACTCGCTGATTTTTATGCACAATAAAGGTAAGATGATTGCTCTGGTGAAATATTACTAAATAAGAATGTCACGGATGGAATTTATACAGTGTTAAAAGCAATGCGTTTCTTTGTCTGCCGGCCATCAGTAATATCCTCTGTACCGGCTCCTCGTTGCCAAAGTGAAGGTTAGATTAAACGAATCAAAAAATATCCGAACTGTACAATTTTTATATCAAACATATTTAACTGCAAAATACTGCAAACGTGCGCGAATACACTTAATCAGTAGTATGGCTAATGCATACTTTATTTCCTAAACTTTCTTATTATCTATTTGAATATTTCTGGTTAAACCAAATGGACAAACGGATACCAGACACTCGAAAGGATAACTGCAGGCTTCTGGTTTAGGATTGCAGTTACCAGGACAGTGGCTATTTTCTTTAAGCGATTTCCATAGAACAGGATTAAACCTGGTAACGTTGTAAACAGTAACGGGATAAAGTTTATCGTTTATTAAGACCCCCTTATTAAAGGGGATGATAATGCTACCTGGAGGCATGTAAACATCTGCCTGATACCATAAGGTCAATCTAAGATTTTTTAGGCTATGTATGCATGAGAACGACACTCCGGTAGAGGGACTTATAACTGTATCAACGACCTTCCATTCCATTACAGAAACCTTTTAAGTGAAATAGTCAATGGTGTAAATTACATTTTCCGCAAGCCTATTCAGGATAGATGAAAATCTGAGAAACATAACTCGTTGAAAACGATCGTTTTTTATTGACCACTCTATTTATATTGATTTTTTAATAAGTTATTTATTTTATGCTCTTATTTTGTTTACATTCTATTACATTTTTGTATTTTAGGCGTGGTGTAAATATTGGGCGGTAGTGGATGTTATAACGCTCAATTATTAAACTGTAAGTGACTGTTGTATTTCTTATTTATAAATACCGCAACCTGTAAGCGCAGCGGTACATTTTACCCGGCATTGACAGGGAGAAGGTACGTATCAACCAGAGAGTACAAAACAGTGAAAGAATATATTCTTCAGGCAATAAATGATCGCTAACGTGTAAAAATAACCGACGTATCTAAAAAATGTGAACGTGTGGCTGGTCTTTATTTAAACGATGATCTTCGCAATGGCGCATTAATGGCTGACATTGGCGGTTCGTTGATCGGGTTGTGCGCGGTGAAAGGCTATATTTCTTCCGTTGGGGGAAGTATGTCAGAGGCATTCTGGTATTATACCGGGTGCATGTAAATCCGGGGTGGGCAGAAAGCCCACCCTCGGTTTATTGCCTTTATCGTGGATTAGGGATGCGAGATAAAGCGAGAAAGGCGTTGCAGCAGTAACCGGTTTTCTTCGCGCAGCCGTGAATTCTCTTCCAGCAGCGTTAACGCGACCGCGATCCCAGGCCAGTCGAGCGCCAGCTCCTCGCGTAAGCGTAGCGCGCGTTGTACCACGCTCGCTGCGCGATCGTCGAATTGCCAGTCGGCGTTATCGTCTTCGTAAGGCTCAATTACGCCAAGTCCGACGATTTCGTTTAGCTCCTCTTCCGTCACGCCGGTGTGCAAACAAAATTCGGTGATGGTAAAGGTGACAGTGATGTTAGCCATTATGCTTTCCCCCATTGCTGGCGTGGGTCAAAGGACGACTGCGCGTCCGCCAGTTGTTGCCACAGGGCAGCTGTTTTCTCGTCAGGTTTCGGCGGCATAACGATTTTGATGATGGCATAGAGATCGCCAGTGTGCTTTTTACTGGCTAATCCTTTTCCTTTGATACGCAGCCGCTGACCTGCCTGGCTGCCGGGGGGAATGGTCAGCAAAATACGCTCTTTAAGCGTTGGCACAGACACCTTAGCGCCGAGCGCCGCCTCCCATGGGGCAAGCGGAAGGACGACTTCCAGATCCTGATTGACAATATCAAAGAGCGGATGCGGGGCAATATGGATAACGAGCCATAAATCGCCATTAGGTCCGCCGTTTTCCCCCGGCGTGCCCTGGCCTTTCAGTCTGATTCGTTGCCCGTTGCTGACGCCAGCCGGGATTTTCACATTCAATGTTTTGGGAATTTCCCGCTCCACCAGGCCGAACGCGTTATAAACGGGGACGGAATAGCTAATCGTACGCTGGTGCTCTTCCAGCGTTTCTTCCAGGAATACCGCCACTTCAATTTCGATATCATGACCGCGTGCGGCGTGGCGGTGGTGCGAATGGCGACCGTGCTGACCAAAAATAGACGAGAAAATATCATCAAAATCTTCAGCGTTATACGGCTGGCCTTCGTGTTGCTGGAACTGGCGATTAAATTGTGGATCGTTACGGTGTTGCCATAACTGGTCATACTCGGCGCGCCGTTGCTCATCACTCAGCACTTCCCATGCTTCAGCAACCTCTTTGAAACGGGCTTCGGCATCGGGTTCTTTGCTGACATCTGGATGGTACTTGCGGGCCAGCCGGCGATAGGCGGTCTTAATCGTCTTGAGATCGTCCGTCGGTTTCACGCCCATAATGGCGTAATAATCCTTAAGTTCCATAGCATCATCTCGCTAAATCAATACATACAGAAGGGACCCCAAAAAGGTTTCTCCACTAAGTGTAGGGTAAACCTGAAAAGTGCGTATGAAAACACCAGTTATATCATTAGTAAGAATAAATTACGTTGTTCGACTATCAGAAGGTTGCGCAGCGCGCCGACATAACTTTACAGGGGAAAGGTTGCCAAAACCGCGCCAGTGGCTAAGATAACTCGCGTTAAACAGTGAGGGCGCAATGGCGAAACAACAACGGATGGGCTGGTGGTTTCTTTGCCTTGCATGTGTCGTGGTAATGGTTTGTACCGCGCAACGCATGGCGGGCCTGCACGCCTTGCAGATGCAGGCGACGGCCTCTGCTGCGGTGGTCAGCGCTCCCTCCTCGACAGATGACGGCTCGCCGGTCACCCCCTGCGAATTAAGCGCCAAGTCGCTGCTGGCGGCGCCTCCGGTACTCTTTGAAGGTGCTATCCTTGCGCTTTGTCTACTGCTTTCCTTACTGGCGCCTGTCCGGGTCATGCGCCTGCCGTTTTCGCCTCCACGGGCTATTTCGCCGCCCACATTACGGGTACATCTACGATTTTGTGTCTTCCGTGAATGACAGACCGGTTATTGCTAACGGTTAATTACTCATTCACGGAGAAAAAATATGATGATTTTGTTCAGGCGGATACTGTTCTGCCTGTTATGGCTTTGGCTGCCCGTCTCCTGGGCGGCGGAAAGCGGCTGGCTGCGTTCGCCCGATAACGACCATGCCAGCATACGGCTACGTGCCGATACGTCCGCTAACGGCGAGACCCGGCTGTTACTGGATGTCAAACTGGAAAACGGCTGGAAAACCTACTGGCGCGCGCCGGGGGAAGGGGGCGTGGCGCCCTCTATCGCCTGGAAAGGCGACATGCCTGAGGTAAGCTGGTTCTGGCCAACCCCCTCGCGCTTTGATGTGGCGAATATCACCACCCAGGGATATCACGACGAGGTGACCTTTCCGATGATCGTGCGCGGTACGCCGCCCGCGACCTTGAGCGGTGTGTTGACGTTATCAACCTGCAGCAATGTTTGTCTGTTGACCGATTACCCCTTTTCCGTGACGCCCACTGTGCAGAATGCCGATTTTGCCCATGACTATGCGCGGGCGATGGGTAAAGTTCCGCTCCGCAGTGGACTGACGGACTCGCTTGACGTCGGCTATCGCCCGGGAGAACTGGTGGTCACTGCTACGCGAGCGGCGGGCTGGTCATCGCCCGGGCTCTATCTTGACACCATAGATGACGTCGATTTTGCGAAGCCTCGCCTGCGCGTAGAGGGCGACAGGTTACAGGCGACGGTGCCGGTGACGGACAGTTGGGGCGAAAAGGCGCCCGATTTGCGCAACAAATCGCTGACCCTCGTGTTAGCCGATGGCGCTATCGCCCAGGAGAGCACGCAAACCATTGGCGCTGCGCCAGCGCAAACGCCGGACAATGCGGCGCTACCTTTCTGGCAAGTTGTAATGATGGCGCTGATCGGCGGGCTGATTCTTAATTTAATGCCTTGCGTACTGCCGGTTCTGGGCATGAAACTTGGCTCTATTTTATTGGTAGAGGAAAAAAGCCGCTCTCACATCAGGCGACAATTTTTGGCTTCGGTCGCCGGTATCATTGCGTCATTTATGGCGCTGGCGGCGTTTATGACCCTCCTTCGCCTGTCAAACCATGCGCTGGCCTGGGGAGTCCAGTTCCAGAATGTATGGTTTATTGGTTTTATGGCGCTGGTGATGTTGTTGTTTAGCGCCAGCCTGTTCGGGCTTTTTGAGTTCAGGCTTCCCTCATCTATGACCACGAAACTGGCCACTTACGGCGGTAACGGTATGTCGGGACATTTCTGGCAGGGGGCATTCGCCACGCTGCTGGCGACGCCTTGTAGCGCGCCGTTTCTGGGCACGGCGGTCGCCGTGGCGCTCACGGCGTCGTTGCCGACGCTGTGGGGGCTGTTCCTTGCGCTAGGCCTGGGGATGAGCGCGCCGTGGCTACTGGTCGCGATACGACCAGGGCTTGCGCTACGTTTACCGCGCCCCGGGCGTTGGATGAATGTCCTGCGCAGGATCCTCGGTCTGATGATGCTGGGGTCGGCTATCTGGCTGGCGACGTTACTCCTGCCGCATTTCGGCTTCACTGCGTCAAAGAGCGCGCAAGACACGGTTCAGTGGCAACCGTTGAGTGAACAGGCAATCCAGTCGGCGCTGGCGCAGCATAAGCGGGTATTTGTCGATGTCACTGCGGACTGGTGTATTACCTGTAAAGTGAATAAATACAACGTCCTGCAAAAAGAGGATGTGCAGGCCGCCTTGCAACAGCCGGATGTTGTGGCGCTGCGGGGAGACTGGACGCTGCCGTCCGATGCCATTACAGATTTTCTGAAAACGCGCGGCCAGGTCGCCGTGCCGTTTAATCAGGTATATGGCCCCGGCTTGCCGGAAGGGGAGGCATTGCCCACTTTGCTGACCCGCGATGCGGTATTACAAACGTTGAAAAAAGCGAAAGGAATAACCCAATGAAATACATGATTGTTTTACTGCTGGCGCTGTTTTCAACGCTGAGCATCGCGCAAGAAACCGCCCCTTTTACGCCGGATCAGGAAAAGCAGATTGAAAATCTGATCCATGCGGCGTTGTTTAACGATCCTGCCAGCCCGCGGATAGGCGCTAAACACCCTAAGCTGACGCTGGTGAACTTTACGGATTACAACTGCCCGTACTGCAAACAGCTCGATCCGATGCTGGAAAAGATTGTGCAGAAATATCCTGACGTTGCGGTCATTATTAAACCGCTGCCATTCAAAGGAGAGAGTTCCATACTGGCGGCGCGTATTGCGCTGACCACCTGGCGCGAGCATCCGCAACAGTTCCTCGCGCTACATGAAAAACTCATGCAAAAGCGCGGTTACCATACGGATGACAGTATTAAACAGGCCCAGCAGAAAGCAGGGGCTACGCCAGTGACGCTGGATGAAAAAAGCATGGAAACGATACGCACTAATTTGCAGTTGGCAAGGCTGGTCGGCGTGCAAGGAACGCCAGCGACGATCATTGGCGACGAGCTGATTCCGGGCGCAGTGCCCTGGGATACGCTGGAAGCGGTGGTGAAAGAAAAACTGGCGGCTGCCAATGCCGGGTAAACTGCGGCGTTGGCTGCGTGAAGCCGCGGTTTTTCTGGCGCTCCTCATCGCGATAATGGTGGTCATGGACGTCTGGCGCGCGCCGCAGGCACCTCCGGCGTTTGCCGCGACACCATTACGTACGCTGACGGGAGAGTCGACAACTCTGGCGACATTGAGCGAAGAACGCCCCGTACTGCTCTATTTTTGGGCCAGCTGGTGCGGGGTATGCCGCTTTACTACGCCTGCGGTCGCTCGCCTGGCGGCGGAAGGGGAAAACGTCATGACCGTTGCGCTCCGCTCCGGCGATGACGCTGAGGTTGCCCGCTGGCTGGCGCGCAAGGGCGTTGACTTCCCGGTCATCAATGATGCTAACGGCGCCTTATCCGCTGGCTGGGAAATCAGCGTGACGCCAACGCTGGTGGTGGTTTCACAAGGTCGGGTTGTGTTCACCACCAGCGGCTGGACCAGCTATTGGGGCATGAAGCTTCGGCTGTGGTGGGCAAAAACGTTCTGAATATGCGCCGGGGTTTCCCGGCGCTAACGCGTTTACTGTAAGAAAAACCCCCGTTTTGCGAAATCGTTCCCGGAAAAATGATCCATTTCTGTCACACTCAGAACGATTTGATAACAACAAGAGGTCATAGGGATGAAAAAATCATTACTCGCTGTTGCTGTGGCAGGGGCTGTTTTGTTGTCATCCGCCGTACAGGCGCAGACAACGCCGGAGGGTTATCAATTACAACAAGTGCTGATGATGAGCCGCCATAATCTGCGGGCGCCGCTGGCGAATAATGGCAGCGTACTGGCGCAGTCGACGCCGAACGCCTGGCCGGCGTGGGACGTTCCCGGCGGGCAACTGACGACGAAAGGCGGCGTGCTGGAAGTCTATATGGGACACTACACACGTGAATGGCTGGTCGCGCAGGGGCTGATACCGTCGGGAGAATGTCCGGCGCCCGACACGGTATATGCCTATGCGAATAGTTTGCAGCGCACCGTCGCCACCGCGCAATTTTTCATTACCGGCGCTTTCCCCGGCTGTGATATTCCTGTTCATCATCAGGAAAAAATGGGCACTATGGACCCTACCTTCAATCCGGTGATTACCGATGATTCCGCCGCGTTCCGGCAACAGGCCGTACAGGCGATGGAAAAGGCGCGTAGTCAGCTACATCTTGATGAGAGTTATAAACTGCTTGAGCAGATAACGCATTATCAGGACTCGCCGTCCTGCAAAGAGAAGCATCAGTGTTCGCTAATCGACGCGAAAGATACCTTCAGCGCGAACTATCAGCAAGAGCCTGGCGTGCAGGGGCCGCTGAAAGTAGGGAACTCGCTGGTGGATGCGTTTACCCTGCAATATTACGAAGGGTTTCCGATGGATCAGGTCGCCTGGGGCGGGATCCACACCGATCGGCAGTGGAAGGTGCTGTCAAAACTGAAAAACGGCTATCAGGACAGCCTGTTTACCTCACCCACGGTGGCGCGCAATGTCGCTGCGCCGCTGGTGAAATATATCGATAAGGTGCTGGTTGCCGATCGCGTTAGCGCGCCGAAGGTTACCGTGCTGGTGGGGCATGATTCCAATATCGCGTCGCTGCTGACGGCCCTGGATTTTAAACCCTATCAGCTCCATGACCAGTATGAGAGAACGCCGATTGGCGGTCAGCTTGTCTTCCAACGCTGGCATGACGGCAACGCTAACCGGGATTTGATGAAAATCGAGTATGTCTACCAGAGCGCCCGGCAGTTACGCAATGCGGAAGCGTTAACGCTCAAATCGCCCGCGCAAAGGGTAACCCTGGAACTGAAAGGATGTCCGGTGGATGCGAACGGCTTCTGTCCGCTGGATAAGTTTGATAACGTCATGAACACTGCCGCAAAATAGCCGTATGCCCCCGCGCAGGCGGGGGCGTTTGTGTTATACGTTTTTACGTTCGATGATTTGTTCGCCCCAGAAGAGCGAGTCTTTGTCCGTTTTCTCAAAGGCTTTGATCAGCACCTCATCGCTACCTTCTTCCCATATTTTTTCTGCCAGTTTCTCGTCATAGTGAGCGACTTCAAAAATGGCTTCGGCAATTTCCGGCGACGTATTACGCAGGCTTGCCCATTCGCCGACGCGGTGCGCTTTTGCTTCTTGAGTTGGCATTCGAATCCTCCTGTTGAAGATTAGCCGTTGAGTTTGACTGCCAGACCGGCGACGTATTCCCCCTGATAGCGAGCGATAGAGAGTTCCTCCTGGCTTGGTTGACGTGAACCGTCGCCTCCGGCGATAGTCGTTGCGCCGTAAGGCGTGCCGCCGCGAACCTGGGAGACGTCAAAGAGTTCCTGTGCGGCATAGCCTATCGGGACGATCACCATCCCATGATGGGCAAGAGTAGTCCAGGTCGAGGTGATGGTCTGCTCCTGGCCGCCGCCCGTTCCGGTAGAACTGAACACGCTGCCGAGCTTGCCGTATAGTGCGCCGGATGCCCACAGTCCGCCGGTTTGGTCCAGGAAGGTACGCATCTGGCCTGACATATTGCCAAACCGGGTTGGCGTACCAAAAATAATGGCATCGTAATCCGCCAGCTCCTGTGGGGTGGCAACCGGTGCGTTTTGCGTTTTACCGCCAGCTTTTGCGAAGATTTCAGGCGGCATTGTTTCTGGCACACGCTTTATAATGACCTCTGCGCCGTCGACTTTCTTTGCCCCTTCCGCCACCGCGTGCGCCATGGTTTCAATGTGTCCGTACATGGAATAATAGAGCACCAGAATCTTTGCCATTTGTACTACTCCTCAGATTAATCAGGTGTGTAGCGATTCGCTACGTCTATTTAAAGATATGCTCTCCTGTGAAGAGTGCAAATTTCAGCGCCATTTCTTTGATTTATAACAATAATTAATTTGGCGACCTTTGTTGCAAAATGATACATTTTTAAGCGCTTTGATTTTCCCAAATATAAGAATAACTTATTTATTTCTTATGGTTATTATTCTGCATATTCGGCTTCTGATGTTGCAGAATATTTCGGTAAGCGGCCTACCACGGCGTTTTTCACTATGCTTAATGTTACGCGGCGTTACTGATGATATCGTTCATACGCTGCGCGAGGAGATACTCCTCATTACCTATGCAATATGATGTCTAATCTATGACGGAGGTCAGTAATGGCAAACCATCGTGGCGGTTCCGGTAATTTTGCGGAAGACCGCGAAAGAGCATCAGAAGCAGGTCGTAAAGGTGGTCAGCACAGCGGGGGCAATTTTAAGAATGACCCGCAGCGTGCATCCGAAGCAGGCAAAAAAGGGGGCAAAAGCAGTAACCGTAATAGCTAGCCTGCGTCACAACAGCAAGACGCTGAGCGTTTCACGCTAAAAAGCGTCATGCGCCACCGCCGCCGGATTTCCGGCGGTTTTTTTGTTTATAAGCCGGATTTGGTATGCTTGCGTCCTGACAAAAAGGAGAGGGCGCATGTCGCAACGCACAGAGAAAAAAATCGGGAAACGCTCGCAGGCCACCGGTGCAAAACGGCAGCTTATCTTAACCGCCGCGCTTGCTGTTTTTTCCCAGTATGGTATCCATGGCGCGCGTCTTGAGCAGGTCGCCGAGCGGGCAGGCGTCTCCAAAACCAATCTGCTTTATTATTATCCCTCGAAAGAGGCGCTGTATGTCGCGGTAATGCGACAGATCCTGGATGTCTGGCTGGCGCCGCTCAAGGCGTTTCGCGCAGAATTTTCCCCTCTGGAGGCCATCAAAGAGTATATCCGTCTCAAGCTGGAGGTTTCGCGTGATTATCCGCAGGCGTCGCGGCTCTTCTGCATGGAGATGCTGGCGGGCGCGCCGCTCTTAATGGAGGAACTGACCGGCGATCTAAAAGCGTTGATAGATGAAAAATCCGCGCTGATTGCCGGATGGGTGCACAGCGGGAAACTGGCGCCCGTCTCCCCGCACCATTTGATCTTCATGATTTGGGCCGCCACGCAACATTACGCCGATTTTGCCCCTCAGGTTGAGGCGGTAACCGGCGCGACGCTTCGCGATGAAGCCTTTTTCAACCAAACGGTCGAAAGCGTTCAGCGCATTATTATTGAAGGGATTCGCGTGCGTTAACCGGCTGGCGGCAGTGGGCAGCTCAAATCACCCTCTTCACATTGCAGCAGTGAGGCTAAAAACGCTTCGCGTTCGTTCGTTTTATCGGTCAGGCACTGGCTGGCGATCATGGGTTGCACGCTGCCGCCCTCCGTACCTGAACGAATCAACGCGCAATCGGCGTCGCGCAGGGCAATCCATGCCACCTGTGCTTTTTGTAACAGCTCGCGCTGCGGCGGTTGCGCACGCTTAAGCGCGCTTTGATAGGTTTCGTTCAGCTTTTTATCTGCCGCCTGGTATTGCGCGGCGGCGCAGCGATTCATTTCCAGCTGCGTACTGGCGCTGGCACACTCATCGGCCAACGCCTGACTGCTGAACAACAACGCCGCGCAGGTAAGGAAAATTCGTTTCATACGGTCCTCTGACGCGAGTAAAAAGGCTCCATTGACGGAGCCTTAATTAACCACAGTATTAGCCAATTGTCATCAGGCTGGCATTACCGCCAGCGGCGGCAGTGTTTACGCTCAGCGAACGTTCAATATAGAGCCGTTCCAGCAGTATATTGCTTTCGCCGCGGGCGAACCCCTGTACCGACACTATCGCGCCTTCGCGGGCGGCGACGGCTTCGCACACGGTCCGCAGCTTGTCGGAGTCGCCGTGGAAAATCACCGCGTCAAACGGCTGCGCCATCAGCGTTTCCGCTTTCGCAAACTGGACACGCGCCGCAACGGCGGCAGGGAGACGTTTCGCCAGATCGCGGTGGAAGGCGTCGTCTGACCATAGCGCCTGACTGCCGACGGCGAGAACGGCGGCAAGCTGCGTCAACGCGTCCTGTTCGTCATCAGCCAGGCATAATACCCGTTCACGCGGCAACAGCGTCCAGGTATTACGCTCGCCGGTCGGCCCCGGTAGCAGGCGCTGCGTGCCGGCCTGCGCCAGATCGGCGAATTGTCGGCAGAGCGTCTGTAGCGCCGGGCGATCCGCCGCCCATTGCGTCAGAGCGGTCAACGGCGCGAGTAGCGTGGTTTTAAGCTGCGCATCCACCGGGTAACGCGCATCCTGACGAGTCAGCGTCGTATTGAGCGCATTGGGCGGGCGGTGTGCCAGCAGGCGGTAGAGATAGAGCGGCCCTCCCGCTTTTGGCCCGGTACCGGACAGTCCTTCGCCGCCAAACGGCTGGACGCCGACGACCGCGCCCACCATATTACGGTTAACGTACAGGTTGCCGACATGGGCGGAACCGGTGACTTGCGCAATGGTTTCATCAATACGGGTATGTACGCCCAGCGTCAGCCCGTAGCCGGAAGCGTTAATCTGTTCGATAAGCTCCGCCAGTTGGTTACGGTTATAACGCACGACGTGCAGCACGGGCCCGAAGACCTCTTTTTCCAGTTCTGCGAAGTTTTCCAACTCAATAAGCGTGGGCATAACAAACGTACCGGTCTGCCATTCCTGCGCGTCATCGCTGTTTTCACGCGCGGCCTGGAAAACCGGGCGGCCTTTGGCGCGCATTGTCTGGATATGACGTTCAATGTTGGCTTTGGCCTCGCTATCAATCACCGGCCCGATATCGGTCGTCAGACGGCCTGGATTCCCCATCCGACACTCCGCCATCGCGCCGCGTAACATTTTCAGCGTATGTTCGGCGATATCGTCCTGCAAACACAGCACGCGGAGTGCGGAACAGCGTTGTCCGGCGCTGTCGAAAGCGGAAGCCAGCACATCCACGACCACCTGCTCGGTGAGCGCGGAAGAGTCGACAATCATAGCGTTCATACCGCCGGTTTCCGCAATCAAAGGAATAGGGCGGCCCTGGGCGTCAAGACGCGTGGCGATGTTGCGCTGCAACAACGTCGCGACCTCCGTGGAACCGGTAAACATCACGCCGCGTACACGCGCATCGGCGGTAAGCTGGGCGCCGACGGTTTCTCCCCGTCCCGGCAACAGTTGCACGACGCCCGGCGGTACGCCCGCTTCCAGCAAAATGGCAATGCCCTGGGCGGCAATCAGCGATGTCTGCTCTGCCGGTTTCGCCAGAACGCTGTTACCTGCCGCCAGCGCGGCGGCGATTTGGCCGGTGAAAATGGCCAGCGGGAAGTTCCACGGACTGATACAGACCACCGGCCCTAACGGGCGATGCGTTTCGTTATCGAAATCGTCACGTACTTGACCGGCATAATAATGGAGGAAGTCTACCGCTTCGCGCACTTCGGCAATGGCGTTGCTGAACGTTTTCCCCGCTTCACGCACCAACAGGCCAATCAACTGCTGCATTTGGTCTTCCATCAATACCGCCGCCCGCTGCAAAATAGCGGCGCGTTCTTGCGGCGGCGTCGCAAACCAAACCGGCGCCTGATTGACCGCGTTTTGCAATGCCTGTTCAACCTCGCTTTCTGTCGCTTCGCGTCCCCAGCCGACAATATCTTTCGGTTCCGCCGGGTTGATAACCGGCGCCATCTCACCGTCGGCCACCGGTTGTTCCAGCACAGGTTTGGCCTGCCATTTCTGCATGGCGTTGCTTAACAGGGCAGAAGAAAGCGAGGCGAGGCGATGTTCATTCGCTAAATCAAGTCCGGTGGAGTTTATCCGACCTTCGCCGTACAGATCGCGCGGCAGCGGAATTTTCGGATGCGGTATGCCAGCCTGACCTTCCTGCTGCGCCAGTTTTTCCACGGCCTCGACCGGGTCCGCCACCAGTTCATCGAGCGGTAGGGTGGCATCGGCGATACGGTTGACAAAAGAGGTGTTGGCGCCGTTTTCCAGCAGGCGTCGTACCAGATAGGCCAGCAGGGTTTCGTGTGTTCCCACCGGCGCGTAAATACGGCAGGGACGGTTAAGTTTTCCGTCCGCCACTTTACCGGTGACCTGTTCATACAGCGGTTCTCCCATGCCGTGCAGGCACTGGAATTCGTACTGACCCGGATAGTAATTTTGCCCGGCCAGATGATAAATCGCCGCCAGTGTGTGAGCGTTATGGGTCGCGAACTGCGGGTAGATCAGATTAGGGACGGCGAGCAGTTTTTTCGCGCAGGCCAGATAAGAGACATCGGTATACACTTTGCGGGTATAAACCGGATAGCCCTCCAGCCCTTCCATTTGCGCGCGTTTGATCTCGCTATCCCAGTAGGCGCCTTTCACCAGACGAATCATCAGCCGACGGCGGCTACGGGAGGCCAGATCGACTAAATAATCAATGACCAGCGGGCAGCGTTTCTGGTAAGCCTGGATCACAAAGCCAATGCCGTTCCAGCCCGCCAGTTCGGGTTCGAAGCAGAGTTTTTCCAGCAGATCGAGCGAGATCTCCAGACGATCCGCCTCTTCGGCGTCGATATTGAGACCGATGTCATACTGGCGCGCCAGCAGCGTCAGGGATTTCAGGCGCGGATAAAGCTCCTCCATTACCCGATCGTATTGTGCGCGACTATAGCGTGGATGCAGGGCGGACAGCTTAATCGAGATGCCTGGCCCTTCGTAAATACCGCGACCGTTAGACGCTTTGCCGATGGCATGAATCGCTTGCTGGTAAGAGACCATATAGGCCTGCGCATCGGCGGCGGTTAACGCGGCTTCGCCCAGCATATCGTAAGAATAGCGGAACCCTTTCTCTTCCAGTTTTCGGGCATTCGCCAGCGCCTGAGCAATGGTTTCGCCAGTCACGAACTGCTCGCCCATTAAACGCATCGCCATGTCGACGCCTTTGCGGATTAACGGCTCGCCGCTCTTGCCGATAATGCGGTTCAGCGAGCGCGAAAGATTGGCTTCGTTATGCGTTGAGACCAGTCGGCCGGTAAAGAGCAGCCCCCAGGTGGCGGCGTTTACAAACAGCGACGGGCTACGGCCAATATGCGACTGCCAGTTGCCATTACTGATTTTGTCGCGAATTAACGCATCGCGCGTAGCTTTGTCGGGAATACGCAGCAGCGCTTCCGCCAGACACATCAGCGCTACGCCTTCTTGCGAAGAGAGGGAAAACTCCTGCAACAGGCCTTGTACCATACCCGCGCGACCGCTGGCGGATTTTTGATTGCGCAATTTCTCCGCCAGTTGATACGCCAGTTTATGCGCCTGCTCAGCGACAGGCGGCGACAGGCGCGCCTGTTCCATTAGCATTGACACCGCATCGGTTTCCGGGCGGCGCCAGGCGGCGGTGATGGCGGCGCGAGAGACGGATTGGGGAAGAATCTGTTCGGCAAACTCCAGAAAGGGCTGATGCGGCTCATCCTGCGGCGCGACCGGCTCCTCGCTTTCATTTGCCGCGCCGGCAAACAGCGCAGGTAGCTCCGGTAGCGTATCGCTATTTTCCAGCTTGTCCAGATAGCTAAAGATTGCCTGTTTTATTAACCAGTGCGGCGTGCGATCGATACGCGACGCGGCCATTTTGATCCGTTCGCGCGTGGCGTCGTCCAGCTTAACCCCCATCGTGGTGGTTCCCATACCCTCTACTCCTGTTATTCGCTCTGTCTGCTAACCAATAGTTAGCGGAAAATATCCACTATGTTGCAACTTTGTGCAACCGCGTTAAATGTGACCTGCGTTGCAAGCTTAAAAATGAATAAATTGTTAAAAAAAGAAAGAGGGAGTCTGACGGGGAAAACCATCTGGATTTATTTTCTCTGCGGTAGTTAACACTTTTAAAAGGTGCAACCGCAAAAAATGTGAGAGAGTGCAACCTGGAGAAAAATAGTATCCCTCTGCAATCAAATTTGATGTAAATGGTGTGTTAAATCGATTGTGAATAACCACCGCTTCCGGCAGGATACGGTCGCCCTGGTAAACATAACACCCTTGCCACGTTCCGGCAGGGTACAAAACGGCACGCTACGGTAGTGCCAATAAATAAATTTGGAGAACCTTGATGGCTATTAGCACACCGATGTTGGTGACATTCTGTGTCTATATTTTTGGCATGATATTGATTGGGTTTATCGCCTGGCGCTCAACCAAAAACTTTGATGACTATATTCTTGGCGGTCGCAGTCTGGGGCCGTTTGTTACGGCTTTATCAGCCGGCGCGTCGGATATGAGCGGCTGGCTGTTAATGGGGCTGCCTGGCGCTATCTTTCTGTCGGGGATCTCTGAAAGCTGGATCGCCATTGGCCTGACGTTAGGCGCATGGATTAACTGGAAGCTGGTGGCCGGGCGCCTGCGCGTGCATACCGAATTTAACAATAACGCGCTCACGCTACCGGACTATTTTACCGGTCGGTTTGAAGATAAGAGCCGAGTCCTGCGTATTATTTCCGCGCTGGTCATTCTGCTGTTTTTCACTATCTATTGCGCATCAGGTATTGTCGCTGGGGCACGACTGTTCGAAAGCACCTTCGGTATGAGCTATGAAACCGCACTGTGGGCGGGGGCCGCGGCAACCATTATTTATACGTTTATAGGCGGGTTTCTTGCCGTTAGCTGGACGGATACCGTTCAGGCCAGCCTGATGATTTTTGCGTTAATCCTGACGCCGGTGATGGTTATTGTCGGCGTAGGCGGTTTTAGCGAGTCGCTGGAGGTGATCAAGCAAAAGAGCATCGAGAATGTCGACATGCTCAAGGGGCTGAATTTTGTCGCTATTATTTCTCTGATGGGCTGGGGACTGGGTTACTTCGGTCAGCCGCATATCCTGGCGCGCTTTATGGCGGCGGATTCCCATCACAGTATTGTTCATGCGCGTCGTATCAGTATGACCTGGATGATTCTGTGTCTGGCGGGCGCGGTGGCGGTGGGCTTCTTTGGCATTGCGTACTTTAACAATAACCCCGCGCTGGCCGGGGCGGTGAACCAAAACTCAGAACGCGTATTTATTGAACTGGCGCAGATCCTGTTTAACCCGTGGATTGCCGGTGTTCTGCTGTCTGCTATCCTGGCGGCGGTGATGTCGACGTTGAGCTGTCAGTTGCTGGTATGCTCCAGCGCGATTACAGAAGATTTATATAAGGCTTTTCTGCGTAAAAGCGCCAGCCAGCAAGAGCTGGTATGGGTAGGGCGAGTGATGGTGCTGGTGGTAGCGCTGATCGCCATTGCGCTGGCGGCGAATCCTGATAACCGTGTGCTGGGGCTGGTGAGCTACGCCTGGGCTGGATTCGGCGCGGCATTTGGACCTGTTGTCCTGTTTTCTGTGATGTGGTCGCGTATGACACGTAACGGCGCGCTGGCGGGAATGATTATTGGCGCGGTGACGGTTATCGTCTGGAAACAATATGGCTGGCTGGATCTGTATGAGATCATCCCTGGCTTCATTTTCGGCAGCCTGGGGATCGTAATCTTTAGCCTGCTTGGCAAAGCGCCGACAGCAGCGATGCAGGAACGCTTTGCAAAAGCGGACGCGCATTATCATTCCGCGCCGCCGTCGAAGCTACAGGCGGAATAACCGACATGTCCGATAGCATTATTGCCATCGGACATATTTTACCAGGCGGCGTTATACGCCTGCCTGGTCCTCTGATAAGTCCCGGACCGATTGACTGAAGATGTTCAGGTAAATGAGGACGCTCTCTCAAACTATTTTTAGCCCTTGAGCGCCGTTAACGCGGCCGTAATACGTCTCGAGTAATCACTAACTGGCCATATATGAAATCGCCTGTTAATGGTACCAATAGCCTTGACGCAATAGGGTAATGACAAAAATTAAAACGAGTCAGCGTTACTGGCGTAAGTATGCCGCACAAAATTTTGCATAAATAATGCCGTTTTAGCGATGGGAGAGAGGACACGTTAATTACTCCATTTTAACTTTTTATATGTTGAATATTCAATGGGTTATGGGTGGTTTTACCATTAATACCCGCAGTAGCTAATGATTATCTTTTTTAGTCTCCTGCCGATGAAATAATCGTGTAATCTTTCTGTAAGAGACTGACAATGACGCAATAATGTTTGGTTAATACTTGGTGAATATATTGTTGCATTATTGATGTTTTGTGTTGTACTTAGTAGTAATAGCGGTAGTTCCCCGGCAGTGATGGTCACTCACTATGGAGATCGCGAATGGTAATGTCCGCACCAGGACACATTGTTTACAGTAGTTACAACACCCTGTACGGACATTCTCTCTCCGGTGGTGGTCTTGTCACCTTAAAAGCTCTCATCATTTCTCTTACTGTCCATACCCATGACGTCATATGTGGTGCGCGTAGCCGTGTGTGGCGTCGTTTCAAAAAGCAAGCTAAGGCTTACAAGGAAGCCAACCCTCAGATGTGTGTGCGCATAATCGCGTTCAAGAGAACGCGGGTGATGTATACCTACAACTCAAGGTGCTATCCATGGGAAGACAAAAAGCAGTGATCAAAGCTCGTCGTGAAGCAAAGCGTGTGTTGAGACGAGATTCGCGTAGTCATAAGCAACGTGAAGAAGAATCGGTCACGTCACTGGTACAGATGGGCGGAGTAGAAGCCATTGGCATGGCGCGCGATAGTCGCGATACCTCTCCTGTTAAGGCGCGAAATGAAGCACAGGCGCATTATCTGAACGCTATCGACAGTAAACAGCTTATTTTTGCGACCGGCGAAGCCGGCTGCGGAAAAACATGGATCAGTGCGGCAAAGGCGGCAGAAGCATTGATTCATAAGGACGTCGAGAGGATCATTGTGACGCGTCCGGTATTGCAGGCTGATGAAGATCTTGGTTTTTTGCCCGGTGATATCGCTGAAAAATTCGCGCCTTATTTTCGTCCCGTCTACGATGTCCTGCTTAAACGGTTGGGCGCGTCCTTTATGCAATATTGTTTGCGCCCGGAAATCGGTAAGGTAGAAATTGCCCCGTTCGCCTATATGCGTGGGCGTACTTTTGAAAATGCGGTCGTGATCCTCGACGAGGCGCAAAATGTGACTGCGGCGCAAATGAAAATGTTTTTGACGCGACTAGGCGAAAATGTCACGGTCATTGTCAATGGCGATATTACGCAATGCGACCTGCCGCGCGGCGTGCGTTCCGGGTTGAGCGATGCGTTGGAACGCTTTGAAGAAGATGACATGGTAGGGATTGTGCATTTCAACAAAGACGACTGCGTGCGCTCGGCGCTTTGTCAGCGAACGCTTCACGCATACAGCTAATATAGCATTGACTTTCAGAGCCCGGGAGACCGGGCTTTGTTGTCTATCCCCGGTCAGGTGACTTAATACGAAAAAAAGCCCGTACTTTCGTACGAGCTCCTTCTTGAAGATGGCGGTGAGAGGGCTGCCATATTTACGTTCATTATCATTCGCATTAATCATAATTATTTCTTTATATACAATGCGTTGCCATTATTCTTTGTTCGCTGGCGTATTGCTATCTTTTCGTAAAATCGTCATTTTATGCAGTACAGGATGCATGGCAGAATAGTGGGGATTATGCCAAAGAAAGCCAGAGAACTGTCCGCCTTAGCCGTTTCCAGGCTTAAAGCGGAAGGTCGCTATGCTGTAAGTGGTGTTGACGGATTGTATCTGCGGATCGCCAGACGCTCACGCGCATGGGGCCTTATTTATATGCTCATAGACTACATCAAGTTCTGTAAAGGGGGATTTTGCTTCTGAAATGGTCTTATAGCAACCAGTAGCATAGAGATTATTAGTTCCTGCGATTAGCTCAGGTTTAATACTGCCCGGTTTTACATCTGATGGGAGTAATATCTTGTAATATAATTTTGTTACTTCTGAGGATGTATAACGGCATCGCTAAAAATGTTCTTTCTGGTATTCAAAATTACATGTCACTGCCCACAGGAAGGATGGTTTATTATTGATTTCTTTCATTATAATAAATTTCTCTGGATTATCTACATTTTATTTTTTAACATAAAATACATCACAACTAGAAAACTTAAACATTTTATATTAAAACTTTTTCTAATATTCGAATATTATAAATTTAATGGCCATGTAGAAATAAAATATAGTAATAAAAATCTTTAGAGAGAAACTTATCGTATGTTTATGTTTCATAAATGAGAGTATTGGCTGTTTATTAATGTTTTTATTATTGTATTTAATGTGGAAGTGGTGTATTCCCTCAATCCCAATGTCTACTAATGAAAATGCACTATAATAAAAGAATATATATCCTGATAGTGCTACAAGAAATTTAATAAATATAATGCTATGTATATTATTTATATTCCTGATCAATAAAAAACAAATTAGCGAGGACATTACGATGCCAAAAAAAAATCTAAAAAAATTATTATGATACACCTTGATAATCTTGCCTGACAGTTTCATAAGATACCATTATCCACCAATGTTAATATTTGCTTTCCCGGTAAATATAGCCCCCGATGTTGAACCTGCCAACTCTGGTTGTACTGGCCAGGGGGGGCAGTAAAGGGGCCTGTTTGTATATTTTCCTCCAGGTCAATTAGATAAATTTAATATTATAAGAAATGATTCGTTTTAAAGAAATATTATATGTTAATTCCTAAATTTTTTCGATGAAAAACACTAGGGGAAATAAATTTAATAAGATTGATATTTTCACTTGAATCCATGAAAATAACGATAACTAAAAAATCATGAAAAAACGTTAAAACTCTTCTTTCTGGCAACCCGTTTTGATTATCTTTTAACTCTTTTCCCAGCTTTTCTCTTAAGAATTGTAGATGGTCATTGAAATTTAATTTATATGGTAAGTCATCCTTGTTTTTTTGATAGACCACAAGTTCAGAAAAAACAAACTCCCCATCAGACTTGATGGGAAGCAAACTCTCAGACTCATAAGTGGATCTGATTCTAAAACCAAGAGAAACACTACCATCTGGAATATCAAAATATTCTATTCCACCTTTATCTTGAGGACGATTTCTTATTCCATTAGTTATCAAATATAAATCAAATTGTGGATGAATAGTTGTAAACCTTAGAAAGCTAATGCATTCAGTAATATTCATATTATTTCCTTAAATATTTTATGATATGCTTATTTTGGTTAAGTTGCTCATTAATATATTTATACCAATCAACCTTAGATAATTACGCTACGGATTTTTTATACGTCTCACTACATTCTAGGCCAGTTTACCAGCCCCGGCAGCATCTCCAGCTATTGGTATTGCAGCAAAAAGAGAAAAACCAGCCTCAACATAACTCCCTCGGCACAAGCTTATTCCTGCATTCAGCAGGTCAGGAAAAATGCCAGGCCCTGGAACAAGGCCAGCCACATCAAGTTCCGTCTGTAATCCATCTAACCAGCCATCACCTTCATTTTTTTCTGCCGGTGTTTCCTGTTTTACTGGTGGAGTTGCTTCTTCTGCGCTTTTTCCGATGCAGGGAACTATATCCAACAAATCTAAAAGATTCTCAAGAAAATAGTTGGGTTATTTATCATGTATTATATCATTCCTGTCTAAGTCTGTTATCTTTACATAGCCAGCCTCAGGTCAATATTCATCTATTTCAAGCCATTTCCAGAATTGATAAATCCCTCCTTTAGAAGCCTATAATATTAGGGGAAGATAACTCTCTCAGAATCATCAAATGTATTTGACAGTCCACTTTACTCAAATTTTCAATTTTTATTTCTCCGCCAAAAATGTATGCAGGTTCCAAACTAAACATTTCATTATCAGCTAATACGCCTAGTTGTTTAACTGCCCGGTCAAAAATGTAATTATCATTACAATCAAATAAATCAAACTCTTCAACACTTGAAAATGCAAGAAAAGAT
The DNA here is from genome assembly GCF_046550535.1 of Salmonella sp. SAL04213. Taxonomy (NCBI): domain Bacteria; kingdom Pseudomonadati; phylum Pseudomonadota; class Gammaproteobacteria; order Enterobacterales; family Enterobacteriaceae; genus Salmonella; species Salmonella sp. SAL04213. The sequence continues at coordinate 238,256 of NZ_JBGDXS010000001.1, read as the reverse complement.
TCAATTTCACTATTTAATTCATCTGTTGTTTTTACCATAAAACCATTTTCGAAAAAAATTATTTGATTAAATAAAGGCTGAATCGTAATATTTCTTCCGGTAGACTCACCAAAAACATATAATTCGCCAAAGGCACTCCTGGCTATGACATGGTATGCGTCCATTTCTTTAAATGGAGTATCTTCTAGCCATATATCCAGTACATCTTCATACTCATCAGGATTGACAAGACTAAACAATCCATTTTTATACGTTCCCCATCCCTCTGTTTTCCAGTAAGAAAGAAGTTTATCCGGAAGAATTCCTTTCCATTTTGTCATACTTTTCTCTGGAACAGCGCTATAAGATGTAGCTTCTCCAAATTTCTCAATGAAGTAACTAAAGTCTTGATCTCGCATAATATTTCCCCCTGGATTCTAAGCCCTTTGCCCCGGCATAATACCAGTTTAACATTCATCTTTTCTCAAACATGACCTGATTTAATGCTATCATTAGGTGCTTCATCTGGTGTTTTTAGTCTTTCATTCTGATTCCTACTCGCACCTGTTGAACTGTTGATACCACCAGAGGGGGAAGCCGACGACAGCGGTTGCCGTCGGCGTTAATCCGTCCACATCCAGCGTAAAACGCAGGCCATTTTGTGACATAACCTTATCCTGGATTCATTGGCGAAAAAGGAACCACGGCCCGTTCGTGGCAGTGAGGAGGACAGGCGTTTCAGACACACTACCGCCGAAGTTTCCGGCATCCGCCATCTCCCATATATGAAACGTAACAGACGTAACTCATTGCTGGAACGGGTTTTTTGTCTCCGTTTCCGGACAAAAACAGCATCCTGCCATTAAGGCGGAATGCTGTGGAGTTAACGGATTGGAGGTGATTTACACACGCTTACCGAATACGTAGTCAATAACGCTCAAGCTTGGGTCTTCCCGGATATAGCCTTTGAGACGGATGTAGAAAGCCATACCGCTATGACGCTATGGAGGCTGGTGTCGACGCTGGACACTGCCATTCTCAGTCTTATTGGTGAAAACAATATTTCCGAAGACCAGGAACGCTACATTTCGCGGGATGGAAGCGGCTGATACTAAAAAACCACAGGCCTGGAAGACGAGAACCGACGACTCAAACAGATTTTGCTGACTTCAATCTGGAATGTTGGGCGCTAAAAAATGTAACTCATAGATACCCATAGATGTTGAATGATGGTAGTACCTGAAGAAACGGGAAAATCATTATCAGCGGATGGTAATAAAAGACGGTGAGTACATGGAATGAGTGAGAAGGAGAGCTAAAATCAGTCGTGTCCAGCGAAAAAGGGGCATTGCTTCCGAGGTGATCATGGGCAGGGTAGGGTATGTGAAAGCAGGTTATCGATGGCTCAGATGGCACACTTTTTTGGTGCCGATCCATTACACGAGCTTCTTTATGCAGCATTTTATGCAGGGTAAAACCAAAATTACGTTGTAAGTTATTGATTTTGTATTAAATATGGCGGTGAGGGGGGGATTGACTCGCTTTGCTCGCCCCTTCGGGGCAGCCCGTTCGCTGTGCGCCCGGTCTGTCCAACTGGCTGCGCCAGTTGTCGAACCCCGGTCGGTGGTTCTCATCCCCCCTTGGTTTGGGGGATACATATAAGCAAAAAGCCCGTACTTCTGTACAGGCTCTCAACTTAAATATGGCGGTGAGGGGGGGATTCGAACCCCCGATACGTTGCCGTATACACACTTTCCAGGCGTGCTCCTTCAGCCACTCGGACACCTCACCATATTGTCGCTCCAGCATTACTGGAACGGGCGCTAATGTAGGGAAATATCCATTCTACGTCAATCAACTTTTTTAAAAAAAAGCGCGTTTATACAAACTTCCACCAATCTGTGGCTTTAATAAGCGAAAACTGCTTTTTTTGCCCGCGCCGGGAAATTTGCTATGCTGCACATCCCGTTGAAAACGCTGATAACAGGCGCAATCACATTCCGCACCATACTGCTCAGGAGATAACATGGAGATAATTTTTTATCACCCGACATTTAACGCCGCCTGGTGGGTAAATGCGCTGGAGAAGGCTCTCCCACATGCGCGCGTTCGTGAATGGAAGGTCGGTGATAACAACCCCGCAGACTATGCGCTTGTATGGCAGCCCCCGGTTGAAATGCTGGCCGGAAGACGCTTAAAAGCCGTCTTTGCGCTGGGCGCTGGGGTGGATGCAATTCTGAGTAAATTAAATGCGCATCCGGAAATGCTGGACGCCTCCATTCCTCTATTCCGTCTGGAAGATACCGGAATGGGCCTGCAAATGCAGGAGTATGCCGTCAGCCAGGTATTACACTGGTTCCGTCGTTTCGATGATTATCAGGCGCTGAAAAATCAGGCGCTATGGAAACCGTTGCCGGAATATACCCGCGAAGAGTTTAGCGTCGGTATCATGGGCGCAGGGGTACTGGGCGCAAAAGTGGCAGAAAGTCTACAGGCGTGGGGGTTCCCGTTACGTTGCTGGAGTCGTAGCCGCAAATCCTGGCCTGGCGTGGAAAGTTATGTAGGGCGTGAAGAGCTGCGCGCTTTCCTGAACCAGACGCGGGTGCTGATTAATCTGCTGCCGAATACGGCCCAAACGGTAGGAATTATTAATAGCGAATTGTTGGATCAATTGCCGGATGGCGCTTACGTGTTGAATCTCGCGCGCGGCGTGCATGTTCAGGAGGCGGATCTGCTGGCTGCGCTTGATAGCGGTAAGCTAAAAGGCGCGATGTTGGATGTCTTTAGCCAGGAACCGTTACCGCAGGAAAGTCCATTATGGCGCCATCCGCGAGTCGCCATGACGCCGCACATTGCGGCAGTCACCCGTCCGGCGGAAGCCATCGATTATATTAGCCGCACCATTACCCAACTGGAGAAGGGAGAGCCGGTGACGGGGCAGGTGGATCGGGCGAGAGGATATTGACATCAACCCGGCGCGGGCCGGGTTTCGCTAAAAAACGCTGGCGATACCTGCTATCCTTGTCGGAAATGACTACAGGAGAGAGCAATGTATCCCGTTGACCTGCATATGCATACCGTCGCCAGCACTCATGCCTACAGTACTCTGAGCGATTATATCGCGGAAGCCAAACGCAAAGGCATTAAACTTTTTGCGATTACCGATCATGGTCCGGACATGGAAGATGCGCCGCATCACTGGCATTTTATTAACATGCGCATCTGGCCGCGTCTGGTTGACGGCGTGGGGATACTGCGTGGCATTGAGGCGAATATCAAGAACATTAACGGTGAAATTGATTGTTCCGGAAAGATGTTCGACTCGCTGGATCTGATTATCGCAGGCTTCCATGAGCCCGTTTTTGCGCCACATGATAAAGAAACCAATACCCAGGCGATGATCGCGACCATCGCCAGCGGCAAGGTGCATATAATTAGTCACCCCGGAAATCCAAAGTATCCAGTGGAGGTTAAAGCCATCGCGCAGGCGGCGGCGAAACACCATGTAGCGCTGGAAATCAACAACTCTTCTTTTCTGCATTCGCGTAAAGGAAGCGAAGATAATTGCCGCGCGGTCGCTGCCGCCGTACGCGATGCGGGAGGCTGGGTAGCGTTAGGCTCTGATTCCCATACGGCCTTTACGCTTGGCGATTTCACCGAATGCCGGAAAATTCTGGATGCGGTGAATTTTCCGGAAGATCGAATCCTGAACGTCTCGCCGCAGCGCTTACTGGCCTTTCTCGAATCACGCGGTATGGCGCCTGTACCGGAATTTGCCGAACTTTAATCGTTATTTATGGGAAGATATCAATGAATGAGTTTTCAATCCTGTGCCGTGTGCTGGGATCGTTGTTTTACCGCCAACCGCAAGATCCTTTACTGGTTCCGCTGTTTACGTTAATCCGTGAAGGTAAACTGGCGGCAAACTGGCCGCTGGAGCAGGATGACATGCTGGCGCGTTTACAGAAAAGCTGCGATATCACGCAGATTTCCACTGATTACAATGCGTTATTTGTTGGGGAAGAGTGCGCGGTAGCGCCATACCGCAGTGCGTGGGTCGAAGGCGCGGAAGAGTCTGAGGTGCGCGCTTTTTTAACGTCGCGAGGGATGCCGCTGGCCGATACGCCTGCCGATCACATTGGCACTTTATTGCTCGCGGCCTCCTGGCTGGAAGATCAGTCTGCCGAAGATGAAAGTGAAGCGCTGGAAACCTTATTTGCCGATTATCTGCTTCCCTGGTGCAATACTTTCCTCGGTAAAGTTGAAGCCCATGCCGTTACGCCATTCTGGCGCACTCTGGCGCCGCTAACGCGTGATGCGATAGGGGCCATGTGGGATGAACTTCAGGAAGAAGATGAAGAATAATGTGATGTAAATCACCATTAACTGCAACGTGTTTTACATCATTGCATAAAATGTGTGCGTGATCTCATTAATGTGCCGCTTTTCTGTTATGATGCGCGCCATGAACATACTTCTTTCTATTGCTATCACTACGGGCATCCTTTCTGGAATATGGGGATGGGTGGCCGTCTCCCTGGGGTTACTAAGCTGGGCCGGTTTTTTAGGCTGTACGGCTTATTTCGCCTGTCCGCAGGGCGGCTTTAAGGGATTGTTGATTTCCGCTTGTACGCTGTTAAGCGGTATGGTGTGGGCGCTGGTCATTATTCACGGTAGCGCGCTGGCGCCGCATCTGGAAATTGTCAGTTACGTGTTGACGGGGATCGTGGCATTCCTGATGTGTATCCAGGCAAAGCAGCTATTGCTTTCTTTTGTTCCGGGAACATTTATCGGCGCCTGCGCGACATTTGCAGGGCAGGGTGACTGGCGGTTGGTATTACCGTCGCTGGCGCTGGGGCTAATCTTTGGCTATGCCATGAAAAATAGTGGGCTATGGCTGGCATCACGCCGCGAGCAACATTCAGCGAATACGGCGGTCACAAAATAAAAAAGCGTGGGGTTCTTCCCCACGCTTTGTCGTATTCATCAGGATTCTGGCGGTACTGACAGCTCACGGTATTTCACCAGAATATCATTTTGCCTGTCCGCTTTATTCTGCAAATCCCACAGGCCGCGATCGATACCATCATTAATGAGGAAGATAACGCCGGTTTCAATGGCTGACATCAGACACAGCATCACCGGTTCGTTCGAGGTATAGCCGATTTCGCCTTCCAGTAAGCGCTGGTAATCAATAAAACGGAACACGCCTGCCTGTACTTCATAGGAAAGGATCGTTTTACTGGTGTTCACCGAAGAAAGGATCTCGCCCGTACTGACGTTAACCACGCGCAGGTTGACAGCAATCTGATCCAGCTGATACTGAGTATCGGCGCCAATACCGAAATATCTTGCGCCGACCCCGCCGGATTTGACGTTACTTTCATAACCAATAATAGAACCTTCCACCATAATATTTGCCGCCGTCAGCGACTGAAGCGGGATACGGTTATTCATCGCCACGGTGCCGTTTTCCTGGGCTGCGCGAATAATTTTCCGTTCATTCAAAAGATTCTGTAAGCCTTGTCGTTCCAGCGGGATAAACCAGCGCGAATCTTTCAGCGCAGTGACCAACATAGCGGTGGCGCTCTGCGGCACAGCCGTAGAAAAGTTACTTGCCGGGTAAGGTTTAAATTGGCCCGTTTCATCCTGAATGTTATATACCGAAACAAAGATCTTACCGGTGGGAGCAGGTAAGTGCGTCAAATCTTTGTAACTTTGTGCGCGGGGCATTAATGTCGGTTTCGCAGCTTGTTTCGGCGGGGCAGTTAAGCATCCGCTCAACAATAAAACGGCAACCAAAATAAGTAAGCGCGGCATGATTTATATCCTTTAGTGACTGTAGCTTAAAAATCGGTTGACTGAGTTTGTAAACCTGACACTTCGATGGTCGAGGTTCTTCCCGTTTTTCTGTCCGTGACGTTGAGCTGGAGCTGTCCGTCGCGATTAGCGATATCGATAATAAAATCGTTGGTCACCATACGTCCTGGTTTCCCGGTATTAATATTGGTCAACAAGCCGCCCAGAATTTGCGATTGAATAGCCTGTGTAAAGTTATCCAACGCTGAGGGGGTTTCGATACCAAAATCGTTATCATAAGCGGGGTCTTTATATGAATTTTGCGCCTGGGCGCTATTCAATAAAAAGGAACCGTTATTGGGGTTTCCACCAAAGTTAGGATTACGGAACTGGAACGTCATATTTCCAGCCCAGGTTAATGGCGAAAAAAGCATGAGTAGCACTACTGCATGTTTAACACGCATGACAGCCTCCGGATAAAAATCATGTTTTAGAATTCATCACGCGCTAAATCACTCGTACTTAATAGCGTTTGATCTATTTGTCGGCGATTTAATGCTTCCTCTGTTTGCGCTAATGCGAAGACGACGGTTTTCTCGAAGTCTCTTTTCATTGGAAATAAAAAGGTCTGGAAAATAACGTCCTGATTTACCGTTATGGTGATCCAGCTTCCCCAACGCGCACTGGGTCTTTCATTAATGGTCAGATTGCCGGTGTATTCGCTTTCCCATTTGTCGCTGAATGCACGATAGAATTCATGTCCTATCGAAGAGACGGTATGGTCGGTTAACAATCCGGGAACCTCGACTTCAACTTCATTGGCATGCAGGTTTCCGGTAGCGAACAGTAACTCTGCTGCTACAATCCAGGTCAGATAGCGTTTCATGGCCTTACCGCCTGAGATTATCGTTTGCCCATGAAACTGCCTGGGTGCGATTTTTGACAGCTATCTTTTTGAAAAGATTATAAAGATGTGTCTTAACCGTATTCTCGCTGATAAATAGCGACCTGGCGATTTCATTATTAGAGGCACCAATACGTAACTTATTGAGGATCTCTTTTTCGCGATGAGTGAGTAATGCGGACTCGGTGCTGTTGTAGCGGTAATTTCCTGAGTGTGTAATCAGGTAACTGGCTAATTTTTGTGAAAAATAGCATTCGCCCCGCAGAATACCCTGTAATCCGCTGACCACGTGTTCCTGGTCTTCAGTGGCGTAAAACACGCCGTTAATATGAGGCCAGTTTTCAATTTCACGGTAGGGATAATCGTCAGGGGTATTTAACAATAATGTTTTTATATTATTGTTTTTGCGGCTTAAATTATCCTGCCAATAGTGGATAAGCTTCTTATCCGCTTCCATCATATCCATTAAAACAATGCAACCGGCTGAGATATCTTCCAGAGAACGTTGAATATTATGCAGTTTTCCGGTTATGGCCAGCGATTGCTTTAAATGTTGCAATAATGCCGTAGCTTGCAGAGATGGCTTTGTGATCAACAATAGTGTGTGACCATGACTACTATGGACTTCATTAAACATGATGAAACTCCACTTTTTTTAATCGCACATCTGACAGCTGCCCCCATAAAATAAAGGCACCAGAAGTACTGACAGATGTTGCACTGCTGTGGGTTGAAATAGCCCATTATCCAGAAAGAGAAAAATATTTACGAAAATACTTTTAACTGTTTTCAATCTAGCCATTACAAATCTTAAAGCAAGTGTTAAACTTGTAACAATATGTAAAAATATATATTAAAATGTTTTTTTTGGGTTTTTTTGAAGTTTAGATTTGATAGTAAAGTTGTACATTTCGCTGTTATTGCATAGATTTAAAAAATCATACAAATTATAATAATTCATTGATTTTTAATCATTTTAATTATTATATGTTATGTTTTGATTTTATTTTTTCTTAAAATTTGAGACGTGGCATTAACCTGGACAGCACAAAGACAAAAAAAACGAAGTGTGTCACGTCTTGTGCGTATTGCCCCCCATAGGAAGCATAAGAACATCCCCATGGCGGCATAACATACACCAACACTTCATTTTTTGGGTTCGCGATACACTATCTTCTATGGCCAAAAATCAATTATAAAAAATCACATGGCTATCGTTTTATTAGCACTTTGGTATGAGCTTAAATAACAAAATACCACGCGTGGGTGAGTTATTAAAAATGTTTCCACGGACATACTCTTCATCGTAACGACGCGTTAACAAAAAACGCATGTCGCTAACAAGGTAATAGATAATTTTCGCTATGTACGACCAGGTCCAGGGTGACAGCATGAAAAACAAATTGTTATTTATGATGTTGACAATACTGGGTGCGCCTGGGATTGCAACCGCGACAAATTATGATCTGGCTCGTTCAGAGTATAATTTTGCGGTAAATGAATTAAGCAAGTCTTCATTTAATCAGGCGGCCATTATTGGTCAAGTCGGCACGGATAATAGTGCCAGAGTACGCCAGGAAGGATCAAAACTATTGTCCGTTATTTCACAAGAAGGAGGAAATAATCGGGCGAAAGTCGACCAGGCAGGGAATTATAACTTTGCGTATATTGAGCAAACGGGCAATGCCAACGATGCCAGTATATCGCAAAGCGCTTACGGTAATAGTGCGGCTATTATCCAGAAAGGTTCTGGAAATAAGGCCAATATTACCCAGTACGGTACGCAGAAAACAGCAGTTGTAGTGCAGAAACAGTCGCATATGGCTATTCGCGTCACCCAACGCTAATACCGTTACGACTTTTAAATCAATCCGATGGGGGTTTTACCATGAAACTTTTAAAAGTGGCAGCATTCGCAGCAATCGTAGTTTCTGGCAGTGCTCTGGCTGGCGTCGTTCCACAATGGGGCGGCGGCGGTAATCATAACGGCGGCGGCAATAGTTCCGGCCCGGACTCAACGTTGAGCATTTATCAGTACGGTTCCGCTAACGCTGCGCTTGCTCTGCAAAGCGATGCCCGTAAATCTGAAACGACCATTACCCAGAGCGGTTATGGTAACGGCGCCGATGTAGGCCAGGGTGCGGATAACAGTACTATTGAACTGACTCAGAATGGTTTCAGAAACAATGCCACCATCGACCAGTGGAACGCTAAAAACTCCGATATTACTGTCGGTCAATACGGCGGTAATAACGCCGCGCTGGTTAATCAGACCGCATCTGATTCCAGCGTAATGGTGCGTCAGGTTGGTTTTGGCAACAACGCCACGGCTAACCAGTATTAATTTAGCGTCTGCGCTAATAAAAAAACAGGGCGTAAGCCCTGTTTTTTTTCGGGAGGAAATTATGCATACTTTATTGCTCCTTGCCGCACTTTCAAATCAGATTACGTTTACCACGACTCAGCAAGGCGATATTTACACGGTGATCCCTCAGGTCACATTAAACGAACCCTGCGTCTGTCAGGTGCAAATTCTCTCTGTGCGCGACGGCGTCGGGGGACAAAGCCATACACAGCAAAAACAAACGCTATCTTTACCTGCTAATCAACCGATTGAGTTGTCTCGTCTTAGTGTAAATATATCTTCAGAGGACTCGGTTAAAATTATTGTTACTGTTTCGGACGGACAATCACTGCATTTATCACAACAATGGCCGCCTTCTGCACAGTAGTTTTTGATGGTGGCGGAAATGGATTGGCTGACCTGGGTATTAAAGAGGCGATAAAAGCGTCTCATCGTCTCGGCATGTCGCTAAAAGGTAACGCCGAACCCTCGAGGATGACTAATCATTGAGGAGTTAACATGTCCGTAATCAAGAAAAATATCCCTGCCATAGGCCTGTGTATCTGCGCTTTTTTTATCCATTCTGCGGTAGGGCAACAAACGGTACAGGGCGGCGTTATCCATTTTCGCGGCGCGATTGTTGAGCCACTGTGCGATATTTCTACTCACGCCGAAAATATTGATTTAACCTGCCTACGCGAAGGTAAAAAGCAAATGCACCGGATAGACCTTCGGCAGGCATCTGGATTACCGCAGGATATTCAGTCCATTGCGACGGTACGGCTGCATTATCTCGATGCGCAAAAAAGCCTGGCGGTGATGAATATTGAGTACCGTTAACGGCGGTGTCATAGATATAAAAAGAGCGACTCTGTTGAAAGCCCTGCTGTACACTTTGCAGATAAGGTGAGACAAAAGGGGGGGGTTATGACATCACGTCTTCAGGTCATACAGGGTGATATCACTCAACTTAGCGTCGATGCGATTGTGAATGCCGCTAACGCATCATTAATGGGCGGCGGTGGCGTAGACGGCGCGATTCATCGCGCGGCGGGGCCGGCATTGCTGGACGCCTGTAAACTCATCCGTCAGCAACAGGGCGAATGTCAGACGGGACATGCGGTTATCACGCCTGCTGGCAAGCTTTCGGCAAAGGCGGTTATTCACACAGTGGGGCCCGTCTGGCGAGGCGGCGAACACCAGGAAGCTGAGCTACTCGAAGCGGCATACCGAAATTGTTTGCTGCTTGCCGAGGCGAATCACTTTCGTTCCATCGCTTTTCCGGCAATCAGTACCGGCGTTTATGGCTATCCTCGCGCCCAGGCCGCTGAAGTCGCCGTCAGGACGGTTTCAGATTTTATTACCCGTTACGCTCTGCCTGAACAGGTATACTTTGTCTGTTATGATGAAGAAACTGCCCGGCTTTACGCAAGATTACTTACTCAGCAAGGCGACGACCCTGCCTGATAAAACACGCCTGGAGCGTGCCGTTGAACCGCTATGCGCGCGCCATCCCGGAGAGTGCGGCATTCTCGCGCTGGATAACAGTCTGGACGCTTTTGCCGCCCGCTACCGCCTGACCGAAATGGCGGCGCGGACGCTGGACGTGCAGTATTATATTTGGGAAGACGATATGTCCGGGCGGCTGCTCTTTTCGGTTCTGCTGTCGGCGGCGAAGCGCGGCGTTCATGTTCGTCTGCTGCTGGATGATAACAATACGCCTGGTCTGGATGATACGTTGCGCTTGCTGGATAGCCATCCTAATATCGAAGTTCGTCTGTTTAATCCTTTCTCTTTTCGTACGCTACGCGCGCTGGGATATTTGACGGATTTTGCGCGGCTGAATCGGCGGATGCACAATAAAAGTTACACTGCCGACGGCGTAGTGACGCTGGTCGGTGGGCGCAACATCGGCGATGCCTATTTCGGCGCTGGCGAGGAGCCGCTATTTTCCGATCTGGACGTGATGGCCATTGGCCCGGTGGTCAATGATGTCGCCAATGATTTTGAACGTTACTGGCGCTGTAGTTCAGTGTCGACATTGCAGCAAGTATTATCCCTTTCTGAGCAGGAACTGACGCAGCGTATCGAACTTCCCGAATCCTGGTATAACGATGAGATCACCCGCCGTTATCTGCATAAGCTGGAAACCAGCCAGTTTATGGCGGATCTCGATCGCGGAACGTTGCCGCTGATTTGGGCAAAAACACGCTTGCTTAGCGATGATCCTTCTAAAGGCGAGGGGAAGGCGCAGCGCCATTCGCTTCTTCCGCAGCGATTATTTGACGTGATGGGGTCGCCGACGGAGCGTATCGACATTATTTCCGCTTACTTTGTCCCTACGCGCGCAGGCGTGGCGCAGTTGCTTAATCTGGTCAGGAAAGGCGTGAAGATCGCCATCTTAACTAACTCTCTGGCGGCCAACGATGTGGCGGTCGTTCACGCAGGGTACGCGCGCTGGCGCAAGAAATTACTGCGCTATGGCGTGGAGCTCTACGAACTGAAACCGACCCGCGAACATGAAACCGCCGTACATGATCGCGGACTCACCGGGAACTCAGGTTCCAGCTTACATGCTAAAACGTTCAGTATTGATGGTAGTAAGGTGTTTATCGGGTCGCTTAATTTTGATCCCCGTTCAACGCTTTTAAATACCGAAATGGGCTTTGTCATTGAAAGTGAAACGCTGGCGACGCTTATTCATAAGCGTTTTACGCAGAGCCAACGCGATGCGGCCTGGCAACTGCGGCTGGATCGCTGGGGACGAATTAACTGGATCGATCGTCAGCAAGAAGAGGAAAAGGTGTTAAAGAAAGAACCCGCTACGCGTTTCTGGCAGCGAGTTCTGGTACGGTTGGCGGCAATTTTACCTGTGGAATGGTTGCTGTGAACCCGCGCGCGGAAAACTACCCGATCGCGGCGCGGCTTTCTTGTTTTACCGGCGGTTTACCTGAAAAGAGAAATTTCAGAAGCGGGATGCGTAAATGAATTTCATACAGAATTAACGCAATACCCATAACAAATATCAGCCCGCACAAGAACCCGATCAGGTTGGAGGAGATATGCGGCGTAATATACGCGCCAAAGAAAAGCGTTAAGGGATGATGCACCAGATAGATAAACAGCGAAGCATTCACGAAATAGGTGACACGCGCGGACTGGAAGTTTAACAAGCGATGCCCCAGTGAGAATACCACGTTCACCATCCACAGCCCCATTACCATCGTAATCACGGATTCGGTTTCGTACATCCAGGCGTCGCCGCTCCCATAACGTTGATTCAGCAGATACGCGATAAAAGCAACGGCAGCGCCTAAAGTGCATCCGCGTGAGGGCGTGGTGAAGCGCGCTTTCAGATCGGGGTGAATGAAGGCCAACGCGCCGAGAATAAAAAACGGCACATAAAATAGCGTTTGCATCACAATAAAATTGAACATGCCGTCACTGAGGATTGCCGGATATACGATGAAAATAATGCGCCTGATAGCGGCGTAAGCCATCCCCAGCAGGAAAAAAATAAGCGAAAGCCTGGCCAGTGAAATAGCGGCGGGACGAGGCTTACTTGTTTCCTGCCTTTTTTGGAACCAGGTAAAAATCCCGATGCTGACTGTGGTTAATATCACCAGCACCAGTAAAAACCACAGATGTGAAATGAGTTCCCACGCTAACGTATTATATTTTTCATAGGCAGAGAGTGTAGGCCAGTTCTCTGTTTTCTCTTTGACATATTGCAACAGGATAAATTGCGGCAAGGTAAGCAAAGGGATTGCGGTAAGCATGGGAATACCCACACGTTCTACCCGTACTTTCCACCAGCGTTTTAACGGATAACGCAAAAACAACATGTACGAAAAATAACCAGAAATAACAAAAAACACCTGCATACGAAAAGCGTGGATAAAATCGTTAAACAGGGTTAGCCACCATGATGGCGTGGCGCTATTGACATGCCAACTGTGAGTGGAATAGATCAACGAGATATGAAAGGGAATCCCTAACAACATCAACCATGCGCGGATAGAGTCAAGAAAATATTCACGCGGCGCGGGTACAGATCTCATATAAGGTCACGTATTCTCAGATTTTTCACCTTATCCATAAGGCGAATTATAGTTACATTCGGTAGCAACCCTACACCAACTCCGACAACCTGTCTCCAGGATAAGCACGCAAAGTGAAAACAGGCGCGGGAGGTGCTTAATCCATGAGCCAGCGCGCTGAACAAAGCCTGGATTCAGTTGTCGTAATGCCTGATTATCCATTAAAATGGATCGGATCGATATAAGCACACAAAGGGGGAAGTGCTTACTTATTATGAAACATAAACGACAAATGATGAAAATGCGTTGGTTGGGCGCAGCTATTATGTTAACGCTCTACGCATCATCGAGCTGGGCGTTCAGTATTGATGACGTGGCAAAACAAGCTCAATCTTTAGCCGGGAAAGGCTATGAGGCGCCTAAAAGCAACTTGCCCTCCGTTTTCCGCGACATGAAATATGCGGATTATCAGCAGATCCAGTTTAACAGCGATAAAGCCTACTGGAACAACTTAAAGACCCCTTTTAAGCTCGAATTTTACCATCAGGGGATGTACTTCGATACGCCGGTCAAGATTAACGAAGTGACGGCGACGACGGTCAAAAGAATCAAATACAGCCCGGATTACTTCAATTTTGGCAATGTTCAGCACGATAAAGACACGGTAAAAGATTTAGGCTTCGCCGGGTTCAAAGTCCTGTACCCCATTAACAGTAAAGATAAGAACGACGAAATCGTCAGTATGCTTGGCGCCAGCTATTTCCGTGTTATCGGCGCAGGCCAGGTATATGGCTTATCTGCGCGCGGCCTGGCGATTGATACCGCCTTACCATCTGGTGAAGAGTTTCCCCGCTTTCGCGAGTTCTGGATTGAGCGTCCAAAACCCACCGATAAGCGTTTGACCGTCTATGCATTACTGGATTCTCCGCGCGCGACCGGCGCTTACCGTTTTGTGATCATTCCTGGCCGCGATACCGTGGTGGACGTGCAGTCAAAAGTCTATCTGCGCGATAAAGTGGGCAAGCTGGGCGTTGCGCCATTAACCAGTATGTTCCTGTTTGGGCCAAACCAGCCGTCGCCGACGACCAACTATCGTCCGGAACTGCATGACTCGAACGGCTTATCCATTCATGCAGGTAATGGCGAGTGGATTTGGCGTCCGCTGAACAATCCAAAACACCTCGCTGTGAGCAGTTATGCGATGGAAAACCCTCAGGGATTCGGCCTGTTGCAGCGTGGTCGCGAGTTCTCGCGCTTTGAAGATTTAGACGATCGCTACGACCTGCGTCCAAGCGCCTGGATTACCCCGAAAGGCGACTGGGGCAAAGGTAAGGTTGAACTGGTTGAAATTCCGACCAATGATGAAACCAACGATAACATCGTCGCTTACTGGACTCCGGATCAACTGCCGGAACCGGGTAAAGAGATGAACTTCAAGTACACTCTGACCTTCAGCCGCGATGAAGATAAACTTCATGCGCCGGATAATGCCTGGGTGCTGCAAACACGCCGCTCAACGGGCGACGTTAAACAGTCGAATCTGATTCGCCAGCCCGACGGCACTATTGCCTTTGTGGTGGATTTCGTTGGCGCCGACATGAAAAAACTGCCGCCGGATACGCCCGTCGCTGCGCAAACCAGCATTGGCGATAACGGTGAAATCGTTGACAGTAATGTACGCTATAACCCAGTCACTAAAGGCTGGCGTTTAATGCTGCGCGTGAAAGTCAAAGACGCGAAGAAAACCACGGAAATGCGTGCCGCATTGGTGAATGCCGATCAGACGCTAAGTGAAACCTGGAGCTACCAGTTACCTGCCAATGAATAAAACAACTGAGTATATTGACGCACTGCTGCTTTCTGAACGTGAGAAAGCGGCATTGCCGAAAACTGACATCCGCGCCGTGCATCAGGCGCTGGATGCCGAGCATCGGACTTACTCGCGAGAAGACGATTCACCGCAGGGTTCCGTAAAAGCCCGCCTTGAACACGCCTGGCCGGATTCATTGGCGAAGGGGCAGTTAATTAAAGATGATGAAGGGCGCGATCAGTTGCAGGCTATGCCAAAAGCGACGCGCTCTTCGATGTTTCCCGATCCCTGGCGAACCAACCCGGTTGGCCGTTTCTGGGATCGTCTGCGTGGGCGGGATGTAACGCCGCGCTATGTTTCTCGTCTGACAAAAGAAGAGCAGGCGAGCGAGCAAAAATGGCGTACCGTCGGCACTATACGCCGCTATATTTTGTTAATTTTGACTCTGGCGCAAACCGTCGTCGCGACCTGGTATATGAAGACCATTCTGCCTTATCAGGGATGGGCGCTCATCAATCCTATGGATATGGTGGGGCAGGATATTTGGGTCTCTTTTATGCAGCTCCTGCCCTACATGCTGCAAACCGGTATCCTGATTCTGTTTGCCGTGCTGTTCTGCTGGGTGTCAGCCGGATTCTGGACGGCGCTGATGGGCTTCCTGCAACTGCTTATCGGGCGCGATAAGTACAGCATCTCCGCGTCTACGGTTGGCGATGAGCCCCTCAATCCGGAACACCGGACGGCGCTGATCATGCCTATCTGTAATGAAGACGTTAGCCGCGTTTTCGCCGGTCTGCGCGCGACCTGGGAGTCCGTTAAAGCCACAGGCAACGCCGCGCATTTCGACGTCTATATCCTTAGCGACAGTTATAACCCGGATATCTGCGTGGCGGAGCAAAAGGCGTGGATGGAGCTTATCGCGGAAGTGCAGGGCGAAGGCCAAATTTTTTACCGTCGCCGCCGCCGCCGTATGAAACGCAAAAGCGGCAATATTGACGATTTTTGCCGCCGCTGGGGCAATCAGTACAGCTATATGGTGGTGCTGGACGCGGACTCAGTGATGAGCGGCGAGTGTCTGAGCGGTCTGGTGCGCCTGATGGAAGCGAACCCTAACGCCGGGATTATCCAGTCTTCGCCGAAAGCGTCGGGGATGGATACTCTGTATGCCCGCTGCCAACAGTTCGCGACCCGTGTTTATGGGCCGCTGTTTACCGCCGGGCTGCACTTCTGGCAGTTGGGGGAGTCGCACTACTGGGGGCACAATGCCATTATCCGCGTGAAGCCGTTTATCGAGCACTGCGCTCTGGCGCCGCTGCCGGGAGAAGGTTCGTTCGCCGGATCGATTCTTTCCCACGACTTTGTGGAGGCGGCGCTAATGCGTCGGGCAGGGTGGGGCGTCTGGATTGCCTACGATCTCCCCGGCTCCTATGAAGAGCTGCCGCCAAACCTGCTGGATGAGCTTAAACGCGACCGCCGCTGGTGTCACGGCAACCTGATGAACTTTCGTCTGTTCCTGGTGAAAGGAATGCACCCGGTGCATCGCGCCGTGTTCCTGACCGGGGTAATGTCATATCTGTCCGCGCCGTTATGGTTCATGTTCCTCGCGCTTTCTACCGCGCTGCAGGTCGTTCATGCGTTAACAGAGCCGCAATATTTCCTTCAGCCGCGCCAGCTTTTTCCGGTCTGGCCGCAGTGGCGTCCGGAACTGGCAATCGCGCTGTTTGCGTCAACGATGGTGCTGCTGTTCCTGCCGAAGCTGCTCAGTATTATGCTGATCTGGTGTAAAGGCACCAAAGAGTATGGCGGTTTCTGGCGCGTTACGCTGTCGCTGTTGCTGGAAGTGCTGTTCTCCGTGTTGCTGGCGCCGGTGCGTATGCTGTTTCATACCGTGTTTGTGGTCAGCGCGTTCCTCGGCTGGGAAGTGGTCTGGAACTCACCGCAACGCGACGATGATTCTACGCCGTGGGGAGAAGCCTTTATGCGTCACGGCTCTCAACTGCTGCTGGGGCTGGTCTGGGCGGTGGGTATGGCGTGGCTGGATTTACGCTTTCTGTTCTGGCTGGCGCCGATTGTCTTTTCGCTGATTCTGTCGCCATTTGTTTCGGTGATCTCCAGTCGTTCAACGGTAGGATTACGCACCAAACGCTGGAAGCTGTTCCTGATCCCGGAAGAGTATTCGCCGCCTCAGGTGTTGGTCGATACCGATAAATATCTGGAGATGAATCGCCGCCGTATTCTGGACGATGGCTTTATGCATGCGGTATTTAACCCGTCGCTGAATGCGCTGGCGACCGCGATGGCCACCGCGCGTCACCGCGCCAGTAAGGTGCTGGAAATAGCTCGCGATCGTCATGTGGAGCAGGCGCTAAACGAAACGCCGGAGAAACTGAACCGCGATCGGCGTCTGGTTTTGCTCAGCGATCCGGTGACGATGGCGCGTTTACACTATCGGGTCTGGAATGCGCCAGAGAGATACTCTTCCTGGGTAAACTATTATCAGTCTCTCGTCCTGAATCCGCAGGCGTTGCAGGGGCGAACATCGTCAGCGGGATAAGGTCTGGAGTGAGGTGAAAAATACCGGCGTGATGCCGGTATTTTTATAGTGAAATGAGGTATCAGGTGCGTATATTCGCGGTGAGCATAATGGTGATTACCCTGAGCGGCTGCGGCAGTATTATCAGCAGAACGATCCCCGGACAAGGACACGGCAACCAGTATTACCCTGGCGTGCAGTGGGATATGCGTGATTCCGCATGGCGCTATATCACTATCCTCGATCTGCCCTTCTCACTGATCTTCGATACACTGCTACTGCCGCTCGATATTCACCACGGGCCTTATGAGTAATTAACGCTCATCCCATTCGTCTGCCGCAGTACGGCCTTCCTCGGTATCAAGCGGGGGTTCAAGCTGGAATTCCCCTTCATCCCATTCATGCAAAGTATTCTCTTCCTGCCATTCCTGGCGGATCTCTATCTCATCATAATCGCCGTCAAACACGCTCTGCGCGGCTTCACCACTCAGCATCGGCAGACATTCGCCATCTTCACCTTCATCGGCGAAAAATTCGACCTGCCACATGATGTCCCCATCCTGCAGTACATATTTCTGAACGTTGAACTGCTGCACATTCGCTTCATCTTGTTCGAGGCCAGGATGGTCAGCCAGAAATTCTTCCCGGGCTGCATCGATAGCTTCTTCCAGCGTGGCATACATGGTCATCAGTGTCTCCCTTTGATTTGACGAGGTATTTAGGGAAAGAATAGCTGATTCTGTGATATTGCAAGTATGAAAGCGCAAAAATCATTCTGTTGCCAGTCTGCGCCGTCGTAAGCTGTTCCATGAATAGATAGCATTGAACAACACCACGCCTGCCGTGACGCAGAATACGGCGCGGAAGCCATAGCTCGCGGAAATTGCGGCGCCCATGAGAGGGCCGGTGACGTTGCCGATATCGCGGAAAGATTGGTTGTAACTGAATATGCGCCCGGCTATCTGGTTGGTAGAGTTGTAAACCAGCAGAGTTTGAACGGCTGGCAGCAGCGCGCCATCCGCCGCGCCAAGCAGAAACCGCAATAGCGCGAGTTGCCACGGCGTTTGCACAAAAGACATTGGAATCAGCAGCAGTACGGAAATAATCAGCGCGACGATAAGAATCTTTTCCGGGCCAATTCTGTCGCCAAGCTTGCCGAGCCGGGGGGCGCTAAGTAATGCCGCCACGCCGGGAACGGACGCTATCATCCCGCTAATGAACGCAATATTACTGACATTTCCCGCCAGTTCGCGCACATAGAGCGTCAGGATGGGCGCAATAGACCCCGTCGCCACCTGAATAATCAGCGTGGTGACAAACAGGCTTAACACCAGGCGGGGATTTTTTAACGAGGCGACCACTTCCCGAACGTGAAGCATCTCTTTTTTGCTCACCGGCAGGAAATTCTCGCGAATAAAAAAGAAGGTGAGCAGAAAACAGATAAACAACACGCTGGCGGTAATAAAAAAGACCGGGCGAAGGCCGTAATGGTCGGCGAGCAGACCGCCCGCAAGTGGGCCAAGCAGAGCGCCGCTGACGCCGCCAGTAGAGAGCGTCCCTAACGCCCAGCCGCTTTTGTGGCGCGGCACCTGAGTGGCGATGAGCGCATTGGCGTTGGGAATAAATCCGCCCAGCAGGCCTAATAACGCGCGGAGGATCAGAAATTGCCAGATATTTTGCGCCATGCCCATTAACAGCATCACAATGGCCATGCCGAGAGCGGAACGCAACAGCATGATCTTACGCCCTTTACGATCCGCCAGGCCGCCCCAAAAAGGGGAAGCGATAGCTGAAAAGAGGAACGTAATACTAAAGACCAGCCCGGACCACATGTTGAGCGCGCTATGGCCTGTTACGCCGAGTTGCTCAACGTAGAGAGGGAGAAAAGGCATGACCAGGCTGAATGCCGCGCCGGTTAAAAAACAGCCCAGCCAGGTAACGGTTAGATTGCGTTTCCAGTTTATGGGGACATCAGAGGGTGACATAGCGTTCCACAGTATGATGCGCGGTTTGCGCTATCATCAATTTAATTATGAGCGTACTAATTATAATTATGCGCCGACCTTACCAGCCTCGCAATGTGGGGAGCTTTTAAAGCTAAAAGAGGGGAAAATTGCAGCCTGACGGCTGCAATCCTGTCAATAGCGCGACGGTACGCCTTCAGGGCGAGTTTTAAAGCGGCGATGCAACCACATATACTGCTCTGGCGCCATCATAATGCACTGCTCAACAATCTTATTCATCCATGCGGCAGTCGCTTCTGCGTTCTCCAGCGGAGGCGAATATTCCGCAGGAAGAATGATCAGTTCGTAGCCTTTTCCATCGGGTTTACGGCGAGGCACGAAGGGGATAATACAGGCTTTAGACATGCGCGCGAGCATCCAGGTACCGGAGGTCGTGGCAGCCTGGTCGACAGCGAATAATGGTACAAAAACGCTGGCGCGCGGGCCATAATCGTGATCCGGCGCATACCAGATCAATTCGCCGCTTTTCAATGCCTTAACCATGCCTTTCAGATCTTTGCGATCCAACATTGATTTATTGGAGCGTAAGCGTCCCCAGGTCTGTAACCAGTCGAGCAACGGATTATCATTCGGGCGATAAACTCCGATACCCGGGTTATGCATACCAAACATGCGGGCGCCAAACTCAAGGGTAAGAAAATGTATTCCTACCAGAATGAACCCCAGCCCCTGCGCCTTAACTTCACGGATATGCTCCAGACCGCTCGCTTCCATCCAGCGGTTCACTCGCCGATCGGGCCAGAACCAGGCCATGCCGGTTTCCATCACGCCCATACCGACGGATTCAAAGTTTTTGACCACCATGGTGTGGCGTTCCTGCGCGCTCATTTCCGGAAAGCATAATTCAAGGTTGCGATAGGCGATTTTTGCGCGGCGTTTCATTACGCGTCGCGCCAGGTGGCCCAATGCGCAACCCAATTTATAGATGACCGGGTAGGGGAGTTGCACGACCAACCAAAGCGCGCCTATACCCAACCAGGTTAACCAATAGCGCGGGTGCAGTAAGGCCACGGAGAACTTAGGCAACTTCGTCATTTCTATCCTGTCTTTCAACGAACAATTCCCCGTATTCTCGCATCTTTTTGCGTTGAGCAAAAATATGTAGCAGGAGAGTGGCGATTAAATCGACAATTGTTGTTAATTATTTAGTGTAAAGCAGGAAATGTAGCGCAAAATGTGTGGATGTAAATTGGCGAGACTTGCCTTATCATGCCTGCCCACTTTATTTTTTGCTGATTGCAGGATACGTACACCATGCCAGTGTTACACAACCGCATCTCTAATGACGAGCTGAAAGCCAAAATGCTGGCGGAGAGCGAGCCGCGTACGACAATTTCTTTTTATAAATATTTCACTATCGCCTCGCCGCAACAGACGCGGGACGCGTTGTATCAGGTGTTTACGGCGTTGGACGTTTTTGGTCGCGTTTACCTGGCGCATGAAGGCATCAATGCGCAAATCAGCGTGCCGCAAAGCAAGCTCGAGACGTTTCGTCAACAGCTTTATACGTTCGATCCCGCGCTGGACGGGCTGCGTTTAAATATTGCGCTGGAGGATGACGGAAAGTCATTTTGGGTGCTGCGTATGAAAGTTCGCGACCGTATCGTTGCTGACGGTATTGATGATCCGAGTTTTGATGCCAGTAATGTCGGCGATTATCTGAAGGCGGCAGATGTGAATGTGATGCTGGACGATCCTGACGCGGTCTTTATTGATATGCGCAACCATTATGAGTATGAAGTTGGCCATTTCGAAAATGCTCTGGAAATCCCGGCGGATACGTTTCGTGAACAGTTGCCAAAAGCGGTTGAAATGCTGCGGGAACATGCAGATAAAAAGATAGTGATGTACTGTACCGGCGGTATTCGTTGTGAGAAAGCCAGCGCCTGGATGAAACACAACGGTTTCAATAAAGTCTGGCATATTGAGGGTGGCATCATTGAATACGCCCGTCGCGCGCGCGAGCAGGGGCTTCCCGTTCGCTTTATCGGCAAAAACTTTGTATTTGATGAACGAATGGGCGAACGAATCTCGGATGAGGTTATCGCGCATTGCCATCAGTGCGGCGCGCCCTGCGATAGCCATACCAACTGCAAAAACGACGGTTGCCATCTGCTGTTTATCCAGTGTCCGCAGTGCGCCAGTAAATTTAACGGCTGCTGTAGTGAACAATGCTGTGAAGAGTTGGCCTTGCCGGAGGAAGAACAGCGCCGACGTCGTGCGGGTCGCGAGAACGGCAACAAAATTTTTAATAAATCGCGTGGTCGGCTTAATAGCAAACTGAGCATTCCCGATCCGGCTGAGTAATATCTTGCCGGATAGCAGCGTAAAGGCCGCTATCCGGCATTTCGCCAGGCGTTACTTCTGCTGAACGCCTTCTACTGAGATGATAAGCTCAACCTCTTGTGAGGCCGGGCCGAGATCGGTAGTTATATTGAAATCCTTCAGCTTAATTTTTCCTTCGGCCTCAAAGCCCGCGCGCTTACCGCCCCACGGATCGTCGCCCTGGCCCATCAGCTTCGCTTCCAGCGTCACCGGTTTAGTCACGCCATTGAGCGTCAGATTGCCGGTAATATCCAGTTCATCGCCCTCTTTTTTCACGCTGGTAGAGGTGAAGGTTGCCTGCGGGAATTTCGCAACATTAAGAAATTCCGCGCTACGCAGGTGTTTGTCACGTTCGGCATGGTTAGTGTCGACGCTATTGGTGTTAATGGTCACGTTCACTTTGTCGGCCGACGGATTTTTTTCGTCAAAAGTGAACGTGCCGTCGAAATCTTTAAAGGTGCCGTATAGCCAGCTGTAGCCCAGATGCTGGATGCGGAAATTGACGAACGCATGTTGGCCTTCTTTATCAATTTTATACTCCGCCGCCACGGCGGAACCGGTCGTGAATAACAAGGATGCGAGGGTGAATCCCAGCAGGTTTTTTTTCATTTTTGAGCTCCATAGTCAGATGACGACATTCCTGTCATACGTTTCAGTGTGTCGTCTTTATCGATGAAATGGTGTTTTAGCGCCATAACCCCATGCGAGAGCGAGATAATGACCAGCGACCAGGCAAACCACAGATGCAGTGTTCCGGCGATGTCAGCCTGCGCGCCCGCGTCCGTAAGCGTGGCCGGAATCTCAAACCAGCCAAAGACGCTAATCGGTTTACCATCGGCGGTGGAAATCAGGTAGCCGCTAATGATTATCGCAAAGAGCAGGAGATACAGGAGGAGATGACCTGCGGCGGCGCCAATGCGCGTTAAACGGGAATAGCTGGTCAACGCAACGGGCGGCGGAGAATAAAGCCGCCAGATAATACGCACGATCAGCGCCATCATCAGTAATATGCCAATACTTTTATGTATTTCCGGCGCCTGGTGATACCAGCCGTCGTAATAACTGAGCGTGACCATCCATAAACCCAACGCAAACATGCCATAGACCACCAGGGCGGTCAGCCAGTGGAGCGCGGCGGAAACCACGCCATAACGTTGTGGAGTATTTTTAAATTGCATAAACACACCAATGAATATTTCACGAGAGAATGAAAATGGCGTGGAAAAGCGCCGAATGCAACTTATAAATAAGAATTTGAATGATATTTATTTTTATTTCAATAATTTTGATGTTGTTTGCGGTTCAGCTTCAGAAGTTTCGAGATATTTCCCCCTGATAACCGCGCAACGGCAGGAACTGGCATTATTGCCGTGCTTCAACGTTATGAAATAAAAAGTGAGGAACTTTCAGGAAGTGTCGGTTAACGTCAATGAAAAGCAATCAGAAGAAAAGGAGATAAACAATATCCATCACCGCCAGCAGCGACCAAAGAATAACGTAAAGCATGAAATGTTCGCGAATATTATTCATCAGAAAATGAAAGAGACGACGCATAGCTTACCTTAATAAACAGCCCCTTTACGGGGCCGACAAATTATTGGCTAAAACGGGACAGCCGGAACGGCGTCAGATCAAAGGAGGGCGTTTTTCCCAACGCAAAATCTGCAGCGATTTCTCCTAACACGGGGGCGAATTTAAAACCATGTCCGCTGAGTCCAGTGATGACAAGCGTATTCTCATGACCAGGCAGCGTATCGATAATAAAATCCTCGTCCGGCGAATTATCATAGGTACATGCCGCCCCATGTAAACAACCGCCGATACCCGGCAGTACGTTACGCAGGAAAGGAAATGCTTCCGCGCCATCGCTGGCAACGGCGGCAAAGGGCTTGCGCTCTTCCTGAGCCTGTATTCGCTGTCCGCCATTGTGTTTGCCGATTTTTAACTCGTCGTTCTCCGCCGGGAAACCGTAATATTGATCGCCGTTGGGCATTTCGCCGGTAAAGGCCGGAAAGCGGTTTTTAGTGCTGTAACGTCCATCCGCCTTAAACCAGGCAAAAACTTTACGTACGGGCTGAACGGGCAGCTCCGGTACCAGCGCTTTGACCCAGGTGCCCGCGCTAATCAGCGCCTTGCTGGCGTGGTAGCTGCCTTCACTCGTCTCTATCGTCACACCGTTATCATCATGATGAATATGGCTTACCGGGCTGTTAAATAGCTGTGCGCAGCCTGCCTCTCGGGCCAGACGAAGCCATGTGGTAATGGCTAATTCGCTGCGCAGGAAACCGGAGTCAGCTTCAAACAGCCCGATATAATTATCGGGCACGCGAATTTCCGGCCAGCGCGTCATGAGGGCCGTCGCGTCCAGGCGCTCGACGTTCAATTGCCACTGTTGCGCGCTTCGTGCGACGTTGGCTAAGAAAGCGGAATCGGCCGGGCCGAGGTTGACGACGCCGGAGCGGACAAAAATAGGCTCTTCATTGTGTGTGGAGAGTTCATCCCAAAGCGTCTGGGCGCGAAGCACCAGCGGGACATATTTTTCGCCTTCACCATAAGCGTGGCGGATAAGACGGGTATCGCCGTGGTGGCTGCCCTGTTGATGAGGCGGCATATGCGCATCGGTCATCAGGACCTTTAGCCCGGCGCGGGTGGCGTAATAACCAGCGGCGGCGCCAACCGAACCGCTGCCGATAATAATAAGGTCGTATTTCATCAGCTTCTCTCTGCTATCGCGATGATTTCAGGGTAAATAACTGCGCTGAGATATACAAGCCAGAAATAAGTGAGGCACCTTACGGTGCCTGAGAGAGGGGGAGCGCGTCACGCTAATGGCGACGATACTCGTTTTCCTGGTAATCGCCTGATTCTATTTTGGCGATGCCGGCTTCTAATATTGAAATAAATTGCCTGGCTACATCTGTTGTTAACCAGAGCGTTTGACCAACTTCAGTCCCTTCCGGTTCCGGACGATTTGGGGTCTGGTAGTGTAAACGCAGCATCAGCGCATCATAGCTATCGACGGTGCTGATGTCCCATCCTACAAGCGGATGGGTCTGAATGACTTCATTATTCTTTTCCATCATGCCCCCCTGGTACGTGTTATAAGACAACGGTTCTCGAGGTTCAATGCGTGTTTTTCTTCTGAAGCAACTTCAGTATACCAATTAATAAGGCTATTCACTGCGTTTTTAAAGAGACCGGAGGATAAATTTCTCTTTTTAAGAATTATATGAACAATAAAGCGGCAGTTTATTCATATTTTTTTAGGATGTTGTGCAATTATTTTGACGGTCAGGCGAAATATTCATCAGTTGCGCAAATAAAAAAGCCGGGGCGACCCGGCAAACATACATCACTGCATATCATTTTTTATTCATTGATGAACCAGTCATCAGCGCTCTCCCAGGTCTCCTGGAGAATCTCGCTAATGCGTTCTTTGTCCTCTTTTGATGCGCCAATGACGGACAAGTTGTTGGCGGTAGCGTAACGCACGGTGACGTTACCCAAATTCTCAGGAAAATGATGGCTAATACGGCGGGAGAGTTCGCCCGCCAGCGCATCAATCGCGCCGGCAGGCAGAGGTGACGTTTTGGCTATAGTGACTTCAATACGCATAATGGCCCCCTGTTGAATATACTGGATATATATACAGTTAAATCCAATATATAGCAACAGGTAAGCGCATTTTTTATTTTTTTACTGACCAGCGTACTGTTTCACCCGCTAAAAAAGGCACCAGCGAATCATCAGCCAGCGCGATATTTTCCGGTACATGTTGTTCATCGCGAACCAGTTCCACCCACCCCGTATTCACCGGCAGGCCATAGAATTGCGGGCCATTCAGTGAACAGAACGCTTCAAAGTGCGCCAGCGCGTTCATTTCCTCAAACACGGCGGCATAACTGCCAAGGGCGGAGGGAGCGTTGAAACAACCGGCGCAGCCGCAACTGGTCTCTTTACGATGACGTGAATGCGGCGCTGAATCCGTCCCCAGGAAGGCGCGCGTAAAACCACTGGCGACCAGTTCGCGTAACGCCTGCTGGTGAATATTGCGTTTCAGAATCGGCAGACAGTACAGGTGAGGACGAATGCCGCCGACCAGCATATCATTACGGTTAAACATTAAATGTTGAGGCGTAATGGTAGCCGCCAGGTAGTCGTTGCCGTCACGGACATACTGCGCGGCATCTTTGGTCGTGATGTGCTCAAAGACCACTTTAAGCGTGGTCAGACGCTGGCGTAGCGGTTCCATTACGGTGTCGATAAAACGCGCTTCGCGATCGAAGATATCAACATCCGCATGGGTCACCTCACCGTGGACCAGTAATGGCATTCCGAGTTTTTCCATCCGCTCCAGTACCGGCATGATAGCGTCGACTGACGTTACGCCATGACTGGAGTTAGTGGTGGCATTGGCCGGGTAAAGCTTAGCCGCAGTAAACACGCCTTCATGGAAACCACGCTCCAGTTCATCGGCATCGAGCGAATCCGTTAAATAGCAGGTCATTAACGGCGTGAAATCATGCCCGGCGGGCACCGCATCGAGAATACGCTGGCGGTAGGCGATCGCTGCATCAACGGTCGTGATGGGGGACGCCAGGTTCGGCATCACGATAGCGCGACCATAAATTTCGCTGGTATAGGGTACGACCGTTTTTAACATGTCGCCATCGCGAAGGTGAACGTGCCAGTCGTCCGGGCGGCGGATCTTTAAAACCTGGGATGGTGCAGTCATTAATAAGCTCCGGCTGAGGAATAGTCTTTTTGCCGGAAACCAAGGATAAGCGGAAACGTTTTCGTTTGCACGTAAAAAAAGGGCGCGAGCGCGCCCTCCGAAATCAATTGGTGAAAGGAATAACGATTTCACCAGGTTTAACTTCAATGCCTTTCGCGAGTTTCTTCGCTAACGCTTCGCCTTTACTGCTGTCCTCACGCAACACGTAAGCGGGCCGCTGGTTAAAGTAGCTACGTAAAGACTGATTTAAATAGGGCAGGAGCGTTTGTAACACCGATTGCATTTTCTCCGGCGTCACGGTGGCGTCTACTACTTCCATCTCCTGAAGATAGATGGCGCCTTTTTCTTTATCAAAGACCGGCAGGGCTTTTAGCTTGAGTTTCATCGTCGCTTTTTGACTGCCAAACAGGGAATTCATATCCAGCCTGGCATCGCCAGTAAGGGTGACTTTATTAGGCTCTTCCCGACCAATCTGGCTGGCAAGGTTAGTCAATACGATATGCGCGTCGGCAATGCCGGGCAGACCAATATCTTTTGAGAAATTATTCCGTTTTTCAAGCGCTTGATTGATTTCTTGTTCGCTAATGGTGTATTGCGTAAGTTGATTACAACCCACTAACAGGCCGCTAACTACCAGCGCAGCGGCAAAAAAAAACTTTTTCATGGCGTTCCTTAGCATGTTGCCTGTGCCCTAATCTTGACACAAAGCAGCATGTCGCGCCAGCGGACATGGCGCCACTAGAAAAAGCTGAAAAAGGCGGCAAGAAAGGGTTGCCGCCTGGCGGGCGTTAGATAGCCATTGAGGAGAGTAAATTAATTTGCGTCTGCTTTGCCATATTATCGCGATAGTCCGCGACTTTTGTCGGCCAGTGGATACCGGCGACCAGCGTCAGATTACGCAGAAGCGGAAACAGATGAATATCATCTTCCGATAATTCGCCGTTAACGGCGTTAGGCTGTACGATGAGTTTATCCAGCAAACGTAAATCATCGCCGATCTTTTTAATCAGTCCGGCAGAGTGCGCAAGATGGTTGTCAAAACTGCCAGATGAGGCTTCTTTTTTGCGGATAAAATACTGGCGCGCCGCAGGGGTAGAAAATTCATCGAAAGCGGATTTTGCAAATCGCGGCAGCAGTAGCTGATTAACGTAACCGTTAACTTTGCGCAACCACTCTTCAATGGCTGGATTGCGTTTCCCGGTTAACAGTGGTTTGCCGTCGAGGTTGTCGACATAATGTACAATATCCATACTTTCAGGAAGGTAGCGACTATCATCTTTTTGCAGGATGGGCACCATCTTTTGACCAATCATCCGGGTGGGCGTCGCCTCGTCGTCATTTTGTAACACGTTAAGTTCAACGGGGATGTTCTTCAGGCCGAAAATCATGCGGGCTTTAACGCAGAAAGGGCAATGATCGTAAATATAAAGCTTCACGTTTCTCCTCCATTTGACTGTCGGTATCTGACCAGTATGGAGGAGATAGCGACAGGTATCAAATCAGGCGCCGGGTTCCAGCATCCGGCGCGGCGTGCGTTTATGACTAAATTGCCAGCCTAAAGCCAAAAAGGTGATAAAGCCGATAATACCGAGCATCATCCACGGTAGTTCAGGCTGCGCAAGCGCTTTACCCATATCAAACAACCAGCCGCCGCCGATATAACCAATCGCGCCGCCAATGGCTAATCCCAGACGGCTAAAGCCCATATAGCTTCCCCGCGCCCTCGCGTCCGCGAGCGACGCGCTGAGCGTTTCGCGCGCCGGTTCGGCGATAACCGAGCCGATGTAGAAAGCGCAAATAAGCGTAAAAAGCTGCTGTAAATTGCCCACCATCCCGATGGGGAGCATGCTCAGCGACATGACGAGCAAACCGGCCATCAGCCGATGCTCCAGCCGAAAACGCTTTTCGCTCCAGCGGGCAATCGGGTAGAGCAACGTCAGCGAGAGACACGCCTCAATAGCGTACATCCATTTCACGGCAGCAGGCGAACCGGCGATATCGTTTACCATAATCGGCAGCATTAACATGACCTGTACCGCCAGCATATAGTAGCCCGCCAGCGTCAGCACGTAGGTGACAAACCTTTTATCGCTCATGACGCGGCGCATTCCTTCACGCACCGGCGTTCTGACCGTTGATAGCTTCCAGGCCGGAAGCAGCCATGCATTGAAAAGGGCGCATAATATGAACAAAATAGCGCCCGTCGCGCAGACCAGGCGAAAATCGTATTGTAGCAACCAGCTTCCCAGCAGCGCGCCAATCACCGCGCCCGCGCTGTCCTGCATCATCAACAGAGAGAAGAAGCGGCCCCGTTGCTCCGGACGAATTAATTTGACCACCAGCGCTGAACGCGGCGGGTCGAAAAGCGTACCGCCGAGACCGGAAAGAAAGCAGGAAAACCACAAGAGCCAGGGCTCATGCGCGATACCCATGGTGGCAAAGCCTGCGGCGCGCATCAGCATACCGGTGACAATCATCGGTTTCGCGCCAAAGCGATCGGCGATGGCGCCGCCAAAAATGCCCAGACCTTGTTGAATAAACTGGCGCAGGCCGAGCGCGATCCCTACCATTACGGCAGCCCACCCCATTTGATCGACAAAGCGAATAGAGATGAGCGGGAAGACGACGAAAAAACCCAGCACCACTAACATGTTATCGATGAGAAGAAAATATTTACCCAGGTTCCTCGCCTGCGAGACGCGCGACATTTCCCCTCCCGGGAAATAAAAGATGAGCGTCTTCTATTCTGCGGCGGCGTTTCGTTTTTTCCTACCGTTAGCGGGACAATATTTTTTTATCAAAAGTCCTTTTTAATCGAGAGTTTTCATCAAAATGTGGCAGCAATTCAAAAAATGACGATTTGCGCTTTTCACAGAGCCTGGTTGCGCAGGTATAGTAATGTTACTGGCGTGCTGAAGACGTTACAGGAAGGAGTAGGTATAGAATGTTTGGCTATCGTAGTAACGTGCCAAAAGTGCGCTTAACCACCGATCGTCTGGTGGTACGTTTAGTGCATGAGCGTGATGCCTGGCGTCTGGCCGATTATTACGCGGAAAATCGTCATTTTTTAAAACCCTGGGAACCGGTCCGTGATGAAAGTCATTGTTATCCTTCAGGATGGCAGGCGCGTCTGGGAATGATCGGTGAATTTCACAAACAGGGCTCCGCCTTCTATTTCGCGCTACTTGATCCGGAAGAAAAAGAAATTATCGGCGTGGCGAATTTTTCCAATGTGGTGCGCGGTTCTTTTCATGCCTGTTATCTGGGCTATTCCATTGCGCAAAAGTGGCAGGGGCAAGGGCTGATGTTTGAAGCCTTAACCGCTGCGATTCGCTATATGCAGCGCACTCAGCATATCCACCGTATCATGGCGAACTATATGCCGCACAACAAACGTAGCGGCGCGTTGCTGGCGCGGCTTGGCTTTGAAAAAGAAGGCTATGCGAAAGATTACCTGTTGATTGATGGACAATGGCGCGACCATGTCCTGACGGCGTTAACCACGCCGTTATGGACGCCGGGGCGTTGAGCGGCTTACGGAATGAGAGGCAAAGGGAGAAAACGATGAAATATGAATTAACTGCCACTGAAGCGCGAGTGATTGGCTGTCTGTTGGAAAAGCAGGTGACAACGCCGGAACAGTATCCGCTTTCCGTCAACGGGGTGGTGACAGCCTGTAATCAGAAAACCAACCGTGAACCGGTGATGAACCTGACGGAACAAGAGGTACAAGAACAGCTCGATAACCTGGTGAAACGCCACTTTTTGCGTACGGTCAGCGGGTTTGGCAATCGCGTCACCAAATATGAACAGCGTTTCTGTAATTCCGAATTTGGCGATCTGAAACTTAGCGCGGCGGAAGTGGCGCTCGTCACTACGCTGCTGCTGCGCGGCGCGCAAACGCCCGGCGAGTTGCGTAGTCGGGCGTCGCGGATGCATGAATTCAGCAATATGGCGGAAGTTGAATCCACGCTGGAACGGCTTGCCAGTCGTGAGGACGGCCCGTATGTCGTCCGTCTGGCGCGTGAACCGGGTAAGCGCGAAAGCCGTTATATGCATCTTTTTTGCGGCGACGTCGATGAACTGTCTCTCCAGACGTCTGCGCCGGAAAGTGCGTCGGGCGATCTTCAGTCGCGCGTCGAAGCGCTGGAAAGCGAAGTGGCGGAGTTAAAGCAGCGGCTGGATTCTTTGTTAGCTCACCTGGGAGAGTAATGTGAGAACATTACGGATTGGCATTGTCGGATTAGGCGGTATTGCGCAGAAGGCCTGGCTGCCGGTATTAACCAACACCGCCGGATGGACATTACAGGGCGCCTGGTCTCCTTCGCGGGATAAAGCCTTACGTATCTGCGAAAGCTGGCGCATACCGTATGTGGATTCGCTGGCGAATTTAGCGTCCGGCTGCGATGCGGTCTTCGTCCACTCCAGTACCGCAAGCCATTATGCCGTGGTCAGCGAACTTCTCAATGCCGGCGTCCATGTTTGCGTGGATAAACCGCTGGCGGAAAATCTACGTGATGCCGAACGGCTGGTGGCGCTGGCGGCGCAAAAAAAATTGACGCTGATGGTTGGCTTTAATCGCCGTTTCGCGCCGCTGTACCGCGAACTGAAGACGCGCCTCGGTACTGCGGCGTCACTGCGTATGGATAAACATCGTACCGATAGCGTCGGGCCGCACGACTTACGTTTTACTTTGCTCGATGACTATCTGCATGTCGTGGATACCGCTCTGTGGCTGGCGGGCGGCGAGGCGCGCCTTGCCAGCGGCACGTTGCTCACCAGCGAGTCCGGCGAAATGTGCTATGCGGAACATCATTTTTCCGCCGACAAACTACAAATTACCACCAGTATGCACCGGCGCGCCGGAAGTCAGCGTGAATCGGTCCAGGCCGTCACCGACGGCGGGCTGTATGACGTGACGGATATGCGTGAATGGCGCGAAGAGCGCGGGCAGGGTATTCTCATCAAACCCATTCCGGGTTGGCAAACGACGCTTGAACAGCGTGGTTTTGTCGGATGCGCGCGGCATTTCATTGACTGCGTACAAAATCAGACGGTTCCGGAAACGGCGGGGGAGCAGGCGATTTTGGCCCAGCGCGTCGTGGAGGCGCTGTGG
This sequence comes from Salmonella sp. SAL04213, assembly GCF_046550535.1. NCBI lineage: Bacteria > Pseudomonadati > Pseudomonadota > Gammaproteobacteria > Enterobacterales > Enterobacteriaceae > Salmonella > Salmonella sp. SAL04213. Next base: position 206,647 of record NZ_JBGDXS010000001.1, on the reverse strand, counting down.
CGGGACGCCATCAGCGAATAACCCTCTGTAACATCTGGCGGTAGTAATTCATCGTAATCCAGGTACTATACCCTCAATAATTCGAGTTGCAGAAAAGCTAACGCACATGCAGCTCGAAGTATGGCGGGTATATATGCCCACTCTACATAATACCTCTTTTCACAGTGAATAATGGCAAACCGTGGGGAGTCTGTAAGGCCTGATAAGACGTTTTAACGTCGCCGTCAGGCGCGGTGATACAGCCGGATACGGCAGAAGTTGCGTTATCCGGTCGATGGATCAGCCATGCAGGAGTTTTACGCCAGGGTCTGGAATACAAAAGAAATGAATTTATTGAAATCGCTGGCTGCCGTCAGCTCGATGACTATGTTTTCACGCGTGTTGGGCTTTGCCCGTGATGCGATTGTCGCCAGAATTTTTGGCGCAGGGATGGCGACCGACGCCTTTTTTGTGGCGTTTAAACTCCCCAACCTACTACGCCGGATCTTTGCCGAAGGCGCTTTTTCTCAGGCCTTTGTGCCTATCCTGGCGGAATATAAGAGCAAGCAGGGTGAAGAAGCGACGCGGATCTTTGTCGCTTACGTTTCCGGCCTGTTGACGCTGGCATTGGCCGTCGTGACGGTGGCCGGTATGCTGGCCGCCCCGTGGGTGATTATGGTAACCGCGCCGGGTTTTGCCGATACTGCGGATAAATTCGCGCTGACGACGCAACTGCTGCGGATTACGTTTCCCTATATTCTGCTGATCTCGCTGGCTTCACTGGTTGGCGCCATTCTCAACACCTGGAATCGCTTCTCTATTCCCGCTTTTGCGCCGACATTTCTTAATATCAGCATGATCGGTTTTGCATTATTCGCCGCGCCATACTTTAATCCGCCGGTGCTGGCGTTAGCCTGGGCAGTCACCGTCGGCGGCGTGCTGCAACTGGTGTATCAACTTCCGTATTTGAAAAAGATCGGTATGCTGGTGCTGCCGCGCATTAACTTTCGCGACACCGGGGCGATGCGGGTGGTCAAACAGATGGGGCCGGCGATTTTGGGCGTTTCCGTCAGTCAGATCTCCCTTATCATCAATACCATTTTCGCCTCGTTTCTGGCCTCCGGCTCGGTCTCATGGATGTACTATGCCGATCGGTTGATGGAGTTCCCGTCCGGCGTGCTGGGCGTGGCGTTGGGGACCATCCTGTTGCCGTCATTGTCGAAAAGCTTTGCCAGCGGCAATCATGATGAGTACTGCCGCCTGATGGACTGGGGGCTGCGTTTGTGCTTTTTACTGGCGTTGCCGAGCGCGGTAGCGTTAGGCATTCTGGCGAAGCCGCTGACGGTCTCGCTGTTTCAGTACGGTAAATTCACCGCCTTTGATGCGGCAATGACGCAGCGGGCGTTAATCGCCTATTCGGTGGGGCTGATTGGCTTGATCGTCGTAAAAGTGCTGGCTCCGGGCTTCTATTCTCGCCAGGATATTAAAACGCCGGTGAAAATCGCCATCGTGACGTTAATCATGACGCAGTTAATGAACCTGGCGTTTATTGGACCGCTGAAACACGCCGGGCTGTCGCTCTCTATTGGTCTGGCGGCATGTCTCAATGCGTCGCTGCTGTACTGGCAACTGCGCAAACAGAATATCTTTACGCCACAACCGGGCTGGATGTGGTTCCTGATGCGTCTGATCATTTCCGTACTGGTGATGGCCGCCGTATTGTTCGGCGTGTTGCATATTATGCCGGAGTGGTCGCAAGGGTCGATGTTATGGCGTTTGCTACGTTTGATGGCGGTAGTGATCGCGGGTATTGCGGCCTATTTCGCCGCGCTTGCCGTGCTGGGCTTTAAAGTGAAAGAGTTTGTTCGCCGGACGGCGTAAATTCAGTGCCTGATAGCGCTGTGCTATCAGGCCTACAAGGCATTCAGGCCGGAAAGGCGCAACGTCGCCATCCGGCAATGATTAGATAGAAATTTTTTTACCGCCGCGGTGAGAGACGGAAGTCTGACCGTCAGCCCCGTACAAGGTCGGCTCCTGGTGAGGTTTCAGCACCTCCAGCGCCTGTTGATTACGCTCGATTTGCCCTTCCAGCAGCCAGCCGTTGTGCTGGTTGAGGTCGCGAAGATGCTGCGTTTTTTCGGTAATCGCCTGCCAGCGCTCTGCAATGTCATCGTTTGCGCTACGCTGCGCGTTCTGCTCCAGACGGCGCTGTTGTTCCAGATAATCCAGCGTCGCCAGCAACGAGCTTTTTTCTTCTGTAATACGCTGTAGCTGGCTGCCGTTAATCTGGCCTACGGAAAGCTGTTGTTGCTCGGCGTCCATCACCGTCTTCAGGTCATTCAGGACGGTGGTCATCTGGTCAAGTATTTCTGACAAACGAGTCATACGCTTATTTACTCTGTAAGTAGCTCTGCGCCTCGCGAATGAGCGAGTCTGCTATTTTTCCCGTATCCATTTTTAACTCACCGTTACGGATAGCCGTTTTTAATGCTTCGACGCGTTCCATATTAATGTCGCTGACGCCTGGCTGCATGAGCTTCGCTTGCGCGTCGCTTAACGTTACGCTGGCGCTCGTCGCGGCGGACGTTTTTTCCTGACGCGTTTTTTGTACCGGCGTGTCGCTGGTTTCGCGCGTCTGGACAGTGCTAACGGGTTTCAAAGGTGAGGTACGGTCAATGCTCATTTATTTATCCTCATCGAGGGTTACGTTGTAGCGGCCAGCTACCATCATGGTTGAATATCTCATCGGCAGCCGCGACAAAATCTTTACACAATTATAGGTTAATAAGAATATTCCCATCAGAATCGACGGTTCCACTCACGATTTGACCCGATGTCATGCGCACGCGCGCATTTTGCGCGACGGCGGCATTATTCATCGCCTGACCTTCCGCATTGACGCTGAACCCCTCGCCATTGGCGATGACCTGTACTCGTTGCCCCGCTTTGACGCGCCAGGCCTGACGTATCATCGTAAGCTGTACCGGCTGCCCGGGTGCGAGATCGCGCAAACTGACGGCATCCTGAATCTGACGGATATCCAGTACCGTCCGCGGCGGTAACTGATCCAGCCTGCCACGTTTTAGCGTGACGTTGGCCGGCGTCAATTTTCCGCCGCGCGCGACGGGCGCGGCAACGGCGACATAATTGCCGGTCGCTTGCACATTCACCTGCAAATAACGTTTTTCATTGGCGCAGCGCGCCACCACATTGACGTTGCCCCACAGCTTCGCGCTGCCCGTCATGCTGAAGGCTGGCTGTTCGCAGCTCGGTAGCAGATTGGGCGATGAACGGAGCGTGACAACCACCTCGTCGCTGAAGCCAGCCAGACGCTGGGAAAACCACGTGGTCAGCTGGGCGTTGATGTCCTGCGCCATTGTCAGGGGGCTGAACAGCAAAGCCGCCACGGCGAATCCTCGTTTTAACGTTTGCATGGTACTTCCCCCTGGTTGATGTCATGACAGGATTCTACCCGTGTGAAGCAGGCATCAACGCAATAAATAGCGACGCATTTTGCGTTTATTCCGGCGATAACGCGCGCGTGAAGGCATTTAAGCTGTCGGCTGAATTTTGCCATTTGCGGAGGAGATATGCTCGACAGGCTCGATGCCGCCTTACGATTTCAGCAGGAAGCGCTAAATCTGCGCGCGCAACGTCAGGAAATATTAGCGGCGAATATCGCCAATGCCGATACGCCGGGGTATCAGGCGCGCGATATTGATTTTGCCAGTGAGTTAAAAAAGGTGATGGTGCGTGGACGGGAAGAAACCGGCGGCGTCGCGTTAACGTTGACTTCCTCTCACCATATTCCCGCCCAGGCGGTCTCTTCTCCCGCAGTGGATCTGCTTTACCGCGTACCCGATCAGCCTTCTTTGGATGGTAACACCGTAGATATGGACAGGGAACGTACGCAGTTTGCGGATAACAGTCTCAAATATCAGATGGGGCTTACCGTTCTGGGTAGCCAACTCAAAGGCATGATGAATGTGCTACAGGGAGGAAACTAATTCGTGGCGCTGTTAAACATTTTTGATATTGCCGGATCGGCGCTTGCCGCGCAGTCCAAGCGGTTGAACGTTGCGGCCAGTAACCTGGCGAATGCGGATAGCGTCACCGGCCCGGACGGACAGCCTTATCGCGCCAAACAGGTGGTTTTTCAGGTGGACGCCGCGCCGGGTCAAGCCACTGGCGGGGTAAAGGTCGCCAGCGTGATTGAAAGTCAGGCACCGGAAAAGCTGGTTTATGAGCCAGGCAATCCGCTGGCGGACGCTAATGGTTACGTCAAAATGCCCAACGTCGATGTGGTCGGCGAAATGGTCAACACGATGTCAGCCTCGCGCAGCTATCAGGCAAATATCGAAGTCCTGAATACCGTAAAAAGCATGATGCTTAAAACGCTGACATTAGGCCAGTAAAGGAGGCGCGTATGTCTATTGCCGTAAATATGAATGACCCGACCAACACGGGCGTCAAAACGACGACCGGCAGCGGGTCGATGACCGGAAGCAACGCTGCCGATCTGCAAAGCAGTTTCCTGACCTTACTGGTCGCGCAATTGAAGAACCAAGACCCGACTAACCCATTACAAAATAATGAGTTAACGACACAGTTGGCGCAAATCAGTACCGTGAGCGGCATTGAAAAACTGAATACGACGCTGGGGGCTATTTCCGGGCAAATCGATAATAGTCAGTCCCTACAGGCGACCACGCTGATTGGACATGGCGTTATGGTGCCTGGCACCACAATTCTGGCGGGTAAAGGCGCGGAAGAAGGGGCCGTGACGTCCACGACGCCGTTTGGCGTGGAATTGCAACAGCCTGCGGACAAAGTGACGGCAACCATTACCGATAAAGATGGCCGGGTGGTACGGACGCTGGAGATCGGTGAGTTGCGAGCCGGGGTACACACCTTTACCTGGGATGGTAAGCAAACGGACGGAACAACGGTACCGAATGGTTCTTACAACATTGCGATTACCGCCAGCAATGGCGGGACGCAACTGGTGGCGCAGCCGCTGCAATTCGCTCTGGTACAGGGCGTGACGAAGGGCAGTAACGGCAACCTGTTGGATCTGGGTACCTACGGCACCACCACACTCGACGAAGTTCGGCAAATAATCTAAGCCCTTACACTTATCAGGAGTCAGTCATGTCTTTTTCTCAAGCGGTTAGCGGCCTGAACGCTGCGGCCACCAACCTTGATGTTATCGGTAATAACATCGCCAACTCCGCCACCTATGGCTTTAAGTCCGGTACGGCATCATTTGCCGATATGTTCGCCGGTTCCAAAGTGGGGCTGGGCGTAAAAGTGGCGGGGATTACCCAGGATTTTACCGACGGTACGACAACGAACACCGGGCGCGGGCTGGATGTCGCGATTAGCCAGAACGGTTTTTTCCGCCTGGTAGACAGCAACGGTTCCGTGTTCTATAGCCGCAACGGCCAGTTCAAACTGGACGAGAACCGTAACCTGGTCAATATGCAGGGGATGCAGTTGACCGGCTATCCGGCCACCGGTACGCCGCCGACCATTCAGCAGGGGGCGAATCCTGCGCCGATCACCATTCCGAACACGCTGATGGCGGCGAAATCGACCACCACCGCGTCAATGCAGATCAACCTGAACTCAACGGACCCTGTACCGTCTAAAACGCCCTTTAGCGTGAGTGATGCGGATTCGTATAACAAAAAAGGCACCGTCACCGTTTATGACAGCCAGGGTAATGCCCATGACATGAACGTCTATTTTGTGAAAACCAAAGATAATGAATGGGCTGTGTACACCCATGACAGCAGCGATCCTGCAGCCACTGCGCCAACAACGGCGTCCACTACGCTGAAATTCAATGAAAACGGGATTCTGGAGTCTGGCGGTACGGTGAACATCACCACCGGTACGATTAATGGCGCGACAGCGGCCACCTTCTCCCTCAGCTTCCTTAACTCCATGCAGCAGAACACCGGGGCTAATAACATCGTCGCCACCAATCAAAACGGCTATAAGCCTGGCGACCTGGTGAGCTACCAGATTAACAATGATGGCACCGTGGTTGGCAACTACTCCAACGAGCAGGAGCAGGTGCTGGGGCAGATTGTGCTGGCTAACTTCGCCAATAACGAAGGTCTGGCATCCCAGGGCGATAACGTCTGGGCGGCGACGCAGGCTTCCGGGGTAGCGCTGCTGGGGACTGCCGGTTCCGGCAACTTCGGTAAGCTGACGAACGGCGCGCTGGAAGCCTCTAACGTGGATTTGAGTAAAGAGCTGGTGAATATGATCGTCGCGCAGCGTAACTACCAGTCGAATGCGCAGACCATCAAAACCCAGGACCAGATCCTCAATACGCTGGTTAACCTGCGCTAAGCGCCTGACGGGATAGCTTAATGGATCACGCAATTTATACCGCCATGGGGGCGGCCAGCCAGACGCTTAACCAGCAGGCGGTAACGGCCAGCAACCTGGCTAATGCCTCGACGCCGGGCTTTCGCGCGCAGCTTAACGCGTTACGCGCGGTGCCTGTTGATGGCCTCTCTTTAGCAACGCGCACGCTGGTTACGGCGTCGACGCCCGGGGCGGATATGACCCCGGGTCAGTTGGACTACACCTCCCGTCCGCTGGATGTCGCGTTACAGCAGGACGGCTGGCTGGTGGTGCAAGCGGCGGATGGCGCTGAAGGATATACCCGTAACGGGAATATCCAAGTGGGCCCGACCGGGCAGTTAACCATTCAGGGACATCCGGTTATCGGCGAAGGCGGCCCGATTACCGTTCCTGAAGGGTCGGAAATCACCATTGCGGCAGACGGCACGATCTCCGCGCTCAATCCCGGCGACCCGCCAAACACGGTGGCGCCCGTTGGGCGACTGAAGCTGGTCAAAGCGGAAGGCAATGAGGTGCAGCGGAGCGATGACGGTTTATTCCGCCTTACCGCCGAGGCACAGGCTGAACGCGGGGCGGTACTGGCCGCCGACCCGTCAATTCGCATTATGTCGGGCGTGCTGGAGGGCAGTAACGTCAAGCCGGTTGAAGCGATGACCGACATGATCGCCAACGCACGTCGTTTTGAAATGCAGATGAAGGTTATCACCAGCGTAGATGAGAACGAAGGGCGAGCTAACCAACTGCTGTCGATGAGTTAATACAGGACATTTTATGATCAGTTCATTATGGATCGCCAAAACCGGTCTGGACGCGCAGCAAACCAATATGGATGTGATTGCCAATAACCTGGCAAACGTCAGCACCAATGGTTTTAAGCGTCAGCGCGCGGTATTTGAAGATCTGTTGTATCAGACCATCCGCCAGCCGGGCGCGCAGTCGTCCGAGCAGACGACGCTGCCTTCCGGGCTACAAATCGGTACCGGCGTGCGTCCGGTCGCCACGGAGCGTCTGCACAGTCAGGGGAACCTGTCGCAGACCAACAACAGTAAAGATGTGGCGATTAAAGGGCAGGGCTTTTTCCAGGTCATGCTGCCGGACGGTACGTCTGCCTATACCCGCGACGGCTCTTTCCAGGTGGATCAGAATGGTCAACTGGTGACGGCGGGCGGTTTTCAGGTGCAGCCGGCAATCACCATTCCGGCCAACGCGTTAAGCATCACGATTGGCCGCGACGGCGTGGTCAGCGTTACCCAGCAGGGGCAGGCCGCGCCGGTTCAGGTCGGGCAGCTTAACCTGACCACCTTTATGAACGACACCGGTCTGGAAAGCATCGGCGAGAACCTCTATATCGAAACGCAATCGTCCGGCGCGCCGAACGAAAGCACGCCGGGGCTCAACGGCGCGGGGTTGTTGTATCAAGGGTATGTCGAAACGTCGAACGTTAACGTGGCGGAAGAGCTGGTGAACATGATTCAGGTTCAACGCGCCTATGAAATTAACAGTAAAGCAGTATCGACGACCGATCAGATGCTGCAGAAACTGACGCAACTCTAAGGGGCCGCCGGTGGGGGATACGCCACCGGCTCCCTGATTTTGAAGATGAAGGTAATGCAAAAATACGCGCTTCACGCTTACCCAGTTATGGCCCTGATGGTCGCGACGCTGACAGGATGCGCCTGGATACCCGCTAAACCGCTCGTGCAGGGGGCGACCACGGCGCAGCCGATACCTGGCCCGGTACCGGTGGCGAATGGCTCCATATTTCAGTCTGCGCAGCCGATTAATTATGGCTATCAGCCGCTTTTTGAAGATCGTCGACCGCGTAATATCGGCGATACGCTCACGATTGTGTTACAGGAAAACGTCAGCGCCAGTAAAAGCTCGTCGGCAAATGCCAGTCGCGACGGCAAAACCAGCTTTGGTTTTGATACGGTACCGCGTTATCTGCAGGGATTATTCGGTAATTCCCGCGCGGATATGGAGGCCTCCGGCGGCAACTCTTTTAATGGTAAAGGCGGCGCGAATGCCAGCAATACCTTTAGCGGCACGCTGACCGTGACCGTCGATCAGGTTCTGGCCAATGGCAATTTACACGTCGTGGGGGAAAAACAGATCGCGATTAATCAGGGAACGGAATTCATCCGCTTCTCCGGCGTGGTAAATCCACGCACCATCAGCGGCAGCAACTCCGTTCCCTCGACACAGGTGGCGGATGCGCGGATTGAATATGTCGGGAACGGCTATATTAACGAAGCGCAAAATATGGGCTGGCTGCAACGTTTCTTCCTTAATTTGTCGCCGATGTAAGCGAGGTGTATGTGTTTAAAGCTCTTGCAGGAATCGTTCTGGCACTGGTTGCCACTCTGGCGCATGCCGAGCGTATCCGGGATCTGACCAGTGTCCAGGGAGTACGGGAAAACTCGCTGATCGGCTACGGGCTGGTGGTCGGGCTGGACGGTACGGGCGACCAGACGACCCAGACGCCATTTACCACCCAGACGCTGAATAACATGCTGTCACAACTGGGGATTACGGTCCCCACCGGCACCAACATGCAGTTGAAAAACGTGGCGGCGGTGATGGTGACGGCGTCGTATCCGCCTTTTGCGCGACAGGGACAAACGATCGATGTCGTCGTTTCCTCAATGGGGAACGCTAAAAGTCTGCGTGGCGGGACGTTATTAATGACGCCGTTAAAAGGGGTGGACAGCCAGGTGTATGCTCTGGCGCAGGGCAATATTCTGGTCGGCGGCGCGGGCGCTTCCGCAGGCGGCAGTAGCGTGCAGGTTAACCAGCTTAATGGCGGGCGCATCACTAATGGCGCGATTATCGAACGCGAGTTGCCGACTCAGTTCGGCGCTGGCAACACCATTAATCTGCAATTGAACGACGAAGATTTTACGATGGCGCAGCAAATTACCGACGCCATCAACCGCGCCCGCGGTTACGGCAGCGCCACTGCGCTTGATGCGCGAACGGTACAGGTACGCGTGCCCAGCGGCAACAGCTCGCAGGTGCGTTTTCTGGCGGACATTCAAAATATGGAAGTCAACGTGACGCCGCAGGATGCAAAAGTCGTGATCAACTCGCGTACCGGTTCGGTGGTCATGAATCGGGAAGTCACGCTGGATAGCTGCGCTGTGGCGCAGGGCAATTTGTCAGTGACAGTCAATCGCCAGCTCAACGTCAACCAGCCGAATACGCCATTTGGCGGCGGGCAGACCGTGGTGACGCCACAGACTCAAATAGATTTGCGTCAGAGCGGCGGATCGCTACAGAGCGTGCGTTCCAGCGCCAATCTGAACAGCGTAGTGCGTGCGCTGAATGCGCTTGGCGCGACGCCGATGGACCTGATGTCGATTTTGCAGTCCATGCAGAGCGCGGGCTGTCTACGCGCCAAACTGGAAATCATCTGATGATCGGAGACGGTAAATTGCTGGCCAGCGCGGCCTGGGATGCGCAATCTCTGAACGAACTGAAAGCGAAAGCGGGCCAGGACCCGGCGGCGAATATCCGTCCTGTGGCCCGTCAGGTGGAAGGGATGTTTGTGCAGATGATGCTGAAAAGTATGCGCGAGGCTTTACCCAAAGATGGTTTATTCAGCAGCGATCAGACGCGTCTGTATACCAGCATGTATGACCAACAGATCGCCCAGCAGATGACCGCCGGTAAGGGATTGGGGCTGGCGGATATGATGGTTAAACAGATGACGGGCGGGCAGACGATGCCTGCAGATGATGCGCCGCAAGTACCGCTTAAATTCTCCCTGGAGACGGTAAACAGCTATCAAAATCAGGCGCTGACCCAACTGGTGCGCAAAGCCATACCGAAAACGCCGGACAGCAGCGATGCGCCGCTCTCCGGCGACAGTAAAGACTTTCTGGCCCGGCTTTCGCTCCCGGCGAGGCTGGCCAGCGAACAAAGCGGGGTGCCGCATCATCTGATTCTGGCGCAGGCGGCGCTGGAGTCCGGCTGGGGGCAACGGCAAATCCTGCGGGAGAATGGCGAACCCAGCTATAACGTATTTGGCGTGAAAGCGACCGCCAGTTGGAAAGGGCCGGTGACGGAAATCACCACCACTGAATACGAAAATGGCGAAGCGAAAAAAGTGAAAGCAAAATTCCGCGTCTATAACTCGTATCTGGAGGCGTTATCGGATTATGTCGCGCTGTTAACGCGTAACCCACGCTACGCTGCCGTGACCACTGCCGCCACGGCAGAGCAAGGCGCAGTGGCCCTGCAAAACGCCGGATACGCCACTGACCCGAATTACGCGCGTAAATTGACCAGCATGATTCAGCAGTTGAAAGCGATGAGTGAAAAGGTCAGCAAAACCTACAGCGCGAATCTCGACAATCTCTTTTAAATTGCTCAAGTCCACGTAGTCGCTGCCGATAACAACGAGTATTGAAGGATTAAAAGGAACCATCATGTCCAGCTTGATTAATCACGCCATGAGCGGACTTAACGCCGCGCAGGCCGCGTTAAATACGGTCAGTAATAACATCAACAATTATAACGTTGCGGGTTATACCCGGCAGACAACTATTCTGGCGCAGGCAAACAGTACGTTAGGGGCTGGCGGCTGGATAGGTAATGGCGTTTACGTTTCAGGCGTACAGCGCGAATATGATGCGTTTATCACTAATCAGCTACGCGGCGCGCAAAACCAGAGCAGCGGCTTAACCACGCGCTATGAACAAATGTCGAAAATCGACAACCTGCTGGCCGATAAATCCAGCTCACTGTCTGGTTCGTTGCAGAGTTTTTTTACCAGCCTGCAAACGTTAGTCAGTAATGCGGAAGATCCTGCGGCGCGTCAGGCGCTGATTGGTAAAGCGGAAGGGCTGGTAAACCAGTTCAAAACCACCGATCAGTATCTGCGCGATCAGGATAAACAGGTCAATATCGCGATTGGCTCCAGCGTGGCGCAAATCAACAATTACGCGAAGCAGATAGCTAACCTGAACGATCAAATCTCCCGTATGACGGGCGTAGGCGCGGGCGCATCGCCGAACGACCTGCTCGATCAGCGTGATCAGTTGGTCAGCGAGCTTAACAAGATCGTTGGCGTCGAGGTGAGTGTACAGGACGGCGGCACCTATAACCTGACGATGGCCAATGGCTATACGCTGGTGCAGGGGTCGACGGCGCGTCAGTTGGCGGCGGTTCCCTCCAGCGCCGACCCGACGCGAACGACTGTCGCTTATGTCGATGAGGCCGCCGGTAACATCGAAATTCCGGAAAAGTTGCTGAACACCGGTTCGCTCGGTGGATTACTGACGTTCCGTTCTCAGGATCTGGATCAGACTCGTAATACGCTGGGCCAGTTGGCGTTGGCGTTTGCCGATGCGTTTAACGCGCAGCATACCAAAGGTTATGACGCCGACGGCAATAAAGGGAAAGACTTCTTTAGCATTGGCTCGCCGGTGGTATATAGCAACAGTAATAATGCCGATAAAACGGTATCGCTAACCGCTAAGGTGGTCGACAGCACGAAGGTTCAGGCGACGGATTATAAGATTGTTTTTGACGGTACAGACTGGCAGGTTACTCGCACTGCGGATAACACCACCTTCACGGCGACAAAAGATGCTGACGGAAAACTGGAGATTGACGGTCTGAAAGTGACGGTAGGGACCGGCGCACAGAAAAACGACAGTTTTCTTCTCAAGCCGGTCAGCAATGCTATCGTCGACATGAACGTTAAAGTGACGAATGAAGCCGAGATTGCGATGGCGTCTGAGTCAAAACTCGATCCTGACGTGGATACCGGCGACAGCGATAACCGCAATGGTCAGGCATTGCTGGACTTACAAAACAGTAATGTAGTGGGCGGCAACAAAACTTTTAACGATGCTTACGCCACGTTGGTCAGCGATGTGGGTAACAAAACGTCAACGCTGAAAACCAGCAGCACCACGCAGGCGAATGTGGTTAAACAGCTTTATAAACAGCAACAGTCGGTTTCCGGCGTTAACCTCGACGAAGAGTACGGCAATTTGCAGCGTTATCAGCAGTATTATCTGGCGAATGCGCAAGTATTGCAGACCGCGAATGCGCTGTTTGATGCGTTACTGAATATTCGCTAAAGGAGAAGGATGACATGCGTATCAGTACCCAGATGATGTACGAACAAAATATGAGCGGCATCACTAATTCTCAGGCCGAATGGATGAAGCTGGGCGAGCAGATGTCTACCGGTAAGCGCGTTACCAACCCATCTGACGATCCGATCGCCGCGTCGCAGGCGGTAGTACTCTCTCAGGCGCAGGCGCAGAATAGCCAGTATGCCCTGGCGCGTACGTTTGCCACCCAAAAAGTGTCGCTGGAAGAAAGCGTACTCAGTCAGGTGACGACGGCGATTCAAACCGCGCAGGAAAAAATCGTCTATGCCGGAAACGGCACGTTAAGCGACGATGACCGCGCGTCGCTGGCGACGGATTTACAGGGGATCCGCGATCAGCTGATGAACCTGGCAAACAGCACTGACGGCAATGGTCGCTATATCTTTGCCGGGTATAAAACGGAAGCGGCGCCATTCGACCAGGCGACAGGTGGTTATCATGGCGGCGAGAAAAGTGTTACCCAGCAGGTGGATTCCGCACGCACGATGGTAATTGGCCATACGGGCGCGCAAATTTTTAATAGCATCACCAGCAATGCGGTGCCGGAACCGGATGGCTCGGACTCCGAAAAGAATCTGTTTGTCATGCTCGATACGGCAATTGCCGCACTCAAGACCCCGGTGGAAGGCAATGACGTGGAAAAAGAAAAGGCCGCTGCCGCCATTGATAAAACCAATCGCGGCTTAAAAAATTCGCTTAATAACGTCCTGACCGTTCGTGCGGAACTGGGAACGCAACTGAGCGAACTCAGTACGCTGGATTCACTGGGAAGCGATCGTGCGCTGGGACAGAAACTGCAGATGAGCAACCTGGTAGATGTGGACTGGAACTCGGTCATTTCCTCCTACGTCATGCAACAGGCGGCATTACAGGCGTCCTATAAAACGTTTACCGACATGCAGGGAATGTCGCTTTTCCAGTTGAACCGGTAACGCCTCTTTTTGAAACATATCACGAAACTGGATATGTTTTGTCTGCCCGCGCCATCCACCCCGGCGCGGGCATTTTTTTAGTCGTCATTGAGTTAGTGGTCATATTGTCGCGCCCGTAGCGACGCCATCCGTACGTATTATCCCGCCCGATCTCATAAACGCCTGGAGTGACTAAAAGACGCTATGGGGTGAGGCATCGCCCTGTAAGGGGCATAAAAAAGCCGACCTGGCGGTCGGCTTTGTATCAGCATTTACATCATTCTACCGGCTGTGGGCGTGTCGCCGGGGCGCTGGCATGACGTGTAGCGCTGTGTCCGCCTGCCGCGCCTTTACCTTCAAAGTGGAAGGAAGGGCGCTGCCAGTCGCTATGGTGCGGGGTTTCCGGCACATATTCCGGCGCTGGCGCACGCGTCATCGGCGCGCTGGCGTGATTATGATCGTCGTCAACGCAGACAACGTCCTGCGGCTTTTCCACCACCTGGGCCGGTGCGATAACGGTTTCTTCTGCCGTGTGCTCCACAACAGCCGCTTCCGCTTTTGTCCCTTCTTCTGGCTCGACAACGACAACATCAGCCACGTTTTCAGCCACCGTAATGGACGCGTCGGCGGTTTCTGCTACCGGTTCGGCGTCAGCAATAACCTCTTGCGCCACCGGCGTATCGCTTTCGGCAATCAGTTGCGGCTGTTCATCAACCGGCGCGGCAATGACTTCCGGATGCGTTGTCTCGACCTCGACGACTTCCGGCGCCTGTGGTTCGGCGACGGTCTGCGGCTCAACGGCAACGTTTTCTACCGCCTGTACCGACGCTTGTGGTTCTAACGCTACGGTCGCAGCGATAACCTGCGGTTCAGCGACAACCGGTTGTGGCAGCGCCAGATCTGCTTCACGCTGCTCTTCAACAACCTGCGTTTCCTGAGGACGGACAATCGGGTAGCGGATCCAGACTTTACCGGACGCCATTTCCGGCGACGCGCAGGCGACGGTTAGCGGCATCGGCGATTGTGTCGGGTAGCGCTCGTCACGATAGCGACGGCGACGCTGACCGCTTACGCGCAGGTGGCGCGGAGAACGGCGGGAGCGACGCGGCATACCGGTATTATCGCGAGGTTCTACGCTATCATCCTGCTCCGGCGCGATATCGGCGACGACAGGTAAATCAACTTTCGCCAACTCGGTACGCGGCGCTGGAACGGGCTGTTCAACGTTTTCAACCGGGCGTGGTTCGTCGACGACGACCGGCGTGTCAACCGTTTCAACCACTGCGCTGTTGGTAAAGCGGACTTTCTGATTAAGCTGGCGTTGCTTGCGGCGCGGCTGAACCTGCTGAACGCGTTCTTCCTGCTCGGTCTCCTGGACAGGTTGTTCTTCGCGGTTAAGCGCTTTTACTTCCTGCTGCGCCTGGCGCTTGTCATCATTGCGGCGGCGGCTGCGTTCGCGACGCGGCGTCTGTTGCTGCTCATCGCCGGTTTTCACTTTTTCCGCCGTTTCCTGCTGGCGGGTATCGCGCGTTTCCGCATTTTGCTGCTGCGCCTGGCGACGGTTACGACGATTATCGTCGCGGCTCTCGCCGCCGTCACGTCCGGCACGGTTATCACGGGTGTCGCGGCGTTCGTTACGATCGCGACGGTTGTTCTGCCGTGGCTTGCGACGATCCTGCTGACGCTCCGCTTTTTCTTCCGCTTTCGGCGCGGCTGTTTCGACGGCTTTCGTTTCTTCACCGCTGAACAGTTGTTTCAGCGCGTTTAGGAAGCGGCTAAACAGACCCGGCTGGGCAGGCTGCGCGGCGGCAACATTATCCTTTTTCGCCGTGGCGACGCTAACCGCCGGT
This sequence comes from Salmonella sp. SAL04213, assembly GCF_046550535.1. Lineage (NCBI taxonomy): Bacteria > Pseudomonadati > Pseudomonadota > Gammaproteobacteria > Enterobacterales > Enterobacteriaceae > Salmonella > Salmonella sp. SAL04213. The sequence goes on along the minus strand of NZ_JBGDXS010000001.1, from coordinate 191,398 downwards.
TCGACAGGCGTCGGCGCCGGAGGCACATCTGGCATAGCGAATGTCGCCAGCGCAGGCTGTTCCGGGCGTTTACGCTCGGCGTACTCTTCTTCAGAAGGCAGCGCCATCGCTTCTTCGTGCAGCTTCGGCAGCATGTAGCTCAGGGTCGGCGTTTCTTCCCCTTTGCGTACGCGCAGCACGGAATAGTGCGGCGTTTCCATCTGATCGTTCGGGACGATGACACAGCGGACGCCATCCTGACGCGTCTCAATAGCGTTAACTGCCGTCCGTTTTTCGTTAAGCAGATAAGAGGCGATCGGCACCGGAACAATGGCATGGACTTCCTGCGTATTCTCTTTCAGCGCTTCTTCTTCAATCAGGCGCAGAATGGACAGCGACAGAGATTCGTTATCGCGCACGGTGCCGGTACCGCTACAGCGCGGACACACGTGATGGCTGGATTCGCCCAGCGACGGGCTCAGGCGCTGACGAGACATTTCGAGCAGGCCGAAGCGGGAAATATGGCTAATCTGAATACGCGCCCGGTCCTGACGCACCGCTTCACGCAGACGGTTTTCTACCGCGCGCTGGTGACGTACCGGCGTCATATCGATAAAGTCGATAACGATCAGGCCGCCCAGGTCGCGCAGACGCAACTGGCGGGCAATCTCATCGGCCGCTTCCAGGTTGGTATTAAACGCCGTTTCTTCGATATCGCCGCCGCGAGTCGCGCGGGCGGAGTTGATATCGATGGCGGTTAACGCTTCGGTACTGTCAATGACGATGGAGCCGCCGGAGGGCAGGCGCACTTCACGCTGGAACGCTGACTCGATCTGCGATTCGATCTGGTAATGGCTGAACAACGGGATTTCACCGGTGTACAGCTTAATTTTGCTGCTAAAATCCGGGCGGCCCAACGCGGCGATATGCTGACGCGCCATTTCCATCACTTTTGGATTGTCGATCAGGATTTCACCGATATCCTGACGCAGATAGTCGCGAAACGCGCGTACGATGACGTTGCTTTCCTGATGGATCAGGAACGGCGCGGGACGGCTTTCAGCGGCTTTCTGAATGGCTTCCCAGTGTTTCAGGCGGAAGCTTAAATCCCACTGCAACGCTTCGGCGGATTTACCCACGCCTGCGGTACGCACGATAAGCCCCATTCCTTCAGGAAGTTCCAGGCTGGCCAACGCTTCTTTTAACTCGGTACGATCGTCGCCTTCAATGCGACGGGAAATACCACCCGCGCGCGGGTTATTCGGCATCAGTACCAGGTAGCTGCCCGCCAGACTGATAAAGGTGGTTAACGCCGCGCCTTTGTTGCCGCGCTCTTCTTTATCGATTTGAACAATGACTTCCTGGCCTTCGCGTAACACGTCTTTAATGTTCGGGCGACCATGAGCGCTGTAGTTAGCGGGGAAATATTCGCGGGCAATTTCTTTTAACGGGAGGAAACCGTGGCGTTCTGCACCGTAATCAACAAAAGCCGCTTCCAGGCTCGGTTCAATACGGGTAATTTTGCCTTTATAGATGTTCGCTTTTTTCTGCTCGTGTCCGGGGCTTTCTATATCCAGATCGTACAGACGCTGCCCATCTACAAGGGCGACGCGCAACTCTTCCTGCTGAGTCGCGTTGATTAACATTCTTTTCATCGTAACTTACTCATTATTCTTACGTTGACGACTAAGCTGCGGGCATGGTGACGCCTTACCGGGCATGAACCGATGGCCTCGTGACTATTTCGCGTCGCCAACCTCACGGTTATCGTCAGCTCAAAGAGGCGCAGAGTGTCGGTTGCCTGTATTTCATACGGAAACACAGCGCAATTATCAGGGAAGCAGCCTGGGCATTACTCTCCAGAGAAGATCCTATCTACCGGTAAGGACTGCAACCCGCAGCCCGCTAACTGTCTGAAAAATCAATACGTCTTACGCCATTGCTGCGTTGATGATCGGTCAGACAAAATGGGTTATTCCGCTAAACTTTTTGTTTTAACAAGTTTCGGTGCGGAAACCGCATCATTATTCCACTGCTAACCTTGTTATAGCAAGATGACTTTTACCATTTATCACCCGCTTACTCACAGTTTTTTCACCAGCGTGAGCCAATCGCTTTAATAACCAGCAAAACCGCAGTGAAAAATGTTCATCCGCTGGCGTAGACGTCTCTATAAGCATAGAAAAATGTGTGGCGCGAATCTCACAGGCTATTTAGAATCGCCCCCCATGAAAACAGAAACGCCATCCGTAAAAATTGTTGCTATCGCCGCTGACGAAGCGGGGCAACGCATTGATAACTTTTTGCGCACCCAACTGAAAGGGGTACCAAAAAGTATGATTTATCGCATCTTGCGTAAAGGCGAGGTGCGGGTGAACAAAAAACGCATTAAACCGGAATACAAACTGGAAGCGGGTGATGAAGTCCGCATTCCGCCGGTTCGCGTTGCTGAACGCGAAGAAGAGGCCGTGTCGCCGCATTTGCAAAAAGTGGCGGCGTTGGCGGACGTCATTTTGTATGAAGACGACCATATTCTGGTGCTGAATAAGCCTTCCGGCACCGCCGTACACGGCGGGAGCGGGTTAAGTTTTGGCGTCATCGAAGGGCTGCGGGCGTTGCGTCCGGAAGCGCGATTCCTGGAACTGGTGCATCGTCTTGACCGCGATACCTCCGGCGTGCTGTTGGTGGCGAAAAAACGCTCCGCGCTGCGTTCGCTGCATGAGCAACTGCGCGAAAAGGGAATGCAGAAAGATTATCTGGCGCTGGTGCGAGGCCAGTGGCAATCGCACGTTAAAACCGTACAGGCGCCATTATTAAAGAACATTCTGCAAAGCGGCGAACGCATTGTCCGCGTGAGCCAGGAAGGTAAACCGTCAGAAACGCGCTTCAAGGTGGAAGAGCGCTATGCCTTCGCCACGCTGGTGCGCTGTAGCCCGGTCACGGGCCGTACGCATCAGATTCGCGTCCATACCCAATATGCCGGTCACCCTATTGCGTTTGACGATCGCTACGGCGACCGTGAGTTTGATCAACAGCTTACCGAAGCGGGAACCGGTCTTAAACGTCTCTTTCTGCACGCCGCGGCGTTGAAGTTCACGCATCCGGGAACGGGCGAAGTCATGCGCATTGAAGCGCCAATGGATAACGCCCTGAAGCGCTGTCTGCAGGTGCTGCGTAACGCAAAATAGTTCCTCTCTCGGGCAGGTTATCTGCCCGAATCTCACTTTTCTCATAATATTTTTGTTTTGCTGTATCCGACGCATTTTTACCGTTGTGTACTGTTTATTCTTGCGATCCGGATTTCGGCGTGTTTAAGGACGAACAGATGGCCAATACTAGCTGGATGCGCTCATTTACTCAGCGTTGGGGAAAATACGTTATCGTGCCGTTCGTTATCGCGATGTTGGCCGGTTGCGAAGGGAAGGGCGATAGTTCACGACGGGCTTTCGTTGAGTATTTGAATACGCAAGTCATTACGTCTCCCGTGGTGGGCGTCTGTGAGTTGACGCCAGCCCAACGTCAGGCTTTTGGTCATTACGCCGATGACTACGATGTACTATTAGCTGCCTACGGGCAAATCTTTGCTGTGGTGTATGAGACCGGCCAGGAGGATAAGATCACCGGTGTTATCCAGTCTGAGCGTGATAATCTGGTTTTCCTGAACGAGCTACGTGTGGCTCGTGACGTAAACAATCGATTTATCCTTCGGTTGAAAAATGTGAGTAGTGAAAACAGAAAAAAATATTCTGCTTTAAAGCTCCCCTCTGATGTGAAGCCTGTCTTTGACGCTGCGTGGAATAAAACCGTAACACCGCTGGATGAGACGATGACTCGCTATTATTTTCTGCGCGGAAAGCGGCTCGACCAACTGGTCGCAATGGGCGAGTTTCTGCAAAAACAGGGAAATAAAGTCCGCTTTGAAACGAATGGAAAAGCGGTTTTTGCCGACCTGGCAGCAAAAGAACACTTTCAGGATCAACAATTTAATTTTTTCATTACGCAGAATGATATAAACCATCTTACTCAGCAGATGGTTGAATTTATAAATAGTCAACAAGATGCGGCTGATGCTGGCGGCGTTAATTAAAGGAATGTGTCGTGAGGTGAAGCAATGTTAGGGGGGGCGTAAACTCATCGCGAGATGAAATTTAACGAGTCGCAAGGGGAAGGTTTCAGGACAGTAAACGTCCTGAGAGTTGCTCGCGAGAAGAAGTTCGTAAGCCGCTTTTGACGCCGTAGAGCGCGTCAGGCGAGTATTGAGAACATGTGTTTTTACAAAACTGAACTGAGATGGGGAATTCATTAACGCGCACGTACACCGCTGTTGAAACCCTATGGGATAAAACGCACCGTACATCGGTTCGTAATGCCAATGCTTTTTTTCTGATCGGTGAATGGATTGACCAGGAAACGGGCCCGCACGAAGAGAGTGAAGATCGGCAGGCGCTAAATTGTTCACAACAAGCGCTTTCCAGTTGGTTAGAACTGGAAGCGGTCGAAACTGCTCCCCAATAAACGGGAGATAACTACCAACACGTGCAGAAACGGCTTTTAGCGGTATTTGAAAAGCCTACAGAATATCCGTTTACTGCTGTAGCGGGTTGAAGCCCTCCCGTCGCAGCATCTGGCACAGGGCAATAAGCGGCAAGCCGATCAGCGTGTTCGGATCGCGGCCCTCCAGGCGCTCAAATAATGCAATGCCTAAACCTTCGCTTTTAAAACTTCCCGCGCAGTGCAGCGGATGCTCTTTACGGACATAGTCGTCTATTTCCGCTTCGCTTAAATGGCGAAAATGAACGTCAAAAGGCTCCACTTCGGTTTGTAAGTGCCCGGAGGCGGAGTTATACAGTGCCAGTCCGGTATAAAACGTCACAATATTTCCGCTGGCTTTGGCTAATTGCTGACGCGCTTTTTCTTCCGTCAGCGGTTTGCCGGTGATTTCGCCGTCCAGAACACAAATTTGGTCGGAGCCAATAATCAAATGATTCGGGAAACGCGCGGCGAGCGATTGCGCCTTCGCCTGCGCCAGCCGCAGCACCAACTGACGCGGCGCTTCGCCCGGCATGGGGGTTTCATCAACATCCGGCGCGGCGCATTCGAAAGGAATCGTCAGCTTTTCCAGCAGCGCGCGACGCCAGGGAGAGGTAGACGCAAGGATGAGACGGGGCATATTTTTTCCCTCAGATATAGCGTAATGATGAGAGCCATCTTAAACTATGCTCTTCGGTCTTCAAGCCTGTCATACTGACTCGTCTTGAGCGAAAATAAGTCTGTAACCCGCAATGTGTGCGAATTATTGGCAAAAGGCAACCGCAGGCTGCCTTTTTCTTTGACTATATGACGTTACGAAGTTAATATGCGCGCCCTATGCAAAAGGTAAAATTACCCCTGACTCTTGATCCGGTTCGTACCGCTCAAAAACGCCTTGATTACCAGGGTATCTATACCCCCGATCAGGTTGAGCGCGTTGCCGAATCTGTAGTCAGTGTGGACAGTGATGTGGAATGCTCCATGTCGTTCGCTATCGATAACCAGCGTCTCGCCGTTTTGACCGGCGATGCGGTCGTTACGGTGTCGCTCGAATGCCAGCGTTGCGGGAAACCGTTTACCCATCAGGTTCACACAATGTATTGTTTTAGCCCTGTCCGTTCCGACGAGCAGGCTGAAGCACTGCCGGAAGCGTATGAGCCGATTGAGGTAAACGAATTCGGCGAAATCGATCTGCTGGCGACGGTTGAAGATGAAATCATCCTCGCCTTGCCGGTAGTTCCGGTGCATGATTCTGAACACTGTGAAGTGTCCGAGGCGGACATGGTCTTTGGCGAACTGCCTGATGAAGCGCAAAAGCCAAACCCATTTGCCGTATTAGCCAGCTTAAAGCGTAAGTAATAGGTCTTCCCCGCGGACGCAGGGATAAACCGTAATTGAGGAGTAAGGTCCATGGCCGTACAACAGAATAAACCAACCCGTTCCAAACGTGGCATGCGTCGTTCCCATGACGCTCTGACCGCAGTCACCAGCCTGTCTGTAGACAAAACTTCTGGTGAAAAACACCTGCGTCACCACATCACTGCCGACGGTTACTACCGCGGCCGTAAGGTCATCGCTAAGTAATCGCGCGATACTCGATGCCTTTTGCATCACAGGCGTGCCTGTGGTGTAAAAGCCGAAGAGTACAAGCGTGATAAAGCTTAGTGAGGATTTCTCCGCGTAAGCGGAGAACACCGAACCAGGCAGCGACGATACCTTGACACGTCTAACCCTGGCGTTAGATGTCATGGGGGGCGATTTTGGTCCTTCCGTGACGGTGCCTGCAGCATTGCAGGCACTGAACGCTAATTCGCAGCTCACTCTTCTTTTAGTCGGGAATCCCGATATTATCACGCCATTACTTGCCAAAGCTGACTTTGAACAACGTTCGCGTCTGCAGATTATCCCTGCACAGTCAGTTATTGCCAGTGATGCCCGGCCTTCGCAGGCGATCCGCGCCAGTCGCGGGACATCCATGCGTGTGGCCCTGGAGCTTGTGAAAGAAGGCCGAGCCGAAGCTTGCGTTAGCGCCGGTAATACCGGGGCGCTGATGGGGCTGGCGAAATTATTACTCAAGCCTCTTGAGGGGATTGAGCGTCCGGCGTTGGTGACGGTATTACCGCACCAGCAAAAGGGCAAAACGGTAGTGCTTGATTTGGGGGCCAACGTCGACTGTGACAGTACCATGCTGGTGCAGTTTGCCGTGATGGGCGCCGTTTTGGCGGAAGAGGTCGTCGGGATCAAAAATCCCCGCGTGGCGCTACTCAATATCGGGGAAGAAGAAACCAAAGGCCTCGACAGTATTCGCGAAGCCTCTTTAATGTTAAAAACAGTCCCAACCATCAATTACATCGGCTACCTTGAGGCGAATGAGTTACTGACGGGAAAAACCGATGTACTGGTGTGTGACGGCTTTACAGGCAATGTCACACTTAAAACGATGGAGGGGGTTGTCAGAATGTTCCTTTCACTGCTGAAATCACAGGGCGAGGGGAAAAAACGGTCGTGGTGGCTGCTGTTATTAAAACGTTGGTTACAAAAAAGCCTGACGAGGCGATTCAGTCACCTCAACCCCGACCAGTATAATGGCGCCTGTCTGTTAGGATTGCGCGGCACGGTGATAAAAAGTCATGGTGCGGCCAATCAGCGAGCATTTGCAGTCGCGATTGAACAGGCAGTGCAGGCGGTGCAGCGACAAGTTCCTCAGCGAATTGCCGCTCGCCTGGAATCTGTATACCCAGCCGGATTTGAACCGCTGGACGATGGCAAAGGCGTAAACCTGCGGGCGCACAGATAATATCGCTGTCTCCCCGGCGCCGCCAGCGTGCCAGACGTTTACAGGTAACGGTATATAACCGAAAAGTGACTGAGCGTACATGTATACGAAGATTATTGGTACTGGCAGCTATCTGCCCGAACAAGTGCGGACTAACGCCGATCTGGAAAAAATGGTTGAGACCTCTGACGAGTGGATTGTCACTCGTACAGGTATTCGTGAACGCCATATCGCCGCGCCTAATGAAACTGTCGCGACGATGGGCTTTACCGCTGCGAATCGCGCGATTGAGATGGCGGGGATCGATAAAGACCAAATTGGCTTGATTGTGGTGGCTACCACATCAGCAACGCATGCATTTCCAAGCGCGGCATGTCAGATTCAAAGTATGCTCGGTATTAAAGGTTGCCCGGCGTTTGATGTCGCGGCAGCGTGCGCAGGTTTCACCTACGCGTTAAGCATCGCCGACCAGTATGTTAAATCCGGCGCGGTTAAACACGCGCTGGTGGTCGGTTCCGATGTATTAGCCCGCACTTGCGATCCTGGCGATCGCGGTACGATCATTATTTTCGGCGATGGCGCAGGCGCGGCCGTACTGAGCGCTTCTGAAGAACCGGGTATTATCTCCACTCATCTTCATGCCGATGGCCGTTACGGTGAATTACTGACCCTGCCGAATGCCGATCGTGTAAATCCGGATAACCCGATTTACCTGACGATGGCGGGCAATGAAGTCTTTAAAGTGGCGGTCACTGAACTGGCGCATATTGTCGATGAGACGCTGGCGGCTAATAACCTGGATCGCTCAGAACTCGATTGGCTGGTGCCGCATCAGGCTAACCTGCGTATCATTAGCGCGACAGCGAAAAAACTCGGCATGTCGATGGACAATGTCGTCGTCACGCTGGACAGGCACGGCAATACCTCCGCGGCTTCTGTGCCGTGCGCGCTGGATGAAGCCGTGCGTGACGGGCGAATTAAAGCCGGTCAGCTGGTATTGCTTGAAGCCTTCGGGGGTGGATTCACCTGGGGCTCCGCGCTGATTCGTTTCTAGTATAAGGATTTAAACATGACGCAATTTGCATTTGTGTTCCCCGGTCAGGGTTCTCAGAGCGTTGGGATGTTGGCCGAAATGGCGGCAAATTACCCTATCGTAGAAGAAACGTTTGCTGAAGCTTCTGCGGCTCTGGGATATGATCTGTGGGCGCTCACCCAGCAAGGTCCAGCGGAAGAACTGAATAAAACCTGGCAGACGCAGCCGGCGTTATTAACCGCTTCCGTCGCGCTTTGGCGCGTTTGGCAGCAGCAGGGCGGTAAAATGCCTGCGTTAATGGCGGGTCACAGCCTGGGCGAATATTCCGCGCTGGTTTGCGCTGGCGTCATCAACTTTGCTGATGCCGTTCGTCTGGTGGAAATGCGTGGTAAATTCATGCAGGAAGCGGTTCCGGAAGGTACTGGCGGCATGTCTGCGATCATCGGGCTGGATGATGCCTCTATTGCTAAAGCCTGTGAAGAATCTGCCGAAGGGCAGGTTGTTTCGCCGGTTAACTTTAACTCGCCGGGACAGGTGGTTATCGCCGGGCATAAAGAGGCGGTAGAACGCGCGGGCGCAGCCTGTAAAGCCGCTGGCGCGAAACGCGCGCTGCCGCTGCCGGTGAGCGTACCGTCGCACTGCGCGCTGATGAAACCAGCGGCAGATAAGCTGGCGGTTGAATTAGCCAAAATTACCTTTAGCGCGCCAACGGTGCCGGTAGTAAACAACGTTGACGTGAAATGTGAAACCGATGCCGCCGCTATCCGCGATGCGCTGGTTCGCCAGTTGTACAATCCGGTACAGTGGACGAAGAGCGTGGAATTTATCGCGGCGCAGGGCGTTGAACATCTTTATGAAGTGGGTCCAGGTAAAGTCCTCACTGGTCTGACGAAACGTATTGTCGACACCCTGACAGCGTCGGCGCTGAACGAGCCGGCGGCGCTGTCTGCGGCACTTACGCAATAAAAGAGGAAAACCATGAGCTTTGAAGGAAAGATTGCGCTGGTGACTGGTGCAAGCCGTGGCATAGGCCGCGCAATTGCAGAGACTCTCGTTGCCCGCGGCGCGAAAGTTATCGGGACTGCGACCAGTGAAAATGGTGCGAAGAACATTAGCGATTATTTAGGTGCTAACGGGAAAGGTTTGATGTTGAATGTGACCGATCCTGCATCTATTGAATCTGTTCTGGAAAATATTCGCGCAGAATTTGGTGAAGTGGATATCCTGGTTAATAATGCCGGTATCACTCGTGATAATCTGTTGATGCGAATGAAAGATGATGAGTGGAACGATATTATCGAAACCAATTTATCATCCGTTTTCCGCCTGTCAAAAGCGGTAATGCGCGCTATGATGAAAAAGCGTTGTGGTCGCATTATCACTATTGGTTCTGTGGTTGGTACCATGGGAAATGCAGGTCAGGCAAACTACGCTGCGGCGAAAGCGGGCCTGATCGGTTTCAGTAAATCACTGGCGCGTGAAGTTGCGTCCCGTGGTATTACTGTCAATGTTGTGGCTCCGGGTTTTATTGAAACGGACATGACGCGTGCGCTGTCTGACGATCAGCGTGCGGGTATCCTGGCGCAGGTGCCTGCGGGTCGCCTCGGCGGCGCTCAGGAAATCGCCAGTGCGGTTGCATTTTTAGCCTCTGACGAAGCGAGTTACATCACTGGTGAGACTCTGCACGTCAACGGCGGAATGTACATGGTTTAATCACGATTGAAAAATATTTGCGTTATTAGGGCGAAAGGCCGCAAAATAACGTAAAATCGTGGTAAGACCTGCCGGGATTTAGTTGCAAATTTTTCAACATTTTATACACTACGAAAACCATCGCGAAAGCGAGTTTTGATAGGAAATTTAAGAGTATGAGCACTATCGAAGAACGCGTTAAGAAAATTATCGGCGAACAGCTGGGCGTTAAGCAGGAAGAAGTAACCAACAATGCTTCTTTCGTTGAAGACCTGGGCGCAGATTCTCTTGACACCGTTGAGCTGGTAATGGCTCTGGAAGAAGAGTTTGATACTGAGATTCCGGACGAAGAAGCTGAGAAAATCACCACCGTTCAGGCTGCCATTGATTACATCAACGGCCACCAGGCGTAAGTGAACATCTCCAGGCGGTCGTTCGACCGCCTGAGTTTTATCTTTTTGTCCCACTAGAATCATTTTCCCTCCCTGGAGGACAACCGTGTCTAAGCGTCGTGTAGTTGTGACCGGACTGGGCATGTTGTCTCCTGTCGGCAATACCGTAGAGTCTACCTGGAAAGCTCTCCTTGCCGGTCAGAGTGGCATCAGCCTGATCGACCATTTCGATACTAGCGCCTATGCAACGAAATTTGCTGGCTTAGTAAAGGATTTTAACTGTGATGACATTATCTCGCGCAAAGAACAGCGCAAGATGGATGCCTTCATTCAATATGGAATTGTCGCTGGCGTACAGGCCATGCAGGATTCTGGCCTTGAAGTGACGGAAGAGAACGCAAGCCGTATTGGCGCCGCTATCGGCTCCGGTATCGGTGGTCTCGGTCTGATCGAAGAAAACCACAGTTCGCTGGTAAAAGGCGGACCGCGTAAGATTAGCCCGTTCTTTGTCCCGTCGACGATTGTTAACATGGTAGCAGGCCATCTGACTATCATGTATGGCCTGCGTGGGCCAAGCATCTCTATTGCGACTGCCTGTACTTCAGGCGTGCATAACATCGGCCATGCCGCGCGTATCATCGCCTATGGCGATGCGGACGCGATGGTGGCAGGTGGCGCAGAAAAAGCCAGTACGCCGCTGGGCGTAGGTGGTTTTGGCGCAGCGCGCGCGCTGTCGACCCGCAACGATAACCCACAGGCGGCGAGCCGTCCGTGGGATAAAGAACGCGATGGTTTTGTACTGGGCGACGGTGCCGGTATGTTGGTGCTTGAAGAGTACGAACATGCAAAAGCGCGTGGTGCGAAAATCTATGCTGAAATCGTCGGCTTTGGTATGAGCAGCGATGCTTACCATATGACGTCGCCGCCGGAAAATGGCGCAGGCGCTGCGCTGGCGATGGTTAACGCGTTGCGTGATGCCGCGATTGAGCCTGCTCAGATTGGCTACGTCAACGCGCACGGCACGTCGACGCCTGCCGGCGACAAAGCTGAGACGCAGGCAGTTAAGTCAGTCTTTGGCGATGCTGCAAGCCGAGTGATGGTGAGCTCGACCAAATCGATGACCGGCCATCTGTTGGGCGCCGCAGGCGCAGTAGAGTCTATTTTCTCTATTCTGGCGCTACGCGATCAGGCCATTCCGCCAACCATTAATCTGGATAACCCGGATGAAGGTTGCGATCTGGACTTCGTGCCGCACGAAGCGCGCCAGGTCAGCGATCTGGAGTACGCTCTGTGTAACTCCTTTGGCTTTGGCGGAACTAACGGTTCCTTGATTTTTAAAAAGATCTAAGTTAAGCCAGAGACAGACATTAATAAAAAGGTCCGCTTGTCGGGCCTTTTTTATCAGGCATATCACCTCTTGTTCTGCGTTATTCATCCTGCCACACTAGCAGGCGACGGATAAGGAGCCACTATGTTTTTAATTAATGGCCATGCGCAGGATCAACTTGCTGTAAGCGACCGGGCGACGCAGTTCGGCGATGGCAGTTTTACGACCGCACGTATTGTTGATGGCAACATTTGCCATCTGGAAGCGCATCTTCAGCGCTTGCAGGTTGCCTGTGAAAAATTACGGATCGCTTTTAGCCATTGGGCGACCCTTCGGCAAGAGATGACAATGTTGGCCACAGGGCATGATTCAGGCGTGTTGAAAGTGATCATTAGCCGTGGCAGCGGCGGCCGGGGATACAGCGCCATGAATTGTCAGGCAGCTACCCGAATCCTCTCCGTTTCTGCTTATCCCGCTTATTATTCTCAGTGGCGTAAGCAAGGCATCACTCTTACCCTTAGTCCCATACCGCTTGGGCGCAATCCTTATCTTGCCGGATTAAAACATCTGAACCGCCTCGAACAGGTGTTGATTCGCTCTTATCTTGAGCAGACGGACGCCGATGAGGCGCTGGTTCTTGACAGCGAGGGATGGGTTACGGAATGCTGTGCGGCTAATTTGTTCTGGCGTACAGGCGACATTGTTTTTACGCCGCGTCTGGATCAGGCCGGGGTGAACGGCATTATGCGACAATTTTGTTTACGCCAACTGGCGCAATCTCCTTTCCAGGTTCTTGAAGTACAGGCGAGAGAGGAGGCAGTCAGGCAGGCGGATGAGATTATCATCTGCAACGCGCTAATGCCGATTATTCCCATACGCGCCTATCACGGGACGTCGTATTCTTCGCGAACACTGTTTCAATTTTTAGCCCCATTTTGTGAGCATCCGAATTAGTTATGAAAAAATTGTCAGGCGTTTTCCTTCTGCTGTTGGTTGTGCTGGGTATTGCCGCGGGCGTGGGGTTGTGGAAAGTTCGCCATCTGGCGAACAGCACGTTACTTATTAAAAACGAGACTATCTTTACACTCAAGGCGGGAACGGGGCGGCTGGCGCTTGGCGACCAGCTTTATGATGAAAAAATCATTAATCGTCCCCGGGTATTTCAGTGGCTGCTGCGCGTGGAGCCTGAGTTATCGCACTTTAAAGCGGGAACTTACCGTTTTACGCCCGGGATGACCGTACGGGAGATGCTTGAGTTGCTGGAGAGCGGCAAAGAAGCGCAATTCCCGTTGCGGTTTGTGGAAGGGATGCGCCTTAGCGATTACCTGAAACAGCTACGAGAGGCGCCGTATATTCGCCATACATTGCCGGATGATGACTACGCCACTGTCGCTCAGGCATTAAAGCTTGCGCACCCGGAATGGGTAGAAGGGTGGTTCTGGCCCGATACCTGGATGTATACCGCCAACACCAGCGATGTCGCTATTCTCAAGCGAGCGCACCAAAAGATGGTGAAAGCTGTCGATACTGTCTGGAAAGGCCGGGCCGAGGGGCTGCCTTATAAAGATCAGAACCAACTGGTGACAATGGCCTCGATTATTGAAAAAGAGACGGCTGTCGCCAGCGAACGCGATCAGGTGGCCTCAGTCTTTATTAATCGCCTGAGAATCGGTATGCGCCTTCAGACCGATCCCACCGTGATTTACGGGATGGGGACGAGTTATAATGGTAACTTGTCGCGTGCGGATCTGGAAAAGCCGACGGCTTATAACACGTATACCATAACCGGGCTGCCGCCAGGACCGATTGCATCGCCCAGCGAAGCGTCATTGCAGGCGGCGGCGCATCCGGCGAAAACGCCGTATCTCTATTTTGTGGCCGACGGTAAAGGCGGTCACACATTTAACACCAATCTTGCCAGCCATAATCGGTCAGTGCAGGAGTACCTGAAAGTGCTTAAGGAAAAAAATGGGCAGTAATTATATCGTCATCGAGGGCCTGGAAGGCGCCGGAAAAACCACTGCGCGCGACGTGGTGGTGGAGACCCTTGAGCAACTGGGTATTCGTAACATGATTTTTACCCGTGAGCCGGGCGGTACGCAACTTGCCGAAAAACTACGAAGTCTGGTGCTGGATATCCGATCGGTAGGCGACGAAGTGATTACCGATAAAGCGGAAGTGCTGATGTTTTATGCCGCTCGCGTACAGCTCGTCGAAACGGTAATCAAACCCGCGCTGGCGCAAGGCGTATGGGTGATCGGCGATCGCCACGATCTCTCAACCCAGGCGTATCAGGGGGGAGGGCGCGGCATTGATCAAACCATGCTGGCGACACTACGCGATGCCGTGCTGGGCGATTTTCGCCCTGACCTGACGCTGTATCTGGATGTCACGCCGGAAGTCGGGCTAAAACGCGCCAGAGCGCGCGGCGATTTGGATCGCATTGAGCAGGAATCTTTTGATTTCTTTAACCGGACTCGCGCGCGCTATCTGGAACTGGCGGCGCAAGACTCGCGTATCCGCACCATTGACGCGACCCAGCCGCTGGATGCCGTCATGCGCGACATTCGCGCCACGGTGACGAAGTGGGTGCAGGAGCAAGCGGCATGAAATGGTATCCATGGTTACGGCCCGCCTATGAAAAACTGGTAGAAAGTTACCAGGCGGGACGTGGGCACCATGCGCTACTGATTCAGGCCTTACCTGGCATGGGCGACGAGGCGCTGTGCTATGCGCTGAGCCGTTATCTGTTATGCCAGCAGCCTGAGGGCCACAAAAGCTGTGGGCATTGCCGTGGTTGTCAGCTTATGCAGGCTGGCACGCATCCGGACTATTACACGCTGACGCCGGATAAAGGCAAAAGCAGCCTCGGCGTAGATGCGGTACGCGAGGTCAGCGAGAAATTGTACGAGCACTCCCGTCTGGGCGGCGCGAAGGTGGTGTGGATTGCGGATGCGGCGCTATTAACCGACGCCGCTGCCAATGCGTTGCTCAAAACGCTGGAAGAGCCGCCGGAGCAAACCTGGTTTTTCCTTGCCAGCCCGGAGCCTGCTCGTCTGTTGGCGACATTACGCAGCCGCTGCCGGCTGCATCATCTGGCGCCGCCGTCCGAATCGTATGCGATGTCATGGCTGTCGCGAGAAGTGACGGCGTCACAAGAAGCATTGCTCACGGCGCTACGTCTGAATGCGGGGTCGCCCGGCGCCGCGCTGGCGCTGTTGCAGTCTGAACGCTGGGCGCAGCGTGAGGCGCTGTGTCAGGCGTTGATGGACAGTTTACATACGGGCGACTGGTATGCGTTATTAACGGCGCTCAATCATGAGCAAGCCCCGGCGCGCCTGCATTGGCTGGCGACGCTGCTGGTAGACGCGCTGAAACGTCAGCACGGCGCGTCGTACCTGACAAACGTTGATGCGGACGCGGTTGTTGCCGCGCTGGCGGGGCCGCTATCCCCGGCGCGTATTCAGGCAATCCTGAACGATGTTTGTCATTGTCGTGATCAATTACTTCATGTGACCGGATTAAACCGCGAACTGGTATTAACCGATCTCATTCTCCGCATCGAGCATTACCTGCAACCAGGCACCTTGTTGCCTGTTCCTCATCTTTGAGAGAGACATTATGTTTTTAGTCGACTCACACTGCCATCTTGATGGTCTGGATTATCAATCTTTGCATAAGGACGTGGACGATGTGCTGGCAAAAGCCGCCGCGCGCGATGTGAAGTTCTGTTTAGCGGTGGCGACGACGCTGCCGGGGTATCGCCATATGCGCGAGCTGGTGGGCAAGCGCGATAATGTGGTCTTTTCCTGCGGCGTGCATCCGTTAAATCAGGATGAAGCATATGACGTAGAAGAACTGCGCCTCCTTGCTGCAGAAGACGATGTGGTGGCGATGGGCGAGACCGGGCTTGATTACTTTTACACGCCTGAGACCAAAATCCGCCAGCAGGCGTCTTTTATTCATCATATCCAGATTGGCCGCGAATTGCATAAACCGGTGATTGTCCATACTCGCGACGCGCGTGCCGATACGCTGGCTATCCTGCGCGAAGAAAAAGTGACGGATTGCGGCGGCGTACTACACTGTTTTACAGAAGACAGAGAAACGGCCGGCAAATTGCTGGATCTGGGGTTTTATATCTCTTTTTCCGGCATCGTAACGTTCCGTAACGCTGAACAGTTGCGTGATGCGGCGCGCTATGTGCCGCTGGATCGGTTATTAGTCGAGACCGATTCTCCTTATCTGGCGCCGGTGCCGCATCGCGGTAAAGAGAACCAGCCTGCGATGGTACGCGACGTCGCAGAATATATGGCGGTATTGAAAGGGGTTGCCGTTGAAGAACTGGCGCAGATCACCACCGATAACTTTGCTCGCCTGTTCCATATTGACGCGTCTCGCCTGTCATCAATCCGTTAAACGAGTTTTTTTAAAGCTCGTAATTAATAAACAAAGCGCGTAAAGTTCACCGCCACAAAAGGGGCGGTGAGCGAGCTTATGGAAACATTCGGAAACTCATTTTGGCAGAATGTGATACTTTTTAGGCTATCTGGCGCTGAAACGTGATAGCCGTCAAACAAAATCAGACGTATTTATTTTACTCTGTGTAATAAATAAAAGGGCACTTAGATGTCCTGTCCACGGCGGGGTTCTCCCCCCTCGCCAATGCGTGAGAACGTAGAAAAGCACAAATACTCAGGAGCACTCTCAATTATGTTTAAGAATGCATTTGCTAACCTGCAAAAGGTCGGTAAATCGCTGATGCTGCCGGTATCCGTACTCCCTATCGCAGGTATCCTGCTGGGTGTCGGTTCCGCTAACTTCAGCTGGCTGCCAGCCGTTGTATCGCACGTTATGGCAGAAGCGGGCGGATCTGTTTTTGCCAATATGCCGCTGATTTTCGCTATCGGCGTGGCGTTGGGCTTCACCAACAACGACGGCGTTTCGGCTCTGGCGGCGGTAGTAGCGTATGGCATCATGGTGAAAACCATGGCTGTGGTTGCGCCGCTGGTTCTGCATTTACCTGCTGAAGAGATCGCCGCTAAACACCTTGCTGATACGGGTGTTCTCGGGGGGATTATCTCCGGTGCGATCGCAGCGTATATGTTTAACCGCTTCTACCGTATCAAACTGCCTGAGTATCTGGGCTTCTTTGCGGGCAAACGCTTCGTGCCGATCATTTCGGGTCTGGCCGCTATTTTTACCGGTGTGGTGCTGTCTTTCGTATGGCCGCCAATCGGTACGGCTATCCAGGCGTTCTCGCAGTGGGCGGCTTATCAGAACCCGGTTGTCGCGTTTGGTATTTACGGTTTTATCGAGCGTTGCCTGGTGCCGTTTGGTCTGCATCATATCTGGAACGTTCCTTTCCAGATGCAGATCGGCGAATACACCAACGCAGCGGGTCAGGTATTCCACGGCGACATTCCGCGCTATATGGCGGGCGACCCGACGGCGGGTATGTTGTCTGGCGGCTTCCTGTTCAAAATGTACGGTCTGCCGGCTGCGGCCATTGCTATCTGGCACTCTGCTAAACCGGAAAACCGCGCAAAAGTGGGCGGTATCATGATTTCCGCCGCGCTGACCTCGTTTTTGACGGGTATTACCGAGCCTATCGAGTTCTCCTTCATGTTCGTGGCGCCGATCCTGTACATCATTCACGCGATTCTGGCAGGTCTGGCATTCCCGATCTGTATCCTGCTGGGGATGCGTGACGGTACGTCGTTCTCCCACGGTCTGATCGACTTTATCGTGCTGTCCGGTAACAGCAGCAAATTGTGGCTGTTCCCAATTGTTGGCGCCGGTTATGCGATTGTGTACTACACCGTGTTCCGCGTGCTGATCAAAGCGCTGGATCTGAAAACGCCGGGTCGTGAAGACACTACTGATGACGCAAAAGCGGGCGCGACCAGCGAAATGGCGCCGGCTTTGGTTGCGGCGTTTGGCGGTAAAGAGAACATCACTAACCTGGATGCCTGTATCACGCGTCTGCGCGTGAGCGTAGCCGATGTAGCGAAAGTGGATCAGGCTGGCCTGAAGAAACTGGGCGCGGCAGGCGTTGTCGTCGCGGGTTCCGGCGTTCAGGCTATTTTCGGTACGAAATCCGATAACCTGAAAACGGAAATGGATGAGTACATCCGTAACAGCTAAGCAGTAATGATGTTGGGGAGAATTAAGGCAGCCATTCGGCTGCCTTTTTTAATGGCGCTTTACATGCCGCTCTCCGACAGTCTGTCAGAACTGATAATTGGCGGTGAGGCTGACGTTACGCGGCGCGCCGTAAACAATGGAACCATCAATATTGGTGTCGTAGGTTTTATCAAACAGGTTGTTGATGTTTCCCTGTACGGAGAAATTTTTCGTCACCTGATAGCGGGTAAACAGATCGACCAGCGCATAGCTGCCCTGTTCGGCGCGGAAAGTGCCGTACGGCGTCGTGGTATCTTTGTAAACCCGATTCTGCCAGTTTACACCGCCGCCGACCGTCAGCTCCGGTATCGCCGGCAGACGATAGCGGGTGAATAACTTCACGCTGGTGCGCGGGAGATTAGGGTTCACGGCGTTACCTTCATTGTCCTCGGCAACATACCGGGTAGCCCCGAAAGTCATCTGCCAGTTATCGGTAATTGCGCCGTTTACTTCAAATTCGACGCCTTTGCTCACCGTTCCGTCAGTAGACTTCCAGGCAAACTCCCCATTACTGCCAGGGATGGGAATAGTGGTTGCCTGAGCGACGTTATTCTGCTCAATGCGGAACACGGACAACGTGGTGGTGAGGCGGCTGTTCATCCAGTCGGACTTCAGACCCGCTTCATAGTTATTACCGGTAATCGGAGCCAGATATTGACCCGCTTTGTCGCGTTTATTCTGCGGCTGAAAGATAGAGGTATAACTGGCATAAGCGGACCAGTTGTCGTTGATATCATAAATCAGCCCGGCATACGGCGTGGTATGGTTTTTCTCCATGCTGTAGGTCAGTGTATCAACACGCCAGTTGGTATAACGAGCGCCAAGAATCAGATGCAGCGGGTCGGCCAGCGAAATGCGCGTAGCGGCATACAGCGATTTCATATGCGTGGTATCGTCCTGCGCCAGATTTTGTGGCGCCCAGTGGGTTTGGGGGAAATTACCGTTAAAGGCGCTGAAGTTGCCAATGTCGTCCGGAAAGACGTTCGCCCAGGCGCTAAAATAGCGGTTATTCTGTTTACTATAACTGCCGCCAAACATCATATTGTGCTGACGGCCAAACAGCTCATAAGCGCCATCGGCAAAGAGATCTATGGCATCTACTTTGCGCTTGCCGCTGTTCCAGCCCGTACCGCCGACCACGGGGTAGCTTGCGCCATAAGGACTCACCAGCGTACCTGTCTCTTTATCGACTAACGCATCGATATACATCATTTTACTGTCGAATTTGACCTCAGTATGGGTCGCATTCAGGGTCGCCTGCCAGCTTTCGGCAAAACGCTGTTTAAGCGTGACGAAGAATTTATTTATCTCTTTGTTGTTATAAGCCCAGTCCGGGGCGGTACTACGTGCGCGGTCATAGCTATTTTTGCTGCCATCGGTGTTCCAGCGCGGCAGACCGCCCCAGGTCGGGCTGTTGACATCAATTTTTTGATATTCATAACCGGCTGAAAGGCTGGTAGTTGCACCCAGATCGGCATCGATAATTCCGGAAAAGAACGCTTTCTCACTGTTATAGCGGTCCAGCCAGGAATCATTATTCTGATAACCCGCCACGATGCGCCCACGGACATTACCGTCTGCGGTGAGCGGACTTTGCAGATCCATGACGTAACGCTGCTTATTCCAGCTACCGTATTCTGTGGAGACGTTACCTTTGAACTCCCGACTGGTGGCGTGTTTACGGATCATATTAATTGAGGCAGAAGGATTGCCGGTTCCGGTCATCAGCCCATTCGCGCCGCGAACCACCTCCACGCGCTCATACAGCGCGGTATCCGTTAGCGCATCGCCCAGATTCCAGCGGGACTCAAAATACGTTGGAATACCGTCCACCATATAGTTGTCAATTTCAAACCCGCGCGAGTAATAGCTGATGCGATCGGAGTCAGCCTGGCTTCCACTGATTCCCAGCGTATTGGTCATCACCTCGCCCAGGGTTTGCAACTGCTGGTCTTCCATACGCTGTTGGCTGACAATACTGACCGACTGCGGGATATCGCGCTGAGTCATCGGCATTTTGGTGCCCGCTGCGGTCGTTTTCACGCTGTAATCCTGTTCTTCACGGTTTACGGCGTCAGCGGTCGTCGCGCCTTCGACAATAACGGTATCCTCAGCCGCGAAGGCGGCAGGCATAAATGCTATCGCCATACCCATAGCTAACAGCGACGGTGCGGCGGTGGACGGAAGGTGTTTGTCCCGGCGGTATTGAATGAAAGACATCTGAAAATCCTTGCTTGTTATTGGGGTAAGTTCAGGACGTATGACGTTGAACCTTTTCATTCTTTGCTAGTTAATGCGCATAAAAATGCAAATGAGAAATATACGCATTTGTATTAAATGTGTAAAACGGTATAACCAGGGAAACTAGAAATATTTTTTAAGCGTACAAAGGCGTCATGGCAGGGGGATATGGCGGTAAGTCCAGCATGTAGTCATTTTTCGCTTAATAAATCGTGGGTTAAAGTTGAAAGAGCGTCGGTAACTCGCTCATACTCTATACTCGCAGTATGGCTCGGCGTAGCATGTGCGCTGCAAGGGCTATTATGAAAAAGGAAAACGTCGTGGCAGAAGAAACTATATTCAGCAAAATTATTCGTCGTGAAATCCCTTCGGATATCGTTTATCAGGATGAGCTGGTCACCGCCTTTCGTGATATTTCACCGCAGGCGCCGACGCATATCTTGATTATTCCCAATATCCTGATCCCAACCGTCAATGACGTGACGGCGGAACATGAACAGGCGTTAGGTCGGATGATCACCGTGGCGGCGAAAATCGCCGAACAGGAAGGCATTGCCGAAGATGGGTATCGTTTAATCATGAATACCAACCGTCATGGGGGCCAGGAGGTTTATCATATCCATATGCACCTACTGGGCGGCCGCCCGCTAGGCCCGATGCTGGCGCATAAAGGCTTGTAAGTATGATCAAAGGATGCATCGCGGTTTCTCTGGGCTTGCTGCTGCTTACCGGCTGCCGGTCACACCCTGAAATTCCGGTAAGCGACGCGCAGTCGCTGGTGATGGAGTCCACGGTTCTGGCGGCGGGCGTGACCGCAGAGCCGCCTGAGCTGACGGCGTCTGATATCCAGCCATCAGCCTCTTCCCGCGTCTATAACGAAAGGCAAGAGCCCATAACCGTTCATTATCGGTTTTACTGGTATGACGCGCGGGGGCTGGAGATGCATCCGCTGGAGGCGCCGCGTAGCGTAACCATACCCGCGCGTTCGTCGGTAACGCTATTTGGCAGCGCCAATTATCTGGGGGCGCATAAGGTCAGGCTTTATCTTTATTTGTGAGGAGTGAATTTTGATGACAAAAATGCATCGCTACGCTGCCATTGCTGCGCTGGCGATATTTCTCTCCGGGTGTATGGCGCAACGTCAACCTGCGCCAGTTGAAGAGGTAAAACCAGCGCCAGAACAACCCGCGCAGCCGCCGCAGCCTCCTGTTGTGCCGTCTGTGCCAACCATTCCACAGCAACCGGGGCCGATCGAACATGAAGATCAAACGGGCCAGCCAGCGCCTAAGGTGCGCCACTATGACTGGAACGGCGCGATGCAACCGCTGGTCAGCAAAATGTTGCAGGCTGATGGCGTGACGGCCGGAAACGTATTGCTTGTCGACAGCGTGAATAACCGGACGAATGGGTCGTTAAATGCGAACGAGGCAACGGAAACGTTACGTAATGCGCTGGCGAACAACGGTAAATTTACGCTGGTCTCCGTACAGCAACTCTCGATGGCAAAACAGCAGTTAGGGTTGTCTCCGCAGGATAGTCTGGGAACGCGCAGTAAAGCTATTGGCATTGCGCGCAATGTCGGGGCGCAATATGTACTTTACTCCAGCGCATCCGGTAACGTTAACGCGCCTGCATTACAGATGCAGTTAATGCTGGTGCAAACTGGCGAGATAATCTGGTCAGGTAAAGGTGCGGTCCAACAACAATAATCCCTTAACGCGCGACGAGATCCTGTCGCGCTATTTTCCCCAGTATCGTCCCGCCGTCGCCGCATCGCAGGGGCTAAGCGGCGGGAGCTGTATTATTGCTCACGATACTCACCGTATCGTGCTGCGCCGTCATCACGACCCCGACGCTCCACCAGCCCATTTTTTACGTCATCACCGCGCCTTATCCCAATTGCCGGCCAGTCTGGCGCCGCGAGCGCTTTTTTATACGCCGGGCTGGATGGCGGTAGAATATCTGCATGGTGTGGTAAATTCCGCTCTGCCAGATGCCGACGAACTGGCGGCCTTACTGTATCATTTGCATCAACAGCCGCGTTTTGGCTGGCGTATCGCGCTATCGCCACTATTGGCGCAGTACTGGTCGTGTTGCGATCCGGCAAGGCGTACGCCGTTTTGGTTGCGGCGGCTCAAACAGTTGCAAAAAAACGGTGAACCTCGCCCGCTGCGGCTCGCGCCTTTGCATATGGATGTCCATGGCGACAATATAGTATTAACGTCCGCCGGGTTGAGACTGATTGACTGGGAGTATGCCGGCGACGGCGATATTGCGTTGGAGCTGGCGGCAGTATGGGTTGAGGATGAACGCCAGCACCGACAACTGGCAGACGCTTATGCCGCGCGCGCGCGAATCGACGCCCGGCAGCTATGGCGACAGATACGATTATGGCACCCCTGGGTCATTATGCTAAAAGCAGGGTGGTTCGAATACCGCTGGCGACAAACCGGCGAGCAACAATTTATCAGGCTGGCCGATGAAACCTGGCGCCAGCTACGTATGAAAGGATAAGGAGAGCAGTGTGGGCCCAGTAATGTTGAATGTCGAAGGATGTGAGCTGGATGCGGAGGAGCGCGAGATACTGGCGCATCCGCTGGTTGGCGGGCTTATTCTGTTCACGCGTAATTACCATGACCCGGAACAGCTGCGCGAATTAGTGCGCCAGATTCGGGCGGCATCGCGTAACCATCTGGTGGTGGCCGTCGATCAGGAAGGCGGGCGCGTACAGCGTTTCCGTGAAGGGTTTACCCGCCTGCCCGCGGCGCAATCTTTTTTTGCGCTGCATGGGCTGGAAGAGGGGGGACGACTGGCGCAGGAGGCAGGGTGGCTGATGGCCAGCGAAATGATCGCGATGGATATTGATATCAGTTTTGCGCCAGTGCTGGACGTCGGGCATATCAGCGCGGCAATTGGCGAGCGCTCCTATCATGCCGATCCCGCAAAAGCGTTGGCAATGGCAACGCGCTTTATTGACGGCATGCATGACGCCGGGATGAAAACGACCGGTAAGCATTTCCCCGGCCACGGCGCGGTCACGGCGGACTCCCACAAAGAGACGCCGTGCGATCCACGTCCTGAAACGGACATCCGTGGCAAAGATATGTCGGTGTTCCGCACGCTGATTAGCGAGAATAAACTGGATGCGATTATGCCTGCCCACGTGATCTACCGCGCTATCGATCCACGCCCGGCAAGCGGTTCGCCGTACTGGCTGAAAACGGTGCTGCGTCAGGAGTTAGGCTTTGACGGCGTCATTTTCTCCGACGATCTGTCGATGGAGGGCGCGGCGATTATGGGCAGCTATGCTGAGCGCGCTCAGGCGTCGCTGGATGCGGGTTGCGATATGATTCTGGTCTGCAATAATCGTAAAGGCGCAGTCAGCGTGCTGGATAATCTGTCGCCGATCAAAGCAGAACGTGTTACACGTTTGTATCATAAAGGTTCATTTTCACGCCGGGAGCTCATGGACTCAGCACGCTGGAAAACAGCCAGCGCCCAGCTCAACCAGTTACATGAACGCTGGCAGGAAGAAAAAGCAGGTCATTAACTCGAGTTTTCGTGAGGGTGCCAGATGATTATTTATTTACACGGTTTTGATTCAAATAGTCCGGGCAACCATGAAAAAGTGTTGCAATTACAGTTTATCGACCCGGATGTTCGGCTGGTAAGCTACAGTACGCGGCATCCTAAGCACGATATGCAGCATCTGCTGAAAGAAGTGGACAAAATGTTGCAGTTGAATGTGGACGAGCGCCCTTTAATCTGTGGCGTGGGGCTGGGCGGTTACTGGGCGGAGCGGATTGGCTTTTTGTGCGATATCCGTCAGGTGGTTTTTAACCCGAACCTGTTCCCCTATGAAAACATGGAGGGGAAAATCGATCGCCCGGAAGAATATGCGGACATCGCTACAAAGTGCGTGACCAACTTTCGCGAAAAAAATCGCGATCGTTGTCTGGTGATCCTCTCGCGTCATGACGAAGCGCTGGACAGCCAACGCTCAGCGCAAGCGCTTCACCCGTTTTATGAAATTGTGTGGGATGAGGAACAGACTCACAAATTCAAAAATATTTCGCCGCATTTGCAACGTATCAAAGCGTTTAAAACGCTGGGATAACGCCCCCGGCAATATGGCGTTATCAGTGACCGGATAACCAGCCTTGCGGCTGGTTTTTTTATGCTCAATTCTCGCAAACTGTCTATCTTTTCAGCATGAAAACTTGATGCACATCAATTTTGGTATGACCAATGCACCGTTCATGCTATTCTCATATCAGAAGCTTATTCTCATTAACGTAACTTGTTGTTAATTAAAGGCTATGCTAATAACTTTTAATTAACAATTGGTTAATAAATTTAAGGGGGTCACGTTGACTACACCATTAAAAAAGATCGTGATTGTCGGCGGCGGCGCTGGCGGGCTGGAAATGGCGACGCAGTTAGGCCATAAACTGGGGCGCAAGAAAAAAGCGAAAATCACGCTGGTAGACAGAAATCACAGCCATCTGTGGAAACCATTGCTGCACGAAGTGGCGACTGGCTCTCTGGACGAAGGCGTGGATGCGCTGAGCTATCTGGCCCATGCGCGCAATCATGGTTTCCAGTTCCAGCTGGGGTCGGTGATGGATATCGATCGCGAAGCGAAAACCATCACCATTGCCGAGTTGCGTGATGAAAAGGGCGAACTGCTGGTGCCGGAGCGCAAAATCGCGTATGACACGCTGGTGATGGCGCTGGGCAGCACCTCTAATGATTTCAACACGCCGGGCGTGAAAGAGCACTGTATCTTCCTCGATAACCCGCATCAGGCGCGCCGTTTTCACCAGGAGATGCTGAACCTGTTCCTCAAGTATTCGGCTAATCTGGGCGCGAACGGTAAGGTCAATATCGCCATCGTTGGCGGCGGTGCGACGGGGGTTGAGCTGTCGGCTGAACTGCATAATGCGGTAAAACAGCTGCATAGCTATGGTTATAAGGGGCTGACCAACGACGCGCTGAACGTGACGTTGGTTGAGGCTGGCGAGCGTATTCTGCCTGCGTTGCCGCCGCGTATCTCCAGCGCCGCGCATAATGAACTGACCAAACTGGGCGTTCGCGTGCTGACGCAAACTATGGTCACCAGCGCCGACGAAGGCGGTCTGCATACGAAAGAAGGTGAATATATTCAGGCCGATCTGATGGTGTGGGCGGCGGGTATCAAAGCGCCAGATTTTATGAAAGAGATTGGTGGTCTGGAAACGAACCGCATTAACCAACTGGTGGTGGAACCGACGCTGCAAACCACGCGCGATCCTGATATTTATGCGATTGGCGACTGCGCTTCCTGCGCACGTCCGGAGGGAGGTTTTGTGCCGCCTCGCGCTCAGGCGGCGCATCAGATGGCTACCTGCGCGATGAATAACATTCTGGCGCAGATGAATGGCAAACCGCTGAAAGCTTACCAGTATAAAGATCATGGATCGCTGGTCTCTCTGTCCAACTTCTCTACCGTGGGTAGTCTGATGGGGAACCTGACCCGCGGTTCAATGATGATTGAAGGACGTATCGCCCGCTTCGTGTATATCTCGCTATACCGTATGCACCAGATAGCGCTGCATGGATACTTTAAAACCGGCCTGATGATGCTGGTGGGCAGTATTAACCGCGTCATTCGTCCGCGCCTGAAACTGCATTAATTTCTCTGCGCCTCACCGGCTGCTCGCGCCGGTGAGCGCTTCTCCATCTCTTGCTTCGGAGTTGTCCGAATCCTTCAGCTTTACCGCCTCATCCCGCATTTTTCATCCTCATTCCGATTGGCTTTGTTCGCATACTGGTTGCAAAATTGTTACCAATAGCAACGAAGGAGGAACTCCCGTGAATAAATCAATGTTGGCGGGTATAGGGATTGGCGTAGCGGCTGCGCTGGGTGTGGCGGCAGTGGCCAGTCTCAACGTATTTGATCGTGGTCCGCAGTATGCGCAGGTGATATCGGCTAAACCGATTAAAGAGACGGTAAAAACGCCGCGTCAGGAGTGCCGTAATGTCACGGTCACGCATCGTAGACCGGTTCAGGACGAAAACCGTATTGCCGGCTCGGTGCTTGGCGCAGTAGCAGGCGGCGTGATTGGACATCAATTTGGCGGCGGTCGTGGTAAAGATGTGGCGACGGTCGTCGGGGCGCTGGGCGGCGGTTATGCTGGCAATCAAATCCAGGGATCAATGCAGGAAAGTGATACCTACACTACCACGCAGCAACGCTGTAAGACGGTGTATGACAAATCTGAAAAGATGCTTGGCTACGACGTGACCTACAAAATTGGCGATCAGCAGGGCAAAATCCGCATGGATAAAGACCCCGGAACGCAAATTCCCCTCGACGGCAATGGCCAACTGGTTCTGAATAACAAAGCATAAAAAAGCTGTACTCTGCAAGTTAGCCCCTCATTCGCTCAGGCTGAGGGGCTTTTTTTTATCCGAAGCCGCGTCGTTCAGGACTTGAGCAGTTCAGGCCAGATGCGCAGAGTCGTACGCGTAATTTGCATCAGTTGTTCGAAGGTGGCACCTTCACGGGCGCTGATCGACATTCCCTGTAAAATACAGTTTATATATTCTGCGAGCGCCTGCGGGTTACAGTGCGCCGGAATTTCACCGCGCTCCTGACGTTGGCGCAGAAACTGGATGAGCGTCTGTTCCTGCATGGCGTGGCGTGATTTTACCGTGCGGGCGATATCGCGCGAGGAGGCGGCGAGGGTGGCGGACGTATTAATCATAAAGCAGCCAGCCGGCGTGTCTGTACTGGTAAAGCAGGCGGCAATTTCTGTGAAGTAATCTTCCAGCGCCGATTCCACGCTTTTCTCTTCACAAAAGAGCTGGGCTTCGTGTTTTGAGGCAAAGCGAGTGATGTAGCGATCCAGGACAGCGCGAAATAATCCTTCTTTGTTAGTGAATTCCGCATAGAGAGTAGGCGCTTTCGCCCCGGTAGCCTCTACGAGATCGGCAAGCGAAGTTGCTTCATAGCCGTGCTGCCAGAAGAGAGTCATGGCCTTATCAAGCGCGGCTTCCCTGTCGAACACTTTTGGTCGGCCACGGCTTTTCTTCGCGCAACTCGTGGTATCCGTTGTCATGATGCCGTTGTACCTGTTTAAAGAGCGGTCTCTCTATTATAAAAACAAACCACTTCTGGCTCCAGAGTATTCATTAGAAAAATAAATCAATTCTATTCACATGAAAAATAACATCTTTATAAATTATATAACGATCATTATAAAAAGAGGTTGACGTGTGATGTAGATCACATCTATGATTAATTTATCGATCGTTAAGTTAATGCTTACGACACCCATTCATCTGCTAAAGGTCATCACTATGAAAAACGTAAAAACCCTCATCGCTGCTGCGGTACTGAGTTCGCTCTCATTCGCCAGCTTCGCCGCCGTTGAAGTTCAGGCAACGCCAGAAGGTCAACAGAAGTTCGGCACCATTTCCGCGAATGGCGGCACGAATCTGGGCTCGCTGGAAGATCAGCTGGCGCAAAAAGCGCAGGAGATGGGGGCGAAGTCTTTCCGTATTACCTCTGTTACCGGCCCGAATACCCTTCACGGTACGGCGGTAATCTATAAGTAAGCATTAACCCTCATTAATGCCGCTGCGATTGCCACAATAAAAAGAGAAAGCCTCGCGATGCATCGCGAGGCTTTTTTGTCGGTCAGCTATTCACGCTTACAGCGACTGCGGTTTCGCCTCTGCTTGACGGGTTACATCCACCGGCATTCCGGAACGCACTTCCATAACATGTTCCATCACCGCAGCATCGGTCTGCGGCGCGTCCTTAAAGGCCTGCATCGGGCCATTCAGCACAATCGGCAGCACCTGCGGATCGTCGCCTATATTTTTAGACAGCGGCTGATGAACTTCCACCAGTCGCACGCCGCCTGGCTCCACCGAGGCTTTAATCGGCGTATTGATAATATTCACTTTGGTTCCCGGCGTGACCTGACGGAACAATGTCTCTATATCACCGTCGCGCAGACGGATACAGCCGGAACTGACGCGCATACCAATGCCAAAATCGGCATTCGTGCCATGTAACAGATAGACGCCGCCGTAGGCCGCTAAACGAATCGCGTGATGCCCCATTGGGTTATCGGGACCGGCAGGCACCACGGCGGGGAGATCGATGCCTTGCGCTTTATAACGGGCGCGAATATTGGCGGTCGGCGTCCAGGTTGGATTGGCGCGTTTATCCGAAATGGTCGTCACCATCGTTGGCGTCAGGGTATCGCCGCCCAGTTGGCCAATCCCGATAGGGTAGACCGTGACCGTATTTTTCCCCGGTTGATAATAGTAAAGCCGTAATTCCGCGAGGTTAATGACGATACCTTCACGTGGCGCGTCCGGTAGCAGCGTTTGCAGCGGAATCGTCAGCACGCTGCCTGCGCGTGGCACGTAAGGATCAATGCCGGGGTTGGCCTGTAACAGGGCTAAAAAGCCCACGTTATATTTTTTGGCGATCGCCTCCAGCGAGCCGCCGTCGTCTTCAACGACATGGAATTTATTTTCTCCCACCAGTCTACTGCCGGGGGGTGGAAGAGGCCACGTATTCGCCTGCGCGGGAAGGGCAAGCATGATGGTCGCGGTAAGCGCAAACAACGCCCACCAGCGAGAGAGTCGCGTATTGTTGAACATTATAATAAGCCCATGATTATTATGTGGTTATTTTTATAAAAGAGGAAATAAGAATTATGGCGGCTGGCTGTGTCTGGAACTGCAGGGAAGTGCAAAGAATTTGTAAAGATTAGGCCGGACGCAGAGTAATGACGCCCGGCCTGACGCTTATGCAATAGCGTTTTCTTCCAGTTGCTGCATAAACTGGCGTACCCAGTCTATACGCGTTTTACGTTCGCTTAAATCCTGAATAAACTTGAGGCGCGTCGGACCATCCAGACGGAAATGCTGCGGCTGTTTTTGCAGCAACCCGATAAGCCAGGCGGGGTCAACGTGGTTTTTGTCGGCGAACTCAATCGTTCCGCCTTTCTCGTTACCCTCCAGTTTTCGGATGCCGAGCTTTTGCGCCTGTTGGCGCAGGCGGGCGATATCCAGCAGATTACGCGCCGGATCGGGCAGCAGGCCGAAGCGGTCGATCAATTCCACTTTGATCTCCTCCAGCTCGTTTTCGTTCTTCGCGCTGGCAATGCGTTTATAGAATGACAGCCGGGTATTAACATCCGGAATAAAATCATCCGGCAGTAACGACGGCATTCGCAGCTCGACTTCCGTTTGCTGACTGGTGAGATCTTCCAGCGAGGGTTCGCGGCCTGCTTTCAGCGCATCAACGGCGTTTTCCAGCAGTTCCATGTAGAGTGAGAAGCCAATGGTTTCCATTGAGCCGCTTTGCTCTTCGCCAAGCAGTTCGCCCGCGCCGCGGATCTCCAGATCGTGGGTCGCCAGCGCAAACCCGGCGCCTAAATCCTCCAGCGACGCAATCGCCTCCAGCCGTTTTTGCGCATCGGTGGTCATGGCCTTAGGATGTGGCGTCAACAGCCAGGCGTAGGCCTGGTGGTGCGAGCGCCCAACGCGGCCACGCAGCTGGTGCAACTGCGCGAGGCCGAAATGATCCGCACGTTCAATGATGATCGTGTTAGCGGTGGGAATGTCGATCCCCGTTTCGATAATGGTAGTACACACCAGCACGTTAAAACGTTGATGGTGGAAATCGTTCATGACCCGTTCCAGCTCACGTTCGCGCATCTGCCCGTGGCCTATAGCGATTCGCGCTTCCGGCACCAGTTCCGCCAGCCGCTCTGCGGCTTTCTGAATATTTTCGACGTCATTGTACAAATAGTAAACCTGACCGCCGCGCAGGATTTCACGCAGAATCGCTTCCCTTACTACCAGGCTATCATACTCGCGGACAAAGGTTTTTACCGCCAGACGACGGGCAGGGGGGGTGGCGATAATGGAGAGATCGCGCATACCGCTCATCGCCATATTCAGCGTCCGCGGGATCGGCGTCGCCGTGAGCGTCAGAATATCGACATCGGCGCGCATCGCCTTAATTCGCTCTTTGTGGCGCACGCCGAAACGGTGCTCTTCATCGACAATCAGCAGGCCGAGGTCGCGCAGCTTCACATCGCTTTGTAGCAGTTTATGCGTACCGATCAGAATATCGATCTTACCCTCGGCGGCTTCCGCCAGGATTTGCGTCTGCTCTTTGGCACTGCGAAAGCGAGACAGCATCTCAATGCGTACCGGCCAGTTGGCGAAACGGTCGCGGAAGTTGTCATAGTGTTGCTGCGCCAGCAGCGTAGTCGGCACCAGTACCGCCACCTGTTTATGGTTTTCCACCGCCAGGAACGCGGCGCGCATCGCCACTTCGGTTTTGCCGAAGCCGACGTCGCCGCACACCAGCCTGTCCATCGCCAGCGGTTGGCACATATCGCTCAATACGGCGTTAATCGCCTGTGCCTGATCGGGCGTCGTTTCAAACGGGAAGCTGTCGCAGAATAACTGATACTGCTCACGATCATGCTTAAAGGCAAAACCCTCTTTTGCCGCCCGTTGCGCATAAATATCCAACAGTTCCGCTGCGACATCGCGCACTTTTTCCGCCGCTTTCTGCCGGGCGCGCGACCAGGCGTCGCCGCCCAGTTTATGCAGCGGCGCACTTTCTTCCGCGCCGCCGGCATAGCGGCTAATCAGATGCAATGAGGAAACCGGCACATACAGTTTGGCGTCATTGGCGTAGGTGAGCATCAGATACTCACCCTTGATGCCGCCAGCCTCCAGAGTGGTCATACCGGCATAGCGTCCGACGCCGTGCTCCAGATGCACTACCGGTTGACCGACGTGGAGCTCCGCCAGGTTACGAATCAACGTATCCGGGTTGATCGTGCGGCGGGAATCCAGGCGGCGACGCGCCACCCGTTCACCCAAGAGATCGCTTTCACAAATCAGCGCCAGATTGCGTTGGGTGTCGATAAAGCCATGTTCTGCGGCGCCAATCATCAGATAGCGTCCCGCATCCTGCGCCTCGTCCAGGCGTAATATTCGCTTCGGCGCGATTTTTATGCGAGCCAGGAGCTCTCCCAGAGCTTCGCGGCGTCCTTCGCTTTCCACCGAAAAAATCACCGGACCGCTGAAAGATTCGAGGAATTTACGCAGCGCGTCCAGCGGCGCTTTCTGCTGCGCCTGGATAGCCAAATCCGGTAATTTCTGGAAACCAAGATTGGTATTGGCGGCTTTTTCCGGCAGATGGTCGGTTTTAAGCTGGAGGCGAGGCCAGCGTTTAAGCTCGGAAAAGAGCTCATCTACCCGTAGCCAGAGGGCTTCCGGCGGCAAAAGCGGGCGCATAGGATCGACGCCGCGATTTTCAAAACGCGCCAGCGTATCGGCCTGAAAGCGTTCGGCGCTGGTTTCCAGCGAGCCAGTATTCACCACCAGAGTATTGGCGGGGAAATAGCTAAATAATGGCGGTAACGGTTCGCTGAAAAAGAGCGGCTGCCAGTATTCGATCCCGGCGGGCAGGGTGCCTTTGCTGACCTGCTGATAGATGTGCTCGGCGTCGCGTTTTACCTCAAAGGTATCGCGCCACTGGCTACGGAAAAGCTCAATAGCGGCTTTGTCGGTAGGAAATTCGTGCGCGGGCAACAAATTGATGGCCTCGACCTCCTCCAGCGTACGTTGGGTATCCGCGTCAAACAGACGCAGGCTGTCGATTTCATCATCAAAAAAGTCGAGGCGATAAGGCTGTTCGCTGCCCATCGGAAAGAGATCCAACAGCGCGCCGCGCGTCGCGTATTCGCCATGCTCCATCACCTGATCGACATGCCGATAACCGGCGCTGTCAAGCTGCGCGCGCAGAGCGTCGCGGGACAGCCGCTGGCCTTTTTTCATCACCAGCGCATGACCATGCAGATAGCTATGCGGACAAACGCGCTGCATCAGGGTGTTTACCGGTACAATCAAGACGCCGCGCTGCATCGACGGCAACTGGTAGAGCGTGGACAGACGCGAAGAGATAATTTCCTGATGCGGGGAGAAGCTGTCATACGGTAGCGTTTCCCAGTCCGCCAGGTTCATCACCATCTGATCGGTAAACTGGCGGATTTCATCATGCAATCGCAGAGCATTTTGCATGTCAGGCGCTATAAGTACCACCGGACCGGCATGGCGTTCAGCTATCTCCGCCACCAGCGTAGCGCAGGCGGCACCGGTAAGTTCGCCCAACTGGCGCTGATCGCCCGCTTTTGTCGGCAGCGTGTAACGTTGTTTTTCAGGCATAACGGTTGTCAGTATCTCTTTTTGTTTTACGCCGCACTCTACGCGTCACCCTTCAGGCTGCTTCATGGTTGGCTGCGCGCCGGGACAGCATGAAGGACTCAGGTATTCAGGGGCATATGACTGATAAGCAATGTTCTTTATTATCCGCGATCGTTGTTTATTAGCAAATTGAATCCGCCGGATAACACGTCGAACAGGTAAAGTATGAACATGTAAGTGACTTGATTTGTCGGCCTTTTTCAGAATAGCGCTGACGAACTCTTACGGTTCAGACATTTACGCATTCCGCTTTCGCTTATATACTCGGGACTTTGCTAACAGCAACCAGACGGATTACATGTATCAACCTGTCGCTCTATTCATCGGCCTGCGTTACATGCGCGGGCGTGCAGCAGATCGCTTCGGTCGCTTCGTTTCCTGGCTTTCCACTATCGGCATTACCTTGGGGGTGATGGCGCTGGTCACGGTATTGTCGGTGATGAACGGTTTTGAGCGCGAACTGCAAAATAACATTCTTGGTTTGATGCCTCAGGCCATCCTTTCTGCTGAACATGGTTCTCTTAACCCGAATCAGATGCCGGAAAAAGCGGTGAATCTGCAAGGCGTTAACCGTATTGCGCCGCTGACGACGGGCGATGTCGTACTGCAAAGCGCGCGTAGCGTTGCGGTTGGCGTGATGTTGGGTATCGATCCGGCGCAAAAAGATCCGTTAACGCCGTATCTGGTCAATGTGAAGCAAAGCGAATTACAGCCGGGTAAGTATAATGTCATCCTCGGCGAGCAGCTCGCCGGACAGTTAGGGGTCAACCGCGGCGATCAGATTCGGCTAATGGTGCCATCTGCCAGCCAGTTTACGCCAATGGGACGTCTGCCCAGCCAGCGTCTGTTTACGGTGATTGGCACATTTGCCGCCAATAGCGAGGTCGATGGCTATGAAATGCTGGTCAATATTCAGGACGCGTCGCGTTTAATGCGCTATCCGGCAGGCAATATTACCGGCTGGCGTCTGTGGCTGGATGAACCGCTGCAAGTCGATACCCTCAGCCAACAGCCGCTGCCGCAAGGCACGAAGTGGCAGGACTGGCGCGAACGTAAAGGCGAGTTGTTCCAGGCTGTGCGCATGGAAAAGAACATGATGGGATTGTTGCTGAGCCTCATCGTGGCGGTCGCGGCTTTTAACATTATTACTTCGTTGGGTCTGATGGTCATGGAGAAGCAGGGCGAAGTGGCGATTTTACAAACTCAAGGGCTGACGCCGCGACAAATTATGATGGTCTTTATGGTGCAGGGCGCCAGCGCCGGGATTATCGGCGCGCTGTTGGGCGCCGCGCTGGGCGCATTGCTTGCCAGCCAACTGAATAACCTGATGCCGATCATCGGCGCGTTTCTGGATGGCGCTGCGTTGCCCGTGGCGATAGAGCCGTTACAGGTGATCGTTATCGCTCTGGTGGCAATGGCCATCGCGCTGCTTTCTACGCTTTATCCTTCCTGGCGCGCTGCCGCCACTCAACCCGCTGAGGCTTTACGTTATGAATAAGATCCTGTTGCAATGCGACAACCTGTGCAAACGCTATCAGGAAGGCACCGTACAAACCGACGTGTTGCACGATGTCAGCTTCAGTATCGGCGAAGGCGAAATGATGGCGATCGTCGGCAGTTCCGGTTCGGGTAAAAGTACGTTGCTGCATCTGTTAGGCGGGCTGGATACGCCTACCTCTGGCGATGTGATTTTTAGCGGCCAGCCGATGAGCAAACTCTCTTCTGCGGCAAAAGCGGAATTACGTAACCAGAAACTGGGGTTTATCTATCAGTTTCATCATCTCCTGCCGGATTTTACGGCGCTGGAAAACGTGGCGATGCCATTATTGATTGGCAAAAAGAAACCGGCGGAGATTGATGCTCGGGCGCGAGAAATGCTGCACGCCGTAGGGCTGGAGCATCGCGCAACCCATCGACCTTCGGAACTTTCCGGCGGTGAGCGCCAGCGTGTCGCGATAGCGCGCGCGTTGGTGAATAATCCGCGTCTGGTACTGGCGGATGAGCCGACCGGTAATCTGGATGCGCGTAATGCCGACAGTATTTTTGAGCTTTTGGGCGAGTTAAATCGTCTGCAGGGAACCGCGTTTCTGGTGGTGACTCACGATTTGCAACTGGCGAAACGTATGAGCCGCCAGCTTGAGATGCGCGATGGCCGCCTGACGGCGGAACTGAGCCTGATGGGGGCGGAGTAATGGCGTCGCCTTTATCATTGTTAATTGGCTTGCGTTTCAGCCGTGGACGGCGGCGCGGCGGTATGGTTTCGCTCATTTCCGTCATTTCTACCATCGGTATCGCGCTGGGCGTGGCGGTGTTGATTGTCGGTTTAAGCGCGATGAACGGTTTCGAACGCGAGTTGAATAACCGTATTCTGGCGGTGGTTCCGCACGGGGAGATTGAAGCGGTCAATCAGCCGTGGACCAACTGGCGTGAAGCGCTGGCAAAAGTGCAGAAGGTGCCGGGCATTGCCGCCGCCGCGCCGTATATCAATTTTACCGGCCTGGTAGAGAGCGGGGCGAATTTGCGCGCCATTCAGGTTAAAGGCGTCGACCCTAAGCAAGAGCAGCAGCTTAGCGCGTTACCGTCATTTGTGCAAAATCACGCCTGGGATCATTTCAAAGCGGGCGAGCAGCAGATCATTATCGGCAAAGGCGTCGCCGATGCGCTGAACGTGAAACAGGGCGACTGGGTGTCCATCATGATCCCCAATGCGAATGCCGACCATAAGCTGCTCCAGCCCAAACGCGTGCGTTTGCATGTCATCGGGATTCTGCAACTGAGCGGCCAGCTCGATCACAGCTTCGCCATGATCCCGCTTGAGGATGCGCAGCAGTATCTGGATATGGGGTCCAGCGTTTCCGGTATCGCGCTTAAAGTCCACGACGTGTTTAATGCGAACAAACTGGTGCGTGACGCGGGTGAGGTGACTAACAGCTATGTCTACATTAAGAGCTGGATCGGCACCTACGGCTATATGTATCGCGATATCCAGATGATTCGCGCCATTATGTATCTGGCGATGATTCTGGTGATCGGCGTGGCCTGTTTTAATATCGTTTCCACCTTAGTGATGGCGGTAAAAGACAAAAGCGGCGACATTGCGGTATTAAGAACGCTGGGGGCGAAAGATGGTTTGATTCGTGCCATTTTCGTCTGGTACGGACTACTGGCGGGCTTGCTGGGTAGTTTGATTGGCGTGGCGATCGGCGTTGTCGTTTCGCTTCAGCTTACCGCCATTATTAATGGGATTGAAAAGGCGATCGGGCATCAGTTTTTGTCCGGTGATATCTATTTTATCGACTTCCTGCCATCCGAATTACATTGGCTGGACGTTGTTTACGTACTGGTCACGGCGTTGTTGTTAAGCTTACTGGCGAGCTGGTATCCGGCGCGGCGGGCGAGCAACATTGACCCTGCGCGAGTATTGAGCGGTCAGTAATCGCGGAATATAAAAACAAGGAGCGGTGATGTATTACGGGTTTGACATTGGCGGAACAAAGATTGCGTTAGGCGTATTTGACTCAACGCGGCGGCTGCAGTGGGAAAAACGGGTTCCCACGCCTCATGCCAGCTATAGCGCCTTTTTAGACGCTGTGTGCGAACTGGTCGCGGAAGCCGACCAGCGATTTGGCGTAAAAGGGTCGGTAGGGATTGGCATACCCGGTATGCCGGAAACCGAAGACGGCACGCTGTACGCCGCGAATGTCCCGGCAGCCAGCGGTAAGCCGTTGCGCGCCGATCTCAGCGCCCGACTGGATCGCGATGTGCGTCTGGACAATGACGCTAACTGTTTTGCCTTGTCCGAAGCCTGGGATGATGAATTCACGCAATATCCTTTGGTTATGGGGCTTATCCTCGGCACCGGCGTCGGCGGTGGCCTGGTGCTAAACGGGAAGCCGATTACCGGTCAGAGCTATATCACCGGCGAGTTTGGCCATATGCGTTTGCCGGTTGACGCGCTAACGTTGATGGGGTTTGATTTTCCTCTCCGCCGTTGTGGATGCGGTCAGATGGGCTGCATTGAGAATTATCTGTCCGGGCGCGGGTTTGCGTGGCTATATCAGCATTATTATGATCAATCGCTGCAGGCGCCGGAGATTATCGCGTTGTGGGAGCAGGGTGATGAGCAGGCGCACGCGCATGTTGAGCGCTATCTGGATTTACTGGCGGTTTGTCTGGGGAATATACTGACGATTGTCGATCCCGATTTATTGGTGATCGGCGGCGGACTATCGAACTTTACGGCAATAACAACGCAACTGGCGGAAAGACTGCCGCGCCATCTCCTCCCTGTTGCCCGCGCGCCGCGCATTGAGCGTGCGCGGCATGGGGATGCAGGTGGGATGCGCGGTGCTGCTTTTTTACATCTTACCGACTAATCAAAAAAAGAGGTTGTTATGCAGTCGCGTCGGTTTCATCGATTAAGCCGCTTTCGTAAAAATAAACGTCTGTTGCGTGAACGTCTGCGCCAGCGGATCTTTTTCAGAGACAGAGTGGTGCCGGAAATGATGGAAAACCCAAGAGTATTAGTCCTTACAGGTGCAGGAATTTCTGCAGAGTCTGGTATTCGTACGTTTCGCGCGGCGGATGGCCTTTGGGAAGAGCATCGGGTTGAAGACGTGGCAACGCCGGAAGGATTCGCCCGTAATCCGGGGCTGGTGCAGACATTTTATAATGCCCGCCGTCAGCAGCTTCAACAGCCGGAAATACAACCCAATGCGGCGCATCTGGCGTTAGCGAAGCTTGAAGAAGCGCTTGGCGATCGCTTTTTGCTGGTGACGCAAAACATCGACAATTTGCATGAACGCGCGGGCAACCGCAACATCATTCATATGCATGGCGAGCTGTTGAAGGTGCGCTGTTCGCAAAGCGGCCAAATTCTGGAATGGAACGGCGATGTGATGCCGGAAGATAAATGTCACTGCTGCCAGTTCCCGGCGCCGCTACGTCCGCACGTGGTGTGGTTTGGCGAGATGCCGCTTGGCATGGATGAAATTTATATGGCGCTGTCGATGGCGGATATTTTTATCGCCATTGGCACATCCGGTCATGTCTATCCGGCTGCGGGGTTTGTGCATGAAGCAAAACTGCACGGCGCACATACGGTGGAACTGAATCTTGAGCCAAGCCAGGTCGGCAGCGAGTTTGAAGAGAAGCACTACGGCCCGGCAAGCCAGGTTGTGCCGGAATTTGTTGATAAATTCCTGAAAGGGCTGTAGTGCTGTTTGCCCGGTAACGCCTTATCCGGCCTACATTTCACGTTACGTTCATCTGTAGGCCCGACAGGCGCTTTGGCTGAATTAGCGTCCTGCTTTTAGCTTCTGATAATACTCTTCATAAATGGCGCTGGCGTCGCCGACATCGTTTTGCCACTCGCCTTTGCTGATGGTTTGCGCATCCGGATAGAGCGACTTATCATTGGCGACCTCCGGGCTTAACAGCTTACGCGCCGCCAGGTTGGGGGTAGGGTAGCCGATGGTTTCTGCCACCTCTTTCGCGACGTCAGGACGCAGCAGGAAGTTGATTAGCTTCAGCGCGCCCTCTTTATTTTTCGCGTTCGCCGGAATAGCCAGGCTATCCATCCAGAAAATACCGCCTTCCTTCGGCCAGACGACCTCCAGCGGCGTGCCAGCCTGACGAGCAACGAAGGCTGAACCGTTCCACACCATCCCCAGGTTGACTTCCCCTTCCATATACGGATTCGCCGGATTATCGGAGTTGAAGGCCGCTACGTTCGGCATCAGTTTTTTCAACTCTTCATATGCCGCTTCGATCTCTTTCGGATCGGTAGTGTTACCGGAATAACCTAGCTTGCGCAGCGCCATCTGGAAGACTTCTCGCGCATCGTCGGTTAAAAGCAGGCTGTTTTTATATTCCGGTTTCCACAAGTCAGCCCAGCTGGTAATGGTTTTTGGATCGATAGCATCGCTGTTCACGCCAATCGCCGTTGCGCCCCAGATATACGGGACAGAATAATCGTTGTTGGGGTCAAACGGTTTGTTGAGCATTTCCGGATCGAGGTTGTGGAAATTGGTTAATTTCGACTTATCGATCTTCTGGATCATGCCTTCTTTGCGCATTTTGTCGACATAGTATGTAGAAGGAACAACCAGGTCATACGCGCCATCTTTATAGGTTTTGAGTTTGGCATACATGGTTTCGTTCGACTCGTAGGTCGAATAAATCACCTTAATGCCGGTCTCTTTAGTGAACTGTTCCAGCAGGCCCGGCGGTACATACTCAGTCCAGTTATAGAAATAGAGCGTGTCGTTGTCGGAGGCATGAGCGGCACTCATACCCAGCGCCAGGGCGCCCGCCGCGAGCAGGTGGCGTGACCATTTTTTCATTTAACGTCCCCTGAATTACGGGCCTTATCGGCCCTTGGTTTTATCACGAGCAATAAGCTGGCTGGCAATGACCATTACCAGAGACAGCACCAATAAAACGGTCGCCAGCGCGTTCACTTCTGGTGAAACGCCGACTTTTACCATGGAATAAATCTTTAAGGGTAAAATTTCATAGCCCGGCCCGGTGACAAACGACGAGACCACTACATCGTCCATCGACAACGTAAAGCTCAGCAACCAGCCCGCCGCCACCGCCGGCATCGCCAGCGGCAGAATGATTTTGCGTAAAATCGTTACCTCACTGGCCCCCAGGTCTTTTGCGGCTTCCAGCATTCTGACATCAAAGCCTTTCAGGCGCGAATAGACCGTGACGACCACAAACGGCAGGCTAAAGGTGATGTGCGAGAACAGCAACGACCAAAAGCCCAGTTGAATGCCGAGTAACATAAACAGCACCAGCAGGGAGATCGCCATCACGATATCCGGCGACATCATTACTACAAACAGCATCCCGCTGACGAATGGCTTCCCGCGAAAGCGGTAGCGATAAAGCGCCACCGCGGTTAACGAGCCAATCAACGTGGCGAAGGTCGCTGAAAAAATCGCCATCGTCAGTGAATGTTGAGCGGCCTGCAACAGACTGTCGTTATTGACCAGTAGTTCGTACCATTTAGTGGTAAAGCCCTGCCAGTTAATGCCGAACCGCGAACTGTTGAAGGAGTTCACGATCAGAATAATGATGGGAATATACAGATACGCATAGATGGCAGTCATGAAACCGCCACGGAGCAGCCGACCGATCATTCAAGTTCCACCTTCTTATTCAGAGGATGGGGTGCTTTTAGAGTATTGAAAATGAACAATTTTTTCTCTTCTCCAAAATCTCTCCAAAACGTCTCGCGGTTATCAGCAGCCAGGAAGAAGCAAGCTGCCGCTTGAAGCCGCGAATTTTACAACAAATTGCCAGACGAGCGGGAAAAAAAGGCCATTTAAATGACTATTCTCATCCGATCCGGTCATATGCGGCATTATTGCGCCAGGCAAGAGGTTACTCTGTAGGCAAACAGGAAGTACGTGAGTAAACCCTGAACGTGACGTCTGAGAAAGCGTCGTCTGATTTTATAAAAAACAACATAAGCAGCCGCTTTGTTGTTCTGAGCGAACGTGTAGCGTGGTTAACTGTTCTTCCGCCATTTTTTGTATAGCCTGGGGGTCTATTCTAAAAATGGCGTGAAAAACCTGATCAGAGATGGCTTCGATTATCTCAGCTAACATACTTTGGCTGGTGCTGGGATCCGTTACGAGGAACGCCTGAAACGTCTTATCCGCCAGTAAAACCTCTTTTACCATTTTTTCAATAGGTATGTGGGTATGCGGTGGTGGTATTTCAAGCTGTTTTAATCCACACATCGCCATTGTTTCTAAAAATGCGTTTTGCTGAGTACTTTCGGATATATTCGCATGCTGTAAAATGCGCGTTGTCTTTTCAATCCCAGACTGAATTTTCGCTGCCAGGTAGGTTACCTTTTCTTGCGTTTTCCACTCATCTAAATGTCCTTTTCTCAATTCAGAATATAAATACCCCTCTATGTTGTCTAATGGAACCGATAATGTCGGCGCGCCAGCAAGATTGAGACATAATGTCGAAGGGAGGGGGTAATCTGCGATGTCGCTATATCTTCTATTAATCATGGCCGTCATTTGTGGATGCGATTTTAAAATATCCGGGCGATCTTTCATTAAAAAATAGACCTTCCCCATGACTTCACAGCTAAAGGTATCGGTATTTTGAGTGATACGTAACAATTCGTTCTCTTCGTTTTGATCCATGATACGAAGAATCATGATGGCATCATTTTCATGAGGATTATGAACCTGAAATCTATCTCTTTGCGATGCGCAGGCTAATGCCTTCAACTCAAAAAAAATCTCTGTAAGCCGCTCTCGTGTGGGGGTACAATCGGCAAACAACATCTCATGTAGACAACGGTCCGCTTTTGCTTTGCCAGTAGAAAAAAAGAAGTCTTTAATTTTTTCCCATAAAACTTTGCAACATGTTTCTTTCGTATTCCCTGGGGGATTGATAAGGATTTCACTTTTTAAAAGACCATTCCCTATAGTAATCGGCATATTAATCTCACTTATACTGGAGTAAAAATGACTACATAATTGATTAAATCGACCCTTTTTATCTCAACTGCGGGCGCATCGGATGTAATATAATTTTTAAAAGAGACTGGCAATCAGTATAAAACCTGAGAGCTTCGCGTATAAACGCATTACTGTCTGTGATAGCGTCGCTACAGGTAAAAATAAAAGAAGGCCTGGCGCGGATGATGCTGTAGATTTGCAATACTGGCGGCAACTGCTTTCATGCGTTTTTTATGCCGGAGGCATGAAGTTTACCCTTGAATAAACTTCATGCCTGGATGCGTGTGGATTTGTTAGCGTTGCGCAATTAATCGCTTATATCACTCACCTTCTTATTCAATAAGCGGGAAGCCCGCCAGTAAATCAACAGCATGAGTCCCATCACAATGGTCAGCGTAATGCTGGTCGCCGCGCCAAACGGCCAGTCGCGAATATTCAGGAACTGTACCTTAATGACGTTACCAATCAGCAGGTTTTTCGCGCCACCCATTAAATCGGAGACGTAGAACAGGCCCATTGCCGGTAGCATCACGAGCAGGCAACCGGCGACAATGCCCGGCATGGTTAATGGAATAATGATGCGGATGAACGTTTGCATTTTACTGGCGCCGAGATCGCGTGCGGCCTCCAGTAGCGGTTTGTCGAGCTTCTCAATGCTGGAGTAGAGCGGCATGACCATAAACGGCAGCAAAATGTAAACCAGGCCGATAATAACGGCGCTCGGGGTGAACATGATGCGAATCGGCGTATCAATCACGCCCAGCCACAGCAGGAATTCATTGAGATAGCCTTTAGTGCTCAGGAATATTTTTAGCCCATAGATGCGGATCAGTGAGTTGGTCCAGAAAGGAACAATCAGCAAAAACAGCAATAACGGACGTATCTTTTCCGGTAACTTCGCCAGGAACCAGGCAAAAGGATAGCCCAGCACCAGGCAGGAGAGGGTGGCGATCAGCGCCATATTCAGAGAGTGCAGGAGCACTTCAAAATAGAGCGGATCGAGCAGGCGTGCGTAGTTATCCAGCGTAAAGACCATCTTGACGAAACTGGCGTCGTCACGGGTCAGAAAGCTGGTGCCAATGATCATCAGGTTGGGCAGAAAAACAAACAACACAAGCCAACCGACGATAGTGACAATCACTACATTCTG
Source organism: Salmonella sp. SAL04213 (assembly GCF_046550535.1). Lineage (NCBI taxonomy): Bacteria > Pseudomonadati > Pseudomonadota > Gammaproteobacteria > Enterobacterales > Enterobacteriaceae > Salmonella > Salmonella sp. SAL04213. Next base: position 149,300 of record NZ_JBGDXS010000001.1, on the reverse strand, counting down.
GAATTTACTTGTGTTCTTCATCAGCCAGTACGACCTCCCAGCTTTCTACCCAACTAATGGCCATTTTTTGGTCAAGTGAATGGTCGAAGTCAGGATCGTCTTCGTTGAAGAATTCGCTGACCATCACCATTTTGCCATTTTCCAGTTCAACCACCGACTCCAGCGTCATACCTTTATAATTGCGCTCGCGCACGTAGCCGATAAGCCCTTCGATGTGGTTATCATCGTTGATCTCTTCGACGCGTAGATCTTCCGGTCGCAGCAGGACGTTCAGTTTTTGGCCCGGTTCGACAGCGAAATTGACGTATATATTGCACTCCCGACCTTCTACGCTGGCGCGGACGCGCTGTTCATCAAGCCGTTCAATGACGGTCGCGTCAAAGCGGTTAATTTCGCCGATAAAACCGGCGACAAACAGGTTTTTTGGCTCTTCATAGATTTCACGCGGCGTGCCGTCTTGCTCAATCACGCCATTACGCATTACCACGATACGATCGGACATGGTGAGCGCTTCTTCCTGATCGTGAGTGACAAAAACAAACGTGATACCGAGTTTACGCTGTAATGCTTTAAGCTCGTTCTGCATTTGTTTGCGCAATTTATAGTCCAGCGCGGAAAGCGATTCATCCAGTAATAACAGGCGAGGTTTATTCACCACCGCGCGAGCGATAGCCACACGCTGCTGCTGTCCGCCGGAAAGCTGGTGCGGTTTACGTTGTGCAAACTCTTCAAGCTGCACCATACGCAGCGCATCGGTCACGCGAGGCGCTATCTCGGCGGCTGGCGTTTTTTGCATTCGTAAGCCAAACGCGACATTTTCAAACACCGTCATATGCGGAAATAAAGCGTAGCTTTGAAATACGGTATTTACATAACGATTTTCGGCGGGAACGTGGGTGATATCCTGGTTATCCAACATGATATGCCCGGCATCAACGGTTTCCAGGCCGGCAATCAGGCGAAGAACGGTTGTTTTACCACAGCCGGAAGGGCCAAGCAGTGTGAGGAATTCGCCATTGTTAATGGTCAAATCCAGTTGCGAAATGACCTCTTTGCCATCGAAACTTTTGCTAATTCCCGACAAAAGCACCAGCGGTGAAAGCGAACGCGGTTGATTATTCAATTTCTTACTCTGTCCCATGTAAACGCAACGGATGGCTGACCGCTGCGGGGTTTGTGGTTAACCACCTTAATCACTCTTAATGAGGGCGGTCATTCTACGGCAAACCACTGTGATCGCCAATCCTTGTTGCGAATTACTGACTTAGCTTTATAGTCAGAAAGCGTGTCAAAGTGAAATATTCTTGTTTGCAGGGATAAAAGTGACCTGACGCAATATTTGTCTTTTCTTGCTTATTAATAATGTTGTCACGAAAAGTGAGGGTGACTGCATGGATAAACTACTTGAGCGTTTTTTACACTACGTATCGCTGGATACCCAATCAAAGTCGGGTGTTCGGCAGGTTCCCAGCACTGAGGGGTAGTGGAAGTTACTACGTTTGCTCAAACAGCAGCTCGAAGAGATGGGGCTGGTTAACATTACATTAAGTGAAAAAGGGACGTTGATGGCGACGCTCCCGGCCAATGTTGAGGGGGATATTCCCGCCATTGGTTTTATCTCCCATGTGGATACCTCTCCGGATTTCAGCGGTAAAAACGTTAATCCGCAGATTGTCGAGAATTATCGCGGCGGCGATATAGCATTAGGGATTGGCGATGAGGTGTTGTCACCCGTGATGTTCCCGGTACTGCATCAATTACTGGGACAGACGCTGATTACTACCGATGGTAAGACATTGCTGGGCGCGGACGATAAAGCCGGCGTTGCGGAGATCATGACCGCGCTGGCGGTGCTGAAAGGTAATCCTATTCCCCACGGCGACATTAAAGTGGCGTTTACGCCTGACGAAGAGGTAGGGAAAGGCGCGAAGCACTTCGATGTTGAGGAGTTTGGCGCGCAGTGGGCCTATACGGTCGACGGCGGCGGCGTGGGCGAACTGGAGTTTGAAAACTTCAATGCCGCCTCGGTGAATATCAAAATCGTCGGCAATAACGTGCATCCTGGTACGGCGAAAGGCGTGATGGTCAATGCGCTGTCGTTGGCGGCGAGGATTCACGCGGAAGTGCCGGCGGATGAAGCGCCTGAAACCACTGAAGGTTACGAAGGGTTTTATCATCTGGCCAGCATGAAAGGCACCGTTGACCGGGCCGAAATGCACTACATCATTCGCGATTTCGACCGTAAGCAGTTTGAAGCGCGTAAACGCAAAATGATGGAGATTGCCAAAAAAGTCGGTAAGGGGCTGCATCCGGACTGCTATATCGAACTGGTGATTGAAGACAGTTATTACAATATGCGCGAAAAAGTGGTTGAGCATCCGCATATTCTCGATATCGCCCAGCAGGCCATGCGCGACTGTCATATTACGCCGGAGATGAAACCGATTCGCGGCGGTACAGACGGGGCGCAACTGTCGTTTATGGGCCTGCCGTGTCCTAATCTCTTTACCGGCGGATATAACTATCATGGTAAACATGAGTTTGTGACGCTGGAGGGGATGGAAAAAGCGGTACAGGTGATTGTACGTATCGCGGAGCTGACGGCGAAGCGCGGCCAGTAGCGAATGTTACGCATTGTGGTGAAGCGTTTTATTATTTATGGCGGGATATTTTCCGCCATCAATTTTTCTGCCTGGAGCGCCGAATATCCGCCTTCCTGGTCCCAGCGCCAGCAACAATCTGCAGCATGTTTTATGACCGGCGATGAAACCTGCATGACGTTTATTGATGATGCGGTGAGGCTGGCCTCGCGGCAATATGGCAAACGCTCAATACAGCTTGTTCGTAGCCTGCTATTACAAAGCGATATTTATCAATGGCTGGGTAAACCTGAATTAACGCCGCAAATGCTGCTGCGAGCGCGGGCAATCATGAAAACATTTCCGGCGGGCACTTATCCGGGCGATCGGGCCGATATGTTTGAACACCTTGCGGCCTTTAATGTTTACAGTGACGATCGCCATATAGAGTATTCATCTACAGAGCAGTGGCGATACGAGATCAAGGTTGATTACCGTCAGCGAATAGCCTGGCAAGAGCAGGCATTAACGTGGCGTCTTAAAGACAAAAAGGCATCGACGGAAGCATTGGTTTATACCTTAAACAGGATGCGCGACGCTTATTCTGATGCGCTGGAAGAGCGGGATGTCGAATGTGATAGTGCGCGTAAAGCCTATTATTTGGCGAAGATAGACGCAACGGAGCGGCAGTGGCTGAACGTTATTTTACGGGATAAAACCTGGGATAATCGTGAGCGCGTCGCCTCTTTTTTGCAGCAGAAAGCGGATATTGCTTATAATGCAGGGCATATTAGCGAGGCGATTAATGCGCTAAGTCAGGCGCTAAAAATTAAGCAAACGCTTTATGGCGCCGAATTCGGCGAAATGACGGTTGACAGCAATAATCTTGCTGGCTTTTATGCACAGGGCCATCATTATAAGGAAGCGAAAGATCTCTACCTTAAACTTATCGCGTATTACCAGAGCCGTTTAACGCCAATGGCGACGGTAATATCACGATTACGCTTTTATTTGCCCGAAAACATCGACCTGGACAGTACTTCCCTCTATCTCCCATTGCTGGCAGAATATAAACGTCGGCAGTCTGACGTATCCATGGTGTTGTATGGTATTTCGCTACTTTATAAGAATAATCAACAGCTTGAACAAGCAAAAGACTTTGCGGAACGCGCCTTTACGCTTGATGCCGTAGCTTATCCAGCAAAGATGCAGTATGAACGATTACAGCAACTGGCTAATATTGCCGAAGGTCTTGGAGATAACGTACTGGCGCGGCGCTATCGGCAAATGTCATTTCGCCATCGAATGGCCCACTCGATTTATCCGGGCGATCCGCAATATAACGATTTCGCCAAACCTGGCGGCGATCGTTGTGGATAGTTTGCGTCAGCCCGGCGGTCGCCGGGCATTGCGATGTTCTTATCCTTCGAAGAACCAGTACCCGCTATTCACCAGCGCCGCCAGCATCGCGAGGAAGGACGGGTCTTCCAGCGCATCGCCGAAGTTTTCAGCGGTCAGTGCAATATGACTGGCGAGCGCCTCCAGAGCGGGGCGATGCGGAGAGTCTATTTTTTCGCCATTCGCATAGACCTCATCGCCGATACGCAATACGCGAAGCCCGCCGAGACGTACTAATACCTCGCCTTGCTTTAAGGCATCGTAAATTTCATCAGGCTGATACGGCGGCTCCGGCGGCGCAATATCCAGTTCGTGGCGTGACTGAGAGAGAAACTCGCCAAGCCACTGTTGGAAATGCGCGGGTTGATTGATCAAATCGAGCATCATATTACGCAGTTTATCCATCTCCTGCGGCAGGATATCCGCCGGATGCTTGCGGGACGGCATATCCGGATCGCTGTAGTATGTATTGCCCAACTCCCGTTGCAGGACGTAATCGGCAAAACCGCTGATCAGCTCACGGCTATTGGGCGCGCGAAAACCGACCGAATAGTTCATGGCGTTTTCCAGCGCATAGCCTTCATGCGGGAATCCTGGCGGAATATACAGAATGTCGCCCGGCTCCAGCTCTTCATCAATAATGGCCTCGAACGGATCGACTTGTAACAGGTCGGGATGTGGGCAGTGCTGACGCATTTGCAGCTTTTCGCCCACGCGCCAGCGACGGCGACCGGTTCCCTGGATAATAAACACATCATACTGATCCAGATGCGGGCCAACGCCGCCGCCGGGAACGGAAAAGGAGATCATCAGATCGTCGATACGCCAGTCCGGCAGAGCGCGGAACGGGCGCATCAAGGCGGCGGTGGGTTCGTGCCAGTGGTTTACCGCCTGTACCAGCAGCGACCAGTTACTCTCACCCAGATGATCGTAGCTTTCGAAAGGGCCATGGCTGACCTGCCATTTGCCATCCTGATGGCTAACGAGACGGCTGTCGATTTCGCTTTCCATCGCCAGCCCCGCCAGCTCATCCGGCGAGAGCGGATCGATAAAGTTGCTAAACCCACGTTTTAAGACCACCGGGCGTTTTTGCCAGTGGCGTTCAAGAAAGTCGGGCCAGTTAAGAGTTAATTGGTATTCCATGTTAAGTATCCGCAGGCTGGTATCTGACACCGATTATAACGGATGCTTAACGAGATGCGTGGAAGAACGCACAGAAATGTTTATTCCTCTTTCTGTGTGGGATGCTGTCGGCCAAAAACGACCTCCATACGGGCGCCGCCGAGCAGACTGTCGCTGGCAATGATCTGCCCGGCGTATTGTTCCGTAATCTCGCGCGCGACAGCCAGCCCCACGCCTTGTCCTGGTCGTAGGGTATCGGCGCGCTGACCGCGATCAAATACCAGGGAACGTTTGCTGTGGGGTATGCCTGGGCCGTCATCTTCGACGAAAATATGCAAATGATCGTCGGTCTGGCGAGCCGAAATCTCGACAAACTCCAGGCAATATTTACAAGCGTTGTCCAGTACGTTGCCCATTACTTCGACAAAGTCGTTTTGCTCGCCGACAAAACTGATCTCTGGTGAAATATCCATACTGATATTCACCCCTTTACGCTGATAAACTTTATTGAGCGCGGAGATCAGGTTATCTAACAACGGCGCGACGGGATGCAGTTCGCGGCTTAACAATACGCCGCTACCGCGCATACTGGCGCGATGCAGATAATAGCCGATCTGCTGGGAAATCCGGCTGATCTGTTCCAGCATCACCGGTTCAGCTTTGCTGACGCTCATCTTTTCGTTGCGTAAAGAGCGTAACGTACTCTGCAAAACCGCGAGCGGCGTTTTTAAACTGTGCGTCAGGTCGGTCAGGGTCGTGCGGTATTTGTTATAACGTTCACGCTCGCTTTTGAGCAGTTGATTAAGGTTGCGCACAAGGCTGGTCAGCTCACGCGTCGTCTCCGGATTGAGCATTTCGCGGTGATGATCTTCAAGCTCGCGGACTTCCCGCGCCAGCGCCTCGATAGGGCGTAAGCTCCACCAGGCGGCGATCCACAGTAAAGGAATGACTAACAGTAAATTGGCGGCCAGCACGTATACGAACCAGCTCCACACCATATAGGAGCGTTTTAGCTCTATCGGAATGGTATCGACCACCACGATGGTTAACTGCGGCATCCGCGCCGTGGCAGGATAAATATTTACCGCTACCGAGTGGGTCATCTCGGCATCATCGTCATCTTCACGTACTTCTTTGAGTTTTTCCTGCGCGGAATGGTCCTCGCTCAACAGCGTGCTGGTAGCGTCTACGTTGGTTTCGATTTCATGGAAGCCGTTCGTTTTTAACCATTCCGGTTGAATGCTTTTAATCAGCCAGGGGATGTTGCGCTGCGCCCATAATAATTTGCCCGTTTCATCGTAAATCAGCGTCATGGTCGGGCTTTGCATGTCCAGATTTTCAGGCAGCTCAACGCTGATTTTATTATTTTCCCATTTGGCGAGGGTATAAAACAGGTTGCTTTCGCCGCGCAGCAGACGAAAGGTGGTTTTATCAAAACTTACGCTATAGCCGACCAGCGCCACTATGCCATATGCCAGAGAAAGCACCAGCACGACGCCGGCTGTCGCCAGCAAAAAACGAACCCGCAGCGACAGCGGCAGAAAATGGCGAGCAAATTTATTCATTATCGCAATTCAAAAAGATATCCTTGTCCGCGTACGGTGGTAATGACATCGTGCGGATACTGGGCCTGTATTTTTTTCCGCAGACGCCCCATGAGAACATCAATGGTATGACTTTCCCGCAGTTCCGCATCCGGATACAGCTGAAGCATCAGCGAATCTTTGCTGACCACTTTACCGTTGTTACGGATAAGCGTTTCCATAATGGTGTATTCGAACGCCGTGAGTTTGATGACCTCTTCATTGACGGATAATTCCCGGCGTGAGAGATCCACCTGGAACGGCGGGATGTTGATCACCTGGGAGGCCAGACCGCTATTACGGCGCATTAACGCCTGCATACGCGCCATTACCTCTTCGATGTGGAATGGCTTCGTTACGTAGTCATCGGCCCCGGAGCTGAGAACCTCGACTTTATCCTGCCAGCCTTCGCGCGCGGTTAACACCAGAACCGGCAGTGAAACATCACTGCTGCGCCAGCGGCGTATCAAGGAAAGGCCGTCTTCATCCGGCAGACCTAAATCGACAATAGCGATATCCGGAAGGTGTTCATTAAGGTAGTAATCAGCTTCCCTGGCATCTTCTGCGGCATCGACCTGGTGACCTGAATCCTGGAGCTGAACCTTCAGGTGGTGGCGTAATAATGCATTATCCTCTACAACCAGTACGCGCATCATCTCTTCTCCCTTGTGTTAACAATAAGAACAGTCTAGCGTTGATTATGGTGCTTTGGGGATAAACAGTTAATAAACCAGACAAATAGTCACCCTCTTTCTGAAGAAAAGAGGGTGAGGCAGACATTATTTAAGTTCGTCGACCAGAGTCACAGCGCGACCGATATAATTTGCCGGCGTCATGGCTTTAAGGCGCGTTTTTTCTGCTTCCGGCAGGGCCAGACTATCAATAAACTGTTTCATTCCTTCGGCATCAACACGCTTGCCACGGGTCAACTCTTTCAGTTTTTCATATGGTTTTTCAATACCATAGCGGCGCATGACGGTCTGGATCGGTTCAGCTAATACTTCCCAGTTGTGATCCAGTTCGTCAAGCAGATGATCGCGGTTTACTTCCAGCTTGCTGACGCCCTTCAGGGTGGACTGATAAGCGATAAGCGCATAGCCGATGCCGACACCCAGGTTACGCAGGACGGTTGAGTCGGTCAGATCGCGCTGCCAGCGGGAAACCGGCAGTTTGTTTGCCAGATGGTGCAACACTGCATTAGACAGACCGAGGTTGCCTTCTGAGTTTTCAAAGTCAATGGGGTTAACTTTATGCGGCATAGTAGAAGAACCGATCTCCCCGGCGATGGTTTTCTGTTTGAAATGGTTCAACGCAATATAGCCCCAGACATCGCGATCGAAATCGATCAGGATGGTGTTAAAGCGCGCGATACAGTCAAACAGTTCCGCAATATAATCATGTGGTTCAATCTGGGTGGTGTAAGGGTTCCACTGGATGCCCAGCGAGGTGACGAACTCTTCGCTGAACTGATGCCAGTCAACTTCCGGATAGGCGGCGATATGCGCGTTATAGTTGCCTACGGCGCCGTTAATTTTACCGAGGATCTCCACCTGGTTGAGCTGGCGGAACTGACGCTCCATTCGATACGCCACGTTCGCCATCTCTTTACCCAGAGTGGAAGGCGTTGCCGGCTGGCCGTGGGTGCGGGAGAGCAGAGGAATATCGCGATACTGCGTGGCGAGATCTTTAACCGCGTTAATCACCTGACGCCAGTAAGGCAGGATCACTTCATCGCGCGCGGTTTTGAGCATTAACGCGTGCGACAGGTTGTTAATGTCCTCAGAAGTGCAGGCAAAGTGGATAAACTCGGAAACGTCATGTAGCGCTGGGATCGCGGCGACTTTTTCTTTCAGAAAATACTCAACCGCTTTCACATCGTGATTCGTGGTGCGCTCAATGGTTTTAATGCGCGCGGCATCTTCTTCATTGAAGTTTGCCACAAGCGTATCCAGGTAACCGTTTGCGTCGGCAGCAAAAGCAGGAACTTCCTTGATCGCTGCGTGCGCGGCTAATTTCTGCAGCCAACGTACTTCGACTTGTACACGAAATTTCAGCAAACCGTATTCGCTAAAAATTCCGCGCAGCGCGCTGACTTTATCGCCGTAGCGTCCATCGACAGGGGAAACGGCGGTCAGTGAGGATAATTCCATAGATCATAACTCCGGGGTTAAATGAGCAAGAATTTGTTTTGCCTGAGTCGTCAGGCGATGACGAGAAAACATAAGCTGTAGGCGACCACCGCCTACCTGATGCCAGAGCACGGCTGCACGGATGCCTGCCAGTAGCGAGGCGCGGACTTTGGCCTGCACCTGCGGACTTTGCAGAACGGCCGGGGAGCCCGTCACCTGAATGCGCGGGCCCAATGGGCTAATCACATCCACGTAGATGCCCGCCATGGCGCTCATTAACGTGTCTGACTGTAAATCAAAATGATCAAGCTGGCGCTGCAGGCCGTTAATGCGATCGCCTAACGTATTCAATGCGCCTTTGGCGGATGACAGCTTGCGCTCCAGCACCATCAGGCTAAGCGTATAACGCGTCAGTTCGGCGTTAAGTCCCTGTCGGCTGCTGGCATTCAGCACGCCGAGCAGTGTTTCCAGACCAAGACGCAGGTTAGCTTCGCTGCCGCCGAACACGCCCAGAGTAGAACTGGGATTCATATCAATGACACTGTTGAGTGAAACGTGCAACGCGTCGGCATCACAGTGCCCCTGGTGCGCCAGTTGTTGCACCAGGCGTGCCGACTGGCAAATGCCAGACAGCGCGAGGGTGATGTCATAATAATTCTTTGCCACAATCACTGCTTCCTTGTATCAAATAAAATACACTTCATCTTTTAAGCCGCTTTGAGGCGACTTGAATGGTGTTGTGTATTGAATAATCAGACCGTCAGCGGCAGTCGCTGCTCGATAATGCCGCCGCCCAGGCAGACTTCGCCGCTGTAAAAGACAGCGGACTGGCCCGGCGTAACGGCGGCAACCGGCTCGTCAAAAATGACCTCGATACGATCGTCATCCAGCGCGTTAATCGTGCACGGAATATCGGTCTGGCGGTAGCGGGTTTTTACCGTACAGCGCAGGGTGCCGGTGAACGGTTCGCGATCGACCCAATGTAGCTGCTGGGCGATGAGGCCTACCGACATCAGACGTGGGTGCTCATGCCCCTGGGCGACAATTAACACATTGTTTTCAACGTCTTTATCCACCACATACCAGGGGTCTTCGCTACCGTCTTTGGTGCCGCCGATTCCCAGCCCTTTACGCTGACCGAGCGTATGATACATCAGACCCTGATGCTCGCCGATTTCATCGCCGTCAACGGTAATGATTTTCCCCGGCTGCGCAGGCAGATAGCGCCCTAAAAAGTCGCGGAATTTGCGCTCGCCGATAAAGCAGATACCGGTAGAATCTTTTTTCTTTGCGGTTACCAGCCCCAGATCTTCGGCGATTTTACGCACCTGCGGTTTTTCCAGCTCGCCAACCGGGAACAGACTTTGCGCAATCTGCTCATGGCCAAGTGTGTAGAGGAAGTAGCTCTGATCTTTGTTGCCGTCGAGCCCGCGCAACAACCGGCTTTTGCCGTTTACATCCGCGCGGCGGACGTAGTGACCGGTGGCGATATAGTCGGCGCCTAAATCTTCTGCGGCAAATTCAAGGAAGGCTTTAAATTTGATCTCTTTATTGCACAGAATATCCGGGTTCGGCGTACGGCCTGCTTTGTACTCTTCAAGGAACAGTTCAAAGACGTTATCCCAATATTCTGCGGCAAAATTAACGGTATGCAGTTCAATGCCAAGCTTATCGCACACGGCCTGCGCGTCAGCCAGATCGGCTGCTGCGGTACAGTATTCCTCACCATCGTCCTCTTCCCAGTTCTTCATGAACAGGCCTTCTACCTGATAACCCTGTTGTTGCAACAGCCAGGCGGAAACGGAGGAATCGACACCGCCGGACATGCCGACGATCACTTTTTTTGGGCTTTCTGACATTGGAATACTCGCGACATTGAACTTCAAGGCGGCGTATTCTACCACGCAGCCCTTTACTTGACACCCTCTGTAAACGGCCAGTTAAATTCGCCCACTATAGATAAGGGGTAACGTTGTCCCGTTTGATAACTGCGAATGCTTTCAGCCACCAGCGGAGAACGTAAATTCGGCGCGTTCAGAATCTCGTCGGCGCTCACCCAACGGCAGCAATCGATGTCATTGTCATGGGGTTCGGTCGCGCAAATATGATCAAGCTTGATAGCGAATAAAAAGCGCAGGAACGGGGTCTTATCCGGCGCAATCCACTGATGCATACGGATAAAATACTGTGGTTGCGCCGTGATGCCAGTCTCTTCCCTCAGTTCACGCGCGGCGGCCTGCGCCAGCGTTTCATCTGCCTCCAGGTGTCCGGCAGGTTGATTCCATAACGATTTACCGTTGATGGTCTCTTCCACCACCAGAAATTTATCTTCGGCATGTACGATGCAGGCAACGGTCACGTGCGGCTTGAACATAGGCATCCTTATTAAAGCGGTTTATCAATGTGGTCATAGATCGCGTCAAGCTGTTTCAGACGCTCGTTATAAGCTTTTGTCAGGCAGGTGACGTCGGCCTTGCACTGCTGACGCTGTTTAAGCCAGCTCTGCTGGGCGTCCTGCAGGGCGCCGCGACTGCCCATCGCGAACAACCCTTTCAGAAACTGATATTTGGTGTGCATTTCCACGTCTTTATCATTCAGCGTCAGGTGCGCGCAGATAGCCTTTTCATCCGCAGCCTGCGCTTTCTGGCAGTCGAAGCTGGCCGCATTAACGGATAACGGTGTTAATAAAGCAAAAGCAATGAGAAGCCGTTTCATCTGTCTTTCTCCTGTGCGATCTCGCGCCACTGTCCATTATCGAGGCCGTTGAGCGTGTAGTCGCCCATGCTGTAACGAATTAATCGTAGAGTGGGATGACCGACATGCGCTGTCATGCGTCTTACCTGGCGGTTGCGGCCTTCATATAAGGTGACTTTTAGCCAACTGGTGGGAATATTCTTCCGTTCGCGAATCGGCGGGGTGCGCGGCCACAGCCAGTCAGGCTCCGCGACAATCTCAATACCGGCGGGCAGGGTAGGGCCATCGTTGAGCGTGACGCCAGTACGAAGCGCCTGCAGCGCTGCATTATCCGGGATACCTTCTACCTGAACATAGTAAATCTTGCCGGTGCGTTTGCCCGGTTGCGTGAGGCGCGCCTGCAGCGCGCCGTCATTAGTCAGCACCAAAAGCCCTTCGCTGTCGCGGTCCAGGCGGCCTGCGGCATAAACGCCTTGCACAGGAATAAAATCTTTTAACGTGCGGCGACCTGCTTCATCCGTGAACTGCGGCAACACATCGTAAGGTTTATTGAACAAAACCACGCGTTTTGGCTGGTTTTCTTTCCGTGATTTAGATGCTTGTCGTGAGCTGAATCGCTTAACGTAGTGATTTCTAAAAGAAGTTTTTTGCATGGTGTTTTCAGAACTTATTAATTGCCGCATTATAGCGCAATAATGAGTGTCTTTCATGGCGGCAAACAATAGGGTAGTATTGACATGCTCATTACAAAACATTAACAAAAAATTGCTCTAACGCAGTCGTGCAGCAGGACGCCATTGCACATGCAGCGCGATGACAGACGAGCAAACCAGAAGCGCTCGAAGGAGAGGTGAATGGAAAGCAAAGTAGTTGTTCCGGTGGAAGGTAAGAAGATCACCCTGCAAAACGGCAAACTCAACGTTCCTGAGAATCCGATTATCCCGTTTATTGAAGGCGATGGTATCGGTGTTGATGTCACTCCAGCCATGCTTAAAGTGGTCGATGCCGCCGTCGAGAAAGCCTATAAAGGCGAGCGTAAAATTTCCTGGATGGAAATTTACACCGGAGAAAAATCCACACAGGTTTACGGCCAGGATGTCTGGCTTCCCGCTGAAACCCTTGATTTAATTCGTGATTACCGCGTAGCGATTAAAGGTCCGTTGACCACGCCGGTTGGCGGCGGTATCCGCTCTCTGAACGTTGCCCTGCGTCAGGAGCTTGACCTGTACGTTTGTCTGCGTCCCGTTCGTTACTATCAGGGCACGCCAAGTCCGGTGAAACATCCGGAGCTGACCGATATGGTCATCTTCCGTGAAAACTCTGAAGACATCTACGCCGGAATTGAATGGAAAGCTGACTCTGCAGACGCTGAGAAAGTGATCAAGTTCCTGCGCGAAGAGATGGGCGTGAAGAAAATTCGCTTCCCGGAGCACTGCGGTATCGGTATCAAACCGTGTTCTGAAGAAGGCACTAAACGTCTGGTTCGCGCGGCGATTGAATACGCTATTACCAACGATCGCGATTCCGTTACGCTGGTACATAAAGGCAATATCATGAAGTTCACCGAAGGCGCGTTTAAAGACTGGGGCTACCAGTTGGCGCGCGACGAGTTCGGCGGTGAGCTTATTGACGGCGGTCCGTGGCTGAAAATTAAGAACCCGAACACGGGTAAAGAGATCGTGATTAAAGACGTTATCGCCGATGCGTTCCTGCAACAGATCCTGTTGCGTCCGGCGGAATACGACGTTATCGCCTGTATGAACCTGAACGGTGACTATATTTCCGATGCCCTGGCGGCTCAGGTTGGCGGTATCGGTATTGCACCGGGTGCGAATATCGGCGACGAATGCGCGTTGTTTGAAGCGACTCACGGGACTGCGCCGAAATATGCGGGCCAGGATAAAGTCAACCCAGGCTCCATTATTCTGTCTGCGGAGATGATGCTGCGCCACATGCAGTGGTTCGAAGCCGCAGACCTGATTGTTAAAGGTATGGAAGGCGCGATTGCCGCGAAGACCGTGACCTATGACTTCGAACGTCTGATGGACGGCGCTAAGCTGCTGAAATGTAGTGAGTTTGGCGACGCGATTATCGCAAATATGTAATAACGATAATTGTTAAAAACAAAAACGGGGACTTAACGTCCCCGTTTTTATTATTAGCATTCGAACGGTTATCAAAAAAATTTATCAAAACTCCCTCAATTCTGACCGCAATAGTAATCCATCCTTTACCCCGATCGTCATGATAACCTGAGACCCCCTGAAAGCTGATAGTTACCGATTTTGATTGTGGTGGTTTTCTTTATGATGTGTGGTTTGGCTATTTTTTGAAAGTGCCTTACCAGATTTGTTTTTATTATCAGGGGATTATTTCAATAAAAGGTGATGATTTATTGCCTGCAATAGTAGGTAGATTAAGCATTTTATGAAATTATTAGTGTCTTTATTTGCACTTCTACAAGACTGTTAAGAGGTGTTGAAATATCAGCCTGGTAAAGAATACGTCAGCGAAAGTGAATACTATTAGTCGTAAAAATTCAGGAGTCATATGCTCAAACCTATCTGCTATAGTGGAAGTGTAAAGGTTCCGGAATATCTGGAAACAGATAAGGAAAAAAATGTCGGACGTACTCCTCTGTCTTCAGATATTCAGCAAGTTAAAAATGTTGTTGAAGATGTTCCACCATTTCCAGAAAGCAGAGCGGTGAGCGGTTCTGTAAGCGCAGCGTACAAGCTTTCTTTTGACGAAGTGTTTTGCGGTCTCAGCAATGAAGAGCGTAAAAAGGTGTATGGTCGCCTTTTTGGAAAACAAGTACTTGCGCATATTCATTCCAGGTGTCAGCGCGACGCTGACATAATAAGAGAAAAAGCGCTCAGGCGGATAAGCCGTGAGTGTGGTGCCGAAATAGATTGCGCTCTCTTGCTAAATAAGATGGTGGATGTTTTACAAAATGCCCGGCTGACAATAAATTTTAATGCAGCCAAAATTGACTTTGTCTCTCTCTTAAAAAATAAAGAATATCTGAACTCTTATGCATTAGGTTGCAGACCAGGCGATTTACCCGCTTATAATGTCGGACGTGATTCAGTTGAAACTAAAGCATTTGAACTGGAGAAGCTTGCAGATTCACCTTATGCCCCATATGGTCAGACAGGCGGTTTTTCCGTAGCATATACTCCCAACAGTAGAATTTTTAGCCCTACAAGCAGACCAATTTATGCTGCACTGGACTTTCTGAACGGTGAAAATGGAGGTGCCAGCGCCTATGGGAAATCATTTTTTGAATTAAATGATAATGTAAAAACAAATTGTACATTCTCACCTTTTGATATCTACGGCCACAGATTTGGCCTGGATACGAGTAAATTATCTACATTTTGCCATATGGAGAACCTGATTGCATCCTGTCAAAATGATTTTTTTGGTTATAATTGCTTTAAGAGTTTGGTTAAAATGGCTAAGGGCGAAAAATTTTTAGCTCATTCTAATTATGGTACAGGCTATGAAGGGAATTATATAGAGGCTCATATTCATGGTGATGTATGTTTATTCAGAGATATAAAGCACGTTTATTTGTCTTTGCAAGAAAACTCTTACTCGGAAAGTCAACTATATGATTATGCAAAACAAATAAACCAGGCGCTTAATAGAGACTGCATAATATTATATTGACAAGCTTATTATCAGTCTCTTTAAAAGAGCTTTAAATGATCATGAGCACATACTTCTTGAGGTAGGCAGTAACTGCTTTTATATTTATTATAGCAGGACCGCTCTGGCAGATACCTGTGTGGCACCTCAGTATGGCCTGAAAAATAGAGGAACATGGACCAGCAGAGGCGCCTGCTGGCTACTTTTCACTTAAATCGCTGGAATTCACCGGCGCTACAGATGAAGCGACCTTAACAGTCATCAGGTGTCCAGCATTACCACAGGAGTGATTTACTGGCTATCGATATTCCTGCTCATCAGGTTTTTACGCCATCTACGCACATTTATTCTGCTATAAGTTGAAATACTGCAAAAAATATTAAGGCTTATTATTTTTTCTTTAAGTAAATTTTCGTTCAACAAACTTAATTGTTTATTCAATGATGATGAAGCATGAGTTATGCTGAAAGTGAGGGAAGTTAACAGCAAGGATAATCTTAATATTTACGGGTGATATTATGAGACATCGTGTATTTTTCCCATTGCTTCTGGTGTTGTCGGCTACAGCCTTTTCGGCGTCGGCGATGGCTGCCAGTGATTCAAAACCCCCACCAGATAATACAAAACACGCCTCCCGTGGCTGGCAGTCAGGCCCCGAAGCATTTATTCGCCCAGGCTGGTGTGACCATTATCCAGCAGGTGAGCTGACGCCACCGGGGTGGTGTGATATTTGTGGTTGTTAGTTTTTTACAGAAAACCATATCAGGATTGAGGGTATATCAGGCTATTATGTTTCATCAGCTCATCCTGAACTGAATATTACCTCAGGCTGGTGTGTTTTATTAACGCCAGCCTGATTTTTCACAACGTTATATTGCTGGCTTACAGGCCTGTCAGGCCAGTCAGGTTTTGATGTGTCCACACGGTTTACCAACACCCTGTATTTTTCCATTCGTCGCTCATCATCTGTTGCCATCAATGACAGTATTGCGCTCTTTCCCGTACGTTCCTCTCCCGACCTGTCGCATGGTCCAGTACATGGCAGTCCTCTTCCACCTCGCTACATCTAATTTTTTGTTTTTAAGTTGCTCTGTTTTATTGCGCTGAATTTGTAGCTAAAAACAGTAATTTTAAATACTTATTTGAATATTTTTTTATGATTTTTTCACGAAATGAGTAAAAAATAAAATGAAGAATGATATACATAATTAATGCAATAAAAAATGACATCACACCAATTGATGGTCCTGTTTTGTATACGAATAGCATGCATAAAAATATAGCAAATAGATCAAGGGAAATATTCGCGATGAAATCAGTAATTATTTTGAAAAAATTCTTCATATTACCTCTTTAAAATATCTATCTTATTCGCCATTTTTAGGTCGGGCAGTGATCGAAATTCTCACGTACAACGTGTACGCTCCGGTTTCTGCGCGCTGCCCGGCTTCACACTGGCTCCAACAAGTACGCCCGCTGGACCTGGTTCCTGGCGTCACATAACTTCACCTGTTTATCCACAAAAGGCTCAATAAATAAACATTTTGAGTACGAAAAATTACAGTGTCAGAGAATGAAATGGCGATTCGCTGTCTTCAGGCAGTGCTTTAGTACCTGGCACGTGTTCTTTCGCGCTATGATTTTTATCAATGTTTGTATCGCCTACTATTTTTTAAATGTCTGCTGTATTTCGTTCATCTTTTCAGCTGCTTTTTTACGCTGACTTTCAATGTCTTTTCTCGATTGTTCAACAAGTTGCTGTGCTTTTTCGGCTTCTTTTTTTGGGTCGAAAGGTTCTTTGATCTCATATCCGGCAATAGAACCATCCTTATTTAAGGTCATTACCGCACGTGCTGTATTTTTAGCAGTGATGGTAATGTCATAGACGAATTCGCCATTATGAGCTATCTCTGCTCGTACAACGATATCGCTATCTTCCGTAACGGAAATGATGCCACTGGCGTTAGCGCGTTTAATTGTTTCCTGAATACGCTCTGGTATAATGCTGAAATTGATCGAGTCGAATTTGAATAAAGCCTCTTTTAGTGCTTCTTGTTTTTGCTCCTCTGTTATAGTGCCAAAGATGGTTAAGTTGACAGGCGAAGGTCCCCCCCAGTAGCCGTTGTTAAATTTAAACATCTCTACTTTAGCAGGGGTGTTAACGCTCTGTCGAATGAATGAATACCCGCCCTTGAAGAAACGGACTTCAATAATCGCAAGATTGGCTCCACCTTTTGCGTTGATATTGGCAATAGCTTTTTGCATTTCGGATTTGTCGTAAAAGAACATTGATTGCTGGTGCTCTTTTTGCTGGATTTCTTGCATGTATTTCTCTTGATTTTTTTCAGCTTCCGCCATGGCATCTTTATCGTTATCACAGGCGCTAATTAGAGTTGCCGCGATGAAGGTAATCGGAAGTAAGAGATTTTTATATGTAACATGTATCTTATTCATGTGAAGTATTTCCCTTTTTTATATAAAATAGATGCCTTGACTGGTCGAGACTATCCTGGAAACATAGTAATAATGCGTGTGCATATCTGCAGTAAGTTTTAGTTATGCTGGTTTTATTTCGGATTTTTACCTGTTACTTTTTGTTCGTAAATAGGTATTTTACGTATTGATGATAAGTTTAGAACCTATCCCAGTAGGCGTAATCGTTAAAGCCAGTTTGGCGAATAAAAGAGTCTAATGGGATAGCCTCTTAATAAACAAAAAAACCAAACGTACTTTCAGAGTTCAGGCTGGAATGCGCATAGCTGATTGTTGATAAGGGCTATTCATACCGACAGGCCAGTGAAGCGATGAATGTCGGTTCCACATACCGGTCTGAGATATCAACAACAACATGTTCTGAGTGGTGGCGTTTGCGTTATATCGTCACAGACAGCGCCTCAGGGCGCTGTTTTCGATCGGACATGTCGCTTTCGCAGGAGGGGACGTTATTCGGCGACCAGCCACATATCAGCCTCTTCAAACATCTCTTCCAGCATACGGTGCAGCCGTTCTTTCTCGGTTTTTGTACAGTCACTGTTTAATGCGTTCGCCTGCATTGGCTTAACTTTCACTTGCGCGTCGGGAAAAAGTTGATGTACGCGTTTTGTGAGTTCATTGAGGATGATTTCGCGTGCGCCTGGCAAACCTTCAACATTTCGCTTGTCATAAACGAGTTCGACGAACATCGCCATTTCCTTTTTACTGGTTGGATGACCAGTATTTAAGCTGGGTATATAACTGGTGTCAAGGTTTAGCCGCCGTTTTGTCATCCTGACGTTGCGGACGTGACCGCACGTGGAAGTAAAGGTCGCTAACCTGTTGTCGTGTCATGAGGTTAGCGGCTCTCTCTTCACAGCGGTGTCCTGCTACCTGATGGTAAATTCCAGGGCGCGACTAAAATCGCAATCGGCCAACACAACAGGGTCGCCTTTTCTGACAATAATGCTATTTGTGCCCAGGCATTTTCGGCTCTGTTTCCCCTTAATTTTGTTATCATCAGTGAGCCAGCGCTGGTTATCATTACCCGTGCATGAATAAAGAATGATTGGTGTGCCTTCTTTTGTACCTTGTCCTGCGGCATCCAGACATTTCTCACCCTGCGTGATTCTATCTCGGTGAAATGAGAAAAGCTGAGATTGCACATGCTTACACTCCCGCAGCGTCAAACGATTCTGTTGATCTGGGCCTGCATCAAGGCACAGACCATCAGTTGTCCGAATTTGTTCCGCGTCATTTATGTAATAACCACCGGAATTAATTTGGTTTTGTGTAATGACCGGGAACGACAAATTAATACTATAAGGTGCGGGTAAGCCGTTCGTCGTACATCCACATAAAATAGAGGAGAGGCAGAGAACCAGTGTGGTTTTTCCTGAAAGCAAAGTCATTCAATTATTACCCTAAAAATAAATAGCGTTACAACTATATTGGCGATTTATACCCACTGAATATGACGTAGCATTGAGCGGCAATAGAGATAATTCCGATAGAATCACATAAATACTTCGGTTAAATGCGCGCAGCCAGCCACTCCTGTGACGATGGGTATATAGCGTTAAATACTTTTGCAATATTAGATGCTATCACAGTGAAAAACGGCTGTACATTTCTTCACGTTAAACAAAGTGAGAAGGGGGGACACCCGATATATGATAAAAGAGCTCACAGGAGTCATTAGCAAAATAAATCCTTTAGATCTTCGCCACTGAAAACATTCTGCAGCCTTTCAGGCAAAGCCTCATAGCAGACTGCGGAGGTATACGGGCTCGCTAAATTTTTCTGAAAAAATGCCGAGTGACGAATTATGAAAGATAAACGTTGGCGGCGGTAGGTCCGCGGAGGCCATTAATACGACAAAACTCAACGCGTATACCGGGGATAAGCGCTTCTGTTTCGTGTTGGCGACATGCTGAAATGTGGACCTGAACATCTTTGCGTCCATCGGAGGGGGTGATGAGACCTTTACCGCTCTTACAATCAAAGGTTTTGACAATTCCTGTCATTTTACGAGACAAACAAATTCCTTAATGGGGATAACGAGGCGCACTATACACGTCAGGAAAAATAATGCCAGCTATATTTGATGGCAATTAAGATTTCCGGATGGCTAAAAGTAGTCGTTCGGCACCATTGTAGATAAATAACATTATGTTCTGGAGAAAGTATTCCCTTTCCTGGCGTCGTTGGTTGGTGCGGACATCATGGGTTTTGTCGTCGGGCAGGAAGGTGAACTAATCTGCCTGGCTTGCTTTTTATCGGTATTTGTAGGTGGTTGCGGGGTTTTACTACCAAAATCGTAGATAAAAATTTCCCATGATGCCTGTTGTAAACCAGAACAATGGTCTGAACTGGCCAAAACATGGAATGAAAAAATAAGTAATGTCCAAAGCATAAAAGCATGATGTTTCATAGCACCTCCTGTTATATGTAATGACTTGTGAAGTTCATCTCCTGAATTATGGAGCGTCATTGACATTTTTTATTCAACGAAGAGTTAACCACTCTTAATAATAATGGGTTTTATAGCGAAATAGACTTTTTTATCGAGTGTTTAATATTTGCGTCCGTTATTATTTTTCTGGAATGTAAATTTTCTCTCAACACGGGTGATATTTATGTTGGAATTGTGGTGTTGATTCTATTCTTATAACAAGAAATGTTGTAACTGATAGACATATTAAAAGATTAAATCGGAGCGGGAATAAATCGTGCTAAGCATCATGGTGAATATGATTACGGTGCCAGCGATGGCATATAACGGTATTGCGGCTGGAGCGTCACGTGAGGACTGTGAAGCACAATGCGATATGTTCTGGTTATATGGCGAGTTTGCTTAATGACATGTTTTTAGCCGATCGGCGTCAGGTTTCTTAATGTGGTTGTGAGGTTTTTGCTTTAAATATTAAATGGTTGTATGGCGAGTTTGTTGTTCTATAGTGGCTAAATACTTTATGGTTTCTGTTAAATATATATGCGTGAGAAAAATTAGCATTCAAATCTATAAAAGTTAGATGACATTGTAGAACCGGTTACCTAAATGAGCGATAGAGTGCTTCGGTAGTAAAAATATCTTTCAGGAAGTAAACACATCAGGAGCGATAGCGGTGAATTATTCGTGGTTTTGTCGATTCGGCATAGTGGCGATAACTGAATGCCGGATCGGTACTGCAGGTGTTTAAACACACCGTAAATAATAAGTAGTATTAAGGAGTTGTTATGAAAAATATTATTTTATCCACTTTAGTTATTACTACAAGCGTTTTGGTTGTAAATGTTGCACAGGCCGATACTAACGCCTTTTCCGTGGGGTATGCACAAAGTAAAGTTCAGGATTTCAAAAATATCCGAGGGGTAAATGTGAAATACCGTTATGAGGATGACTCTCCGGTAAGTTTTATTTCCTCGCTAAGTTACTTATATGGAGACAGCCAGGCTTCCGGGTCTATTGAGCCTGAAGGTATTCATTACCATGACAAGTTTGAGGTGAAGTACGGCTCTTTTATGGTTGGGCCAGCCTATCGATTGTCTGACAATTTTTCGTTATACGCGCTGGCGGGTGTCGGCACGGTAAAGGCGACGTTTAAAGAACATTCCACTCAGGATGGCGATTCTTTTTCTAACAAAATTTCCTCAAGGAAAACGGGATTTGCCTGGGGCGCGGGTGTACAGATGAATCCGCTGGAGAATATCGTCGTTGATGTTGGGTATGAAGGAAGCAACATCTCCTCTACAAAAATAAACGGCTTCAACGTCGGGGTTGGATACCGTTTCTGAAAAGCATAAGCTATGCGGAAGGTTCGCCTTCCGCACCGCCAGTCAATAAAACAGGGCTTCTTTACCAGTGACACGTACCTGCCTGTCTTTTCTCTCTTCGTCATACTCTCTTCGTCATAGTGACGCTGTACATAACATCTCACCAGCATAAGCACAGATAAAGGATTGTGGTAAGCAATCAAGGTTGCTCAGGTAGGTGATAAGCAGGAAGGAAAATCTGGTGTAAATAACGCCAGATCTCACAAGATTCACTCTGAAAAATTTTCCTGGAATTAATCACAATGTCATCAAGATTTTGTGACCGCCTTCGCATATTGTACCTGCCGTTGAACGACTACTGAAAAGTAGCAAGGTATGTATTTTATCCAGGAGAGCACCTTTTTTGCGCCTGGCAGAAGTCCCCAGCCGCCACTAGCTCAGCTGGATAGAGCATCAACCTCCTAAGTTGATGGTGCGAGGTTCGAGGCCTCGGTGGCGGTCCAATGTGGTTATCGTATAATGTTATTACCTCAGTGTCAGGCTGATGATGTGGGTTCGACTCCCACTGACCACTTCAGTTTTGAATAAGTATTGTCTTGCAATCCTGTTACAGAATAATTTCATTTATTACGTGACAAGATAGTCATTTATAAAAAATGCACAAAAATGTTATTGTCTTTTATTACTTGTGAGTTGTAGATTTTTCTTATGCGGTGAATCCCCCTTTGCGGCGGGGCGTCCAGTCAAATAGTTAATGTTCCTCGCGAACCATATTGACTGTGGTATGGTTCACCGGGAGGCACCCGGCACCGCAATTTTTATAAAATGAAATTCACACCCTATGGTTCAGAGCGGTGTATTTTTACATCAGGTGGGCAAGCATAATGCAGGTTAACGTGAAAGATACGATCAATAGTAGAAACCAGTGATTTCGTTTATGGCCTGGGGATTTAACCGCGCCAGAGCGTATGCAAGACCCTGGCGCGGTTGGCCGGTGATCGTTCAATAGTGCGAATATGAATGGTTACCAGCCGCTGCGAATTCTACCTGGGTCACTTAATAAAGCAAAACATTTAAACACTCAACAACGACAATTCAGACAGTTCGAACTTTTCTTTAAAAATAGGATTAACCACGTTCAAAAGTGGTTACTAATTAGCCATTATACTATGGTAGTGATTCACATATTCTTTAACGTTACGTTACAGAAAGGTTGAAGTGGAAATGCCTGATGAGCCTTCAGGCATTTCTTAAGGTTAGTTAGCTAAGGAACAGTTACTGAGAACAGGTTTATCATCACCTTCCACCAGTTCAGCCGTTTTGCCTTTGGTATAAAGTTTATAAGTATAATTTTTGTCTATGGCTTCGTAATTTGCTCCGGAGGCCATTTTCATTAACCGCATCGGGATCATCTCGTTTACCTGACTGATAATCGCATAGGCGTTTCCAGCCTCGGTGTTGACGTAAATCACCTCCATAACCTGGTTATCATTACAGGTGTATATAGATTTAGAAATCTCCTGCGAAGCTGCTATAGATGTGGAACTGGCGCTAAGTGTCGCGAGAAAGAGGGTAAATGGGATCAATTTACGTTTCATCATTAGTATCCTTTGTGCATAAAATTGTCGTTAATTCCCTGAAGAACGGGAGATAAGGCGGCATCAATACGATGAATGCTGTAGTATTCCTGTTTACTGACGAAAAGTGCGCCAGAAAAGCGTATTATAATTTATCCATCACTGGCATATGTGATGAGTAGACAAATCTTAAAATCATAAACTATAGGCTGCAAATCATTATGGTGCGATAGAAAATGATTGTCACCACTGCTCAATACTATGGCATAAAAATCGAAGAAAACGGTACTGTTCACTGTCTCGTTTCATACGGTATCTGTCAGTGAAACTATTTCTTCAAATGATGGTCTTTTTATTATCGATCAGATAATGGCATCAACAGGGGTTATTCAGGAGTATATGTGAAAAAGTGGCTTATAGGAGGGATATTGATCGCAAGTTTTCTGACCGGTTGTCTGATGTGGCACAACATTGATAAATGGTTTAATAAAGATATCGAATTTTTCTACGTCGGAGACGATAGCTAAAATTCCAGTCAGTTGGCAACGGGGGTCATATCTTCAGGTATGGCGCCCGGAGTAGCCGGGCGCAAATCGTAGGTGTATAAATGTCATTTCATTAAAATTTTAGCGACAACATGGACAGTCACTACCGCGTGCTAGCGGCCCTCTGAAGTCACAAGATGAATAAGCCAGTTTTTTGTTTCAGCGGTGACTGAAACATATTTTGTTCCTGGTGGGCTTACCGCCAGTTGCTGAAAAAGACAACGATGATGTAACTGTTGCAGAGACTGACGAATACGACGACCGTGAATTTTATTTTTGGCGACCATATTTCCTCCCAAAAGGCCGCCCGAAGGCGGCGCTGGGTTTGATAATGGAGAAGGGCGTTGGTCACTGCCATAACCAACCTGTATACACTAATGCAATTGATAATCATTATCAATTGTGGTGGTGAAGAAAATTGTAAAGATGAAGGGACAGCGGAAATGGCAATGAACGGGATGAGACTTTTCGTTAACTACTTAAATTCGTGACTAAAAAAAGGCTTTTATAGACTTGAAAATGTTTTTTCCGTCCCTATGTAGTCAGTGGACAAGCAATGCTTGCCTTGATGTTGAACTTTTGAATAGTGATTCAGGAGGTTAATGATGGCACTCAGAACCTTGTCAGCACTTCCCGTGTTTGCTGATTCTCTTTTCTCTGACCGTTTCAACCGTATTGATAGACTTTTCAGTCAATTAACAGGAGATACGCCAGTCGCTGCGACGCCAGCTTACGATCTGCAAAAGCGCGATGCGAATAACTATCTGCTTACCGTGAGCGTTCCTGGCTGGAAAGAGGAAGAGCTTGAAATTGAAACGGTTGGCGGCAACCTGAATATTACGGGTAAACACACTGAAGAGACGGTAGAGGATCAGACGCACTGGATTTATCGTGGTATTCGTAAGGCGGATTTCCAGTTGAGTTTTTCTTTGCCTGAACATGCTAAGGTGAATAATGCGAAACTGGAACAGGGCCTCTTGTTGGTCGAGATTTACCAGGAGATCCCTGAAAGCGAGAAACCGAAAAAAATTGCCATAGAAAGCAAACCAAAGGCGATTGAACACAAATCATAATCGCGTTAATAGAGGCCCGTTTAGACGGGCCTTCATTGCCTGTAGCGAAAAGTATCCCGTCATGCTTGTAGGCACAGATCGCTAAATATTATAGCTCTGACCTCTATATTATCCCGTGCCACTGACCTCGTCGCCATTGGACGGCGGTAAGTTGGAATTATCCGCGAGGTCAGTCCAATTTTTGTCCACTCTTGACATTCTGCCTGTTATGGGCGCGATATCTGAACATAAATTCGTATAGCGGTTCATCGTTTTCACCGCGTTGATGCTATTTCTGCTAACACTACTTTCATACGTAAAAAAGCTGATGCTTTTTACCTTATTTAATAGAGGCAGGTATGAAATTAGCGCTCGTCAATCGGCAGGTCATTTTACCGGAAAGCAGAACCGAGTCCTTCCAGTGCCATGCCTCTACGCTTGTTCGCTTACCGTGCGGTACGCTCGTGGCCGCATGGTTCGCGGGGTTGCGCGAAGGAAGCGAAGATACAGCCATCTGGCTATCTCGCTATGAACATAATCTCTGGACAACACCGCAGCGAGTGGCGGCACGCGAGGGGGAAGCGCACTGGAATCCGGTGTTATTTTACCCGTCGGATAAATTGTGGTTATTTTATAAAGTAGGCAGCGACGTACACGTGTGGAAAACCTGGTTTATCACCTCCAGCGATCGAGGATTTACCTGGAGTACGCCAGCTCCGTTGGTTAACGATGATATTTTGCCGCGCGGTCCCGTAAAAAATAAACTCCTGCTGGCATCAAATGGCGCCTGGATTGCGCCAGGGTCGATTGAAAGTCCTGAACGGTGGAGGGCATTTGTGGATCGATCCTCTGACGAAGGAAAACACTGGAATATCTCTTTTGTTCCGCTGGAGCCTGATAACGCTATTTCCGGGACAAACGTAGCGTTGTGGGATGGTGTAAAAAAGGGGATGTTGTGGGAATGTTGTCTGGAAAACCTCCTGCGCTGGGATGGCGTTATTCAGCCTACGCTGTGGGAGTCTTCTCCGGGGCATATCCATATGTTGTTACGAAGCACACGCGGGGCAATTTTTCGCAGTGATTCAATCGACTATGGCGCTACCTGGTCTGTTGCCCGCGCGACATCTTTACCGAATAATAATAGTGGTATCGATCTGGTTAGTATGCAGGACGGTACGCTGATTCTTGCGTTAAATCCGGTCAACGGCAACTGGGGAAAGCGCTATCCGCTTTCACTGATTGCTTCCCAGGATAATGGCGAATCATGGCTACCGCTACTGGACCTGGAAAGTGACCACGGTGAGTATTCTTATCCCGCTATTATTAGCGAGGGCGGCGTCGTACATATCACCTACACGTGGAACCGGAAAAATATCGTATATTGTCGATTACAAACGGTATAAGGCGCTATCAGTCGAAACCGATAGCGCTGGAATAATAATGCCTTGCCCGGCGTGCTCTCTCACGTCGGGATGGCCGAAATAGTCATGATTTACCGGGTAACATCCTTGAAAATGTATCGTCTTTTTGTATGTAATGGTGAAACAACGCCGCTGCTGCATGCATGGCAATCAGGAAATAGCCGATATTGGCCAGCATTTCATGAATACGCTTTATATCCGATTTTAGGGTGCTATCTGGCGTCAAAAATACCGGTACAGTAAAACCAAAAAAGCTCCAGCTTTTCCCGCCTGATGCCATCATCGCGACGCCCAGCAGCGGTAAGGCGAGAAAAGTGAGATAAAGCGCGATATGCATTAATTTAGCGGCTACGTGCTGCCAGTGAGGAGGGGGAGGCGTAATGACCGGATCCGGGTATTTGTGTTTAAGATATAACCGTAAAAACATCAGCGCCCAGACCAGAACGCCCATGTCATAGTGCATGTCTTTCATAAACAGGTAAACGCTGGAGCCTTTTGGCGCCCACCCCCGTAACTCAATAGCCGCATATGCGATGCCTGTCAGGAGCAGTGTTAACCAGTGAAGCGTTATTTGCAGTCTTGAGAAATGTGCCATTATTATTATCCTTTATTAACAACTGCTTGTAGGGTATGCGTAAAATCTTAACAGAACCTTAAAGCGGGGGCTGAGTCGCAAGGAACAGACAGAGATAGCGGCACGTAAAATGGGATAAAAAGCCGGCGGCATCGCCGGCTTACTGTTGTTATTGTCCTCTTACGACAACACAGGTTTTACCATAAAACGGATATGAGCCTGTAGTTTCATAATCAACACTCGACACTAAAGAAATATCGCCCGCTTTTTTCGCTGAATCAATAGATGCGTCGCCGGTATTTACAATACCCAATACCGTTTGCGCACACGCTTTACCGGTTTTGGTTGCCGGGAGACTCGTGGCAGTAATTGGCCCTTTAACATCCGTATATAAGCCAATCCCTGTCGGTGATGGTCCTGTAGCACACCCCGTTAAAAGAGAACCAATAAAGATAATTGAAAAAATGTGTTTTTTATTTGTCATGGGATTAGTCCATTATAAATTAATAGAAAACTTACCGTCCGAAAATGTCCGGACAGTCATTTAAAAAGTGGTGTATATTAAATATGCGGTATTACTCTTTGCACCCTCCTGTTGATGTCGTACCTGATGGACAAATATCCGTTGAAGCCGGATATATTCCCCATGCCGTGTTTTTATAACTTGCGCACCCTGTCAGCAATGAGAACAGTACGGCTAAAAAAATCATCACGAGCCCTGGCGGCGTTAACATTTTTCGGTTGGACTCCATAGCATGTCATTTCATCGGGTTGCCATATGACTGGCGTTCTGCTGGTAAGTTTCATTAACGCCCGGTTCGTTTAATATTGGTTTAGGTTTAAAGCCATGAAGCGCTAATTACGATACCTTCTTACGTTTCAGTACTGACTAATAACGTTGAGAAAATGAACAGCGTCGGATGGGAAGACGTAATACAGAATAGAAAGGAAATAAGAGAATAAGATGGCGTTAATTAACCCGGTATTCCTGGCGTCATTTCCCTTGCGTTTTATCCCCGTCAAAAGCGGCCTTTAGCCCACGTTGGCGCTCCCGACGTTTGTGCGTATGATGTTTTTAAAAGATCGTCATACTTTCTGTTCTGCATCAATTTTTTCCTTACAAATGCTCGCCATAATGCCGTCCTCAGGAGGTCTCTCGACGTTTATGCTGCGCCGGGAGAAACAAAAACAACGTATAATCTGGGGTAAACTGATGATTAAAGGCAAACTGGCGCTCATAACGTGCGCGCTGACTCTGGCATTCACCTCGCCGCTTTTCGCCGCGTCGGACACGGCAGATGGCCATACCTTAAAGCTGGCCATTGGCCCTGAGCCAACGGAAGGCTTTGATCCTATGCTGGGCTGGAGCCACGGCAGTTACTTATTGCTTCATGCGCCGTTGCTCAAGCAAAACGCCGATATGAGTTGGGGTAATTTACTGACGGAAAAAGTGGACACCAGCCCCGATGGTAAAACCTGGATACTGACCTTAAAACCCGGGCTGAAATTCTCCGATGGCTCGCCATTAACTGCCGAAGATGTCGTTTTTACATATAACAAAGCGGCGAAGAGCGGCGGTAAAATTGACATGGGCAACTTTAGTCATGCGCGAGCGCTGGATGCGCGCCGAATTGAGATGACGCTGAGCCATCCGCAGAGCACCTTTGTGAATGTATTAGGATCGTTAGGGATTGTTCCGGCCAGCCGTTATGATGAAAAAACGTTCGCCCGTGAACCGATAGGCGCCGGTCCATACCGACTGGTCAGCTTTCAGCCGGGTCAGCAACTGATCGTTGAAGCTAATCCCTGGTATGCGGGTAAAAAGAATGACTTTAACCGGCTGGTTTTTGTCTTTCTGGATGAAGATAATGCTTATGCCGCCGCGCGCAGCGGACAGTTAGGTCTGGTGCGCATTGCCCCTTCTATGGCGGTGGCCCCGCAGCAGGATAATCTTAAACTCTGGGTACGCGATAGCGTTGAAAACCGGGGCATTGTCTTCCCGATGGTGCCTGCCGGTAAAAAGGATGCTAACGGTTATCCTGTCGGCAACGATGTGACCGCTGATGTCGCTATCAGACGCGCAATTAACTATGCCATTAATCGTAAGCAACTGGCGGAACAGGTGATGGAAGGCCATGCGATACCCGCCTATAGCGCGGTGCAGGGATTGCCGTGGCAAAATCCTTCAGTGATATTCAGCGATGGCGATATTGCAAAAGCGCGCGCCATCCTGGAAGAGGCCGGCTGGAAGATAAACAGTGCGGGCGTGCGTGAAAAAGCAGGTAAAGAAGCGCGTCTGACCTTATGGTATGCCAGTGGCGACAGCACCCGACGGGATCTGGCCGAGGCGGTGCGCGCCATGTTGCAGCCTTTAGGCATTGTCGTCTCGTTGCAATCGGGAAGCTGGGAAACTGTAGAGCGCCATATGCACGCTAACCCTACGCTGTTTGGCTGGGGAAGTCTGGACCCGATGGAACTCTTCCATCACTACAGCGGGAAAGCCGCTGGTGTGGAATATTATAACCCGGGCTATTACAGCAACCCTGCGGTAGAAGCACATCTGAAACAGGCTATAGATGCGCCTGACTGGCAAAAGGCGATTCCTTTCTGGCAGCAGGTTGAGTGGGATGGGAAGCAGGGCGCGGGCGTTCAGGGCGATGCGGCATGGGCATGGCTGCTTAATATTCAGCATACCTATCTGGCCAACCCCTGTATTGATCTGGGAAAAGGCGCGCCAGAAATCCACGGTAGCTGGTCGGTGTTAAACAATCTTGATGACTGGACCTGGACCTGTCGGTGATGAAATTGTTCTTCAGTCATTTTTTGCGGCTGATTATTCTGTTGGTGCTGGTGGCTGCCGGCACCTTCATTTTGCTTAGCTTTTCGCCCGTTGATCCTATCCGCGCTTATATTGGCAACGATCTGCTCCATGTTCCACCAGAACAATATGCGCGGATTGCGGCGCGCTGGGGGCTTGACCAGCCGCTGTGGGAGCGTTTCGGTCACTGGTTTTGGCGTCTGCTCCAGGGTGACATGGGGTATTCCATGCTGTTCAACATGCCTGTCGCCAGCGTGATCCGGGAACGTTTTGCGACGTCATTCGCGCTGTTGGCAGGCGCCTGGCTATTGTCTGGTGTGCTGGGCGTGACATTGGGTTTTCTGGCCGGACGTTTTCTCCACCGCTGGCCGGATAAGATGATTTGCCGTATCAGCTACTTATTGTCATCGTTGCCCACTTTCTGGATAGCAATGCTGCTGCTGGCGCTGTTTGCCGTCCGCTGGCCGGTGTTACCTGTTTGTTGCGCCTGGGACCCCGGAAATAATGCAGGAACAGCTCTTTTATCGGAACGTTTACGCCATCTTGTGTT
The DNA here is from genome assembly GCF_046550535.1 of Salmonella sp. SAL04213. Classification (NCBI taxonomy): domain Bacteria; kingdom Pseudomonadati; phylum Pseudomonadota; class Gammaproteobacteria; order Enterobacterales; family Enterobacteriaceae; genus Salmonella; species Salmonella sp. SAL04213. Next base: position 119,355 of record NZ_JBGDXS010000001.1, on the reverse strand, counting down.
GCCGGTATGTGCATTAAGTCTGTTGGGCATGGGGCAAATTGCGCTGCATACGCGAGAAAAAATAGCCAGCGTAATGAAGAGCGAATTTATTCGTTTTGCGCGCGCTCAGGGGGATAAAGGATGGTCGCTGTTACGTCACCAGGTGTTACGTCATGCGATTACCCCAGCGCTCTGCTTACAATTTGCTTCTCTGGGCGAACTGATGGGGGGGGCGTTACTGGCAGAAAAAGTCTTTGCGTATCCGGGGTTGGGACAGGCTACTATCGATGCCGGCCTGCGTGGCGATGTCCCGCTACTCATGGGGATCGTTTTATTCTGTACGCTATTAGTGTTTGCCGGAAATACGATTTCAGCCTGGCTTGTGGTGGTGCTTAATCGATCGCTGGAGCGTCCCGATGCTCTATAATCCTGCCCCGACGTTGTTTCGTCTGATCCTCTCCGTTACCTGTCTGCTGTTTATTGCCGGATACGGTTATGCCACGTTGAGCCAGCCGCCAGAGGTTAATCTGCTTGCCCGGCATCTGTCGCCTGATATCCAGCACTGGTTTGGCACCGATAATCTGGGGCGTGATGTATGGCTTCGTTGCTTTCAGGGGGCCTTCACCAGTTTACAAATTGGCGTTGGCGCCGCGCTGTGCAGCGGCGTTATCGCGCTAGTGATGGCGGCAGTGGCGCGTATTCATCCCCGGCTGGACCTCCTGATGCGGCTGATAACCGATGCTATGCTCGCCATGCCGCATTTACTTCTGCTGATCCTTATCTGTTTTACACTCGGCGGCGGTAAAAGCGGCGTCATTGCGGCCGTGGCGTTAACGCACTGGCCCCGTCTGGCGCTGATTCTGCGCGCCGACGCGGAGCGGGTAGCGCAGAGTGACTACCTGACATTGACCTATCGTCTGGGGCATGGACACCTTTATTGCTGGCGATATCACTATTTTCCGGCGCTATTGCCGCAATGGTTGACGGGAACGTTATTGATGTTTCCTCATGCGGTATTGCACAGCGCGGCGTTAAGTTTTCTGGGGTTTGGGCTGGCGCCGCATGAGCCTTCGCTGGGGCTGTTGCTGGCGGATGCGTTACGGTTTATTAGCCATGGTAACTGGTGGCTGGTGCTGTTTCCCGGCCTAATGTTATTCACGCTGGTGATGCTCTTCGATCAGTTTGCGCGCGCCATTCAGCGGCTGTGGCTAAGGAGTGACGTATGCTGAGTTTACAACAGGTTACGCTGGAAAGCGCGCGTTATCGCTGGTATGGCGCGAGACGCTGGTCGCCGTTATTACAGAATGTCTCTTTTGATATCGCGCCCGGCGAAATGGTGGCATTGGTTGGCGGCAGCGGGGAGGGCAAAAGTCTGCTGCTGCAATGCCTGCTCGATCTGCTGCCGGAAAATTTACGCTTTCGGGGGGAGATTACGCTTGATGGCAACCGGCTGGACAGACATACCATCAGGCAGCTTAGGGGCAATACGTTTAGCTACGTGCCGCAGGGGGTACAGGCGCTTAATCCCATGCTGAATATTAGAAAACATTTGAACAGAGCATGTCATCTGACCGGACGCGCCTGGGATGAGACGCAAATGGTACAGCTATTACAGCAGAGCGATCTTGCACCGACAGTCCTGGAACGCTTTCCCCGCCAGCTCTCCGGCGGGATGGCTAAACGAATTCTGGCGTGCCACGCCTCGCTTAGCCAGGCTCGTTATATCCTCGCGGATGAGATCACCGCCTGGCTTGATACCGCACTGGCAAACCAGTTGCTCGAGCACTTGCGAGGTCTTTGCAAGCGGGGATGCGGCGTGCTGTGGGTGACTCATGACCTGCTGCTGGCGGCGCGGTATGCCGATCGCATTGTGGCGCTGCATCAGGGTTATATCACGGACAATATCCGCTGCGAGCAGTTACAGCCGGAAGAGATGAGTGAGCCGTTAAAACGGCAATGGCAGGCATTGCCTGAACTAAACCCGTTATTTATGCCGACCGGAGAGGGAATAGAATGCTAAGCTGCCGCGACCTCGTTATTCGTCAGGGCGGGAAAGTCTTATGGCAGAACCTGACGTTTACGATTTCTGCCGGTGAACGGGTAGGAATTCATGCGCCAAGCGGAACGGGGAAAACAACGTTGGGGCGCGTCCTGGCCGGATGGCAAAAGCCGACGGCGGGCGACGTTCTGCTGGACGGCAGCCCGTTACCCCTGCATCAGTATTGTCCGGTACAGCTTGTTCCCCAGCATCCTGAACTGACGTTTAATCCCTGGCGAAGCGCCGGAGACGCTGTGCGTGATGCCTGGCAGCCTGACCTGGAAACGATGAGGCGTTTGCATGTGCAGCCCGAGTGGCTGACGCGTCGGCCAATGCAGCTCTCAGGCGGGGAGTTGGCGCGTATTGCGATACTGCGCGCGCTTGACCCACGAACGCGTTTTCTGATTGCCGACGAAATGACGGCGCAACTCGATCCGTCTATTCAAAAAGCGATATGGGGATACGTGCTTGAGGTGTGCCGCAGCCGTTCATTAGGGATGTTGGTGATTAGTCATCAGTCTGCGCTACTTGATCAAGTCTGTACCCGCCATTTACAGGTGGAATAGCCGCAAGTCGTTTCTCCGCATTGCCGTGTCGCCGTTAACGCACCGGGAACCCATGGGTTCCCGGTATTGTCGGCAGAGATTTTACTGCATGACGCGTTTATCTGCGTTTTTTGCATCAGCGGTATTACTGTAGTCCCTGGTCTCTTCAACCTGTACAGGGGCTCTAACGACCAGACTTGGCAGCGCCAGTTCGATATCATTCTCAATGAGTTTTTCAATAATACGGATATTTATCTCTTGCTGAATATCCATGTATTTATTGTAATCCGCGGTATTGACGATATGCACCACCTCATAGGTCAGCCGATCCTGACCAAAGGCCAGTAGATGGGCGCGGTCGAATTGTGTTTCGCCGACATCGGTAATAATCTTTTTCACCATATCGCCGATGAGGCGTAACTTTTCCGGCGGTGTCGCAGTGGCGACGCCAAAAGTAAACACGATACGACGCGTTTGCATTCGCTTATAGTTATGTATGGTTTGCTGCAACAACTGCGCGTTCGCACAAACGATCTGTTCGCCGCTGAGGCTACGGATGCGAGTGGTTTTCAAACCGATATGTTCAATCGTACCGGCTACATCATTAAAGACGACGAAATCGCCGATCTCGAAGGGCTTATCGAAACCAATCGACAGCGAAGCGAAGACATCGCTCAGAACGGTTTGTACCGCCAGGGCAATAGCAATACCGCCCACGCCGAGGCTGGCTACCAGTGCGGTAATATCCACGCCGACGTTCGCCAGGATGGAGAGCAACATCATAGACCAGACGAGCACGCGCAAAATCATACCAAGAATGACTAACGTCACCGGGTTTTTATTGGAGCCTGGGGCATACAGTAAATGACGCATCCATGACTGTACGCCCTGATCAAGCCAAATCGCCATTTGAATCGCAACCACTAAAAACCAGGCGTGAGAGAGGGTAGAGAATAACCGGTCGGGCAGGGCGACAAAGCGCAGGCTAAAGAGAAATGCGGCAAAAAAGATTAGCATCTTACTGGTCTTTTTCAGCATCTCGAAAACAATAGGCCGCAGCCGCCCATGAGCATCATCCTTTTTATCCGGGCGTTGTAGCGCTTTATAGACCACATTAAGTAGCCAGTTGATGAGCCAGTAAGTAATGAGGGTGACGAAAAAAACGACCGCCAGATTGATCCAGAACGTCGTTGACATCAGCATCGCAACGATATTTAGTCGTGCTAAATACTCCATTTTACCTCCGATGAAAAGCAGATGAACATTACAGTATAGACGTCACATCACGGAGGCCGATTTCCGGCTTTACTATTGCTGTTTTATTCAGCACTTTTGTTCAAAAAGTATGAAAAAGAGGGGTAGCCGTTTGGCTATCCCGGCGTTTCTGTGCAGACTTATCTACTCCTCTTAATAAAATAAGGAGTCATTTATGCAACAAGAACATCGTGAGTGTATTGAGCAGTGTTATGAATGCGCGGCGGCGTGTGATATCTGCGCCTCTTCTTGTCTGCGTGAAGATAACGTCGAAATGATGAAGCACTGCATCCAGTTAGATATGCAATGTGCGGCCATTTGTCGCCTGGCGGCGCAATTTATGGCGTTGGAAAGCGAGTACTCACAAAAATTATGCCGCCTGTGCGCGGATATCTGCAAAGCCTGCGCCGAAGAGTGTGCAAGGCACGATCACGACCATTGCCAGAATTGCGCGCGGGCATGCAGCCAATGCGCAGACGCCTGCCTTAAAATGGCCGCGTAATTTTTCTTCCGCCATTAGCTCAACCGGATAGAGCATAGAGCTTCTACCTCTAAGGTTCGGGGTTCAATTCCTCGATGGCGGACCAGTTGATATCAAAAAAGGCCACCTGCGCGGTGGCCGCTGAGTTTCTGTTGAAATAAATGCAATGTTATAATATAACAATCATCTTTCTAAGAAAGATGAGGGTAACGTTTTGGTGATTCATTTAAAAAAACTGACAATGCTTCTGGGAATGCTGTTGGTAAATAGTCCTGCCTTCGCGCATGGTCATCATGCTCATGGCGCGCCGATGACGGAGGTTGAGCAAAAAGCGGCAGCGGGCGTGTTTGATGACGCTAATGTACGCGATCGCGCGCTCACCGACTGGGATGGTATGTGGCAATCCGTCTATCCTTATCTGGTCAGCGGCGAGCTGGACCCTGTCTTCAGGCAAAAGGCGAAGAAAGACCCGGAGAAAACGTTTGAGGATATTAAAGCGTATTATCGCAAAGGATACGCGACAAATGTTGAGACTATTGGCATTGAAAATGGCGTTATAGAATTCCATCGCGACAATAACGTTGCATCCTGTAAATACAATTATGCCGGCTATAAAATTCTGACTTACGCATCGGGTAAAAAAGGGGTGCGCTACCTGTTCGAATGTAAAGATGCGAATAGCAAAGCGCCTAAATATGTTCAGTTTAGCGATCATATCATTGCCCCGCGCAAATCGGCGCACTTCCATATCTTTATGGGAAATACCTCGCAGCAGGCATTGCTGCAAGAGATGGAAAACTGGCCTACCTATTATCCTTATCAGTTAAAGGCGAATGAGGTCGTTGACGAAATGCTACATCATTAAGTCTGATTGCAATGTTAAAAGCTCGCTATGAATAGCGAGCTTTTTTTCTGCCGTTATGCCATATTTCTGGCAATCAATATAAAAAATACCTGCGCCCCCGGAGCGATGATGACGCTGTCCATACCGCCCTCGATTCAATGCCAAACGGAAGCGGCATGTCGCCTGATTACTCGTGTTACAGGCGATACGTTGCGTGCTATTCATTTATATGGTTCCGCTGTTGCGGGCGGTCTGAAGCCAAACAGCGACATTGATCTACTGGTGACAATATGCCAGCCGCTGACGGAGGCCCAACGCGCAACGCTGATGCAGGAATTGCTGGCGCTTTCATCGCCGCCGGGGGCGTCAGCAGAAAAACGCGCTCTGGAGGTCACTGTCGTGCTTTATTCGCAGCTGGTTCCCTGGTGTTTTCCACCTGCCCGGGAAATGCAATTTGGCGAGTGGCTAAGAGAGGACATTTGTCAGGGGATTTATGAACCAGCGCAGCAGGACTGGGACATTGTGTTACTGATAACCCAAATTCTGGAAACCAGTATACCGCTAAAGGGCGAACGCGCGGAACGGCTGTTCACGCCAGCCCCTGCGGCGCAGTTGCTGAAGGCCTTGCGTTATCCCCTCGACCTTTGGCAATCCACGGCAGATGTGCAGGGAGATGAGTATCATATCGTTTTAACCCTGGCGCGTATCTGGTACACCCTTTCTACCGGGAGATTTACCTCTAAGGATGCGGCGGCTGACTGGCTGTTACCTCAGTTGCCGGAAGAGTATGCTGCCACGTTGCGTGCGGCGCAGCGTGAATATTTAGGTCTGGAGCAACAGGACTGGCATATTTTGCTGCCTGCGGTCGTACGCTTTGTGGATTTTGCGAAAGCGCACATCCCCACGCAGTTCACATAAGATGCCCCAGGACGTCTGTCAGGTTGCGCAAACGGCGTTCCTCAACTACTACTTAATAGGTTCTCATCGCTGAAGTAAGCAGATGATCTTATGCGGGCCATCGAATGGATATTTCCACATGGCTCTCGTTTTGTTGAGGTGGATATGACTGGTTCCGCATCATCTGTTTTAAAGACAGATACAAGACTATTGAGCGAAAACCTGTTTCTTAATTATGGTCTGGAGTCCTTATTTAAGGACGTCGCAATAATAGCTGGTAACGTAAATTATATTATTTTTGATATCGACGATTACTACACCGTACAGCAGTATATTACTTCCGCATTTAAAACGGTACTCATTGGAATTGTTACCCATAATGAATATAACTTTATTGATGAACATCATGCCATATATCGAATAAAGGTCGATGCCTCTATTGCTGAGTGGCGTGAGTTACTGATTTTGGCCGCTGCTGGTCAATTTTTTCCCAGGTCAGAGAAAGTCAGATTAACGGCGAATGAAAGAAATGTTTTGGCGATGCTTGTTAAAGGAATGGATATCCGACAAATAAGCTGTGAGCTAAATGTACATTTAAAAACTATTTACTCAGTACGCTACCATGTTCTGACTAAATTAGGTTGTAGAACAGTTCTGGATTATCAAATACTGTCCGTCTCTAAAGCTTTTATGCACTGGCTTACAATAAATAATGTTGATAATGTAATTTCCCGTGTAAATAGTAAGGTCATTGCTTAATAATGATTTGCTTCTGATGGCGTTTAGGTTCACTATGCTTTCTTACATCATCATGAGGCCAGACAGGCATGGCTACTTTTAGTATTAGCGCAATGGCGGCGCAGTGTGGTGTCACAACAGCAAATATCAGGTCCTGGGAACGCTATGGCCTGCTTCAACCTACCAAAGATGAAGCTGGCAATCGTTTTTATTGCATAGAAGATGCTATCAGAATACAGCATATTATCGACGCGTTAAGCAAAGGCTTCTCATTAAAAGAGATTAAACCTGCACTCTATGGTGAAGAAACGCATTGCCGCTCGGGATGGTTATTTTACCAGGAAGAGATTTTAGCGCAGTGTAGAAAATTCGAACCCGCCAAATTGCGAAAATTACTCTGGCGTTATGGTCGGGAAATTCCGCCGTGTATCGTCATTGAGTCAATACTGCGTCCTTTACGGCTGTGGTTGTCCGCAGGCGATGATGATGCACGCCGATTTGAAAAGGCATTACTGGATACTGCGATTATTGAATACGCCACGTTCCAGCTAAGTAGCGTACGAAAGGCGCCAGCAGGCACAATGCTTATTGCTGCGTTTTCGCTGAACGACCCCATTGAGCTATGGCTCGAAACGATTAAATATTGTAGTGAAGGTATGCGAGTTGAAGTCATCCCCTGGCAGGCGCCGATGCCCGATCTTTTATCAACGTCTTTCGAGCATATTGTTCTGTGGCATGATGAGACATTAACCCCCGCGCAGGAAAATCTTATTCAGGCTTTAAAAGAATCGGGTAAATTTAGTCTTCATGTGAAAAATGGCTCAGGCTTAACATTACTGCCAGCCGTATATCGGCAGCATGAGATGCCGGAAAGTATGCAGCATGTTGCACCGCAAATCCATGCAAACGGCTACGAAAAATCAGGCACCGCACGTTGAGGCATCTGCATTATTAACGAACAGGGGAGGAGTAACCCCCTCCCTTGTTTATACCCTTCATACTTCAAGTTGCTTATGTGTTGGCTACGGATTACTCGGCCCATTGATGGGCCTCGCTCTGACGGGCCGTCGCACGCGACGTTCAAATCTGCTCCCGGCAGATTTGTTGTTCACCCCAGTCACATCGTTATCTATACTCCTGGGGACTCACTCCCTTGCCGCCTTTAAGCAACTCGAATTATTTTGGGTATATATTAGATGTCGTCAGGTGTCTGAAACAAAACGGCTTCTAAGGCATTACGGTAAATATCAAGCTGCACTACGTCTTTTTCTGTTTCCAGTTTTTCAATAAGTTTGGCGATGATATCCTTATTTGAGACATGCTGCTGCGATTGCAATAGTTCGTAAGTAATTTCCTGAATAGCTCGCTGTTCACATAACATATGTGCAGAAAAAGGATTGCCAGTACTATTTTGTTCGTTGACTAGTGTAATGGTAGTCATATTTCACCATATTCGATGTAAATTGAAGCCGATCTCCCTGAGCGGGGGAGAGAAATTAGTGACCTATTAAAATTAGACCTATATCATAAAACCGTAATAAAAAATCATAAAAACGTGATGTGCATCACATTTGTGTGATTTGTTGTATATTTTATACACTTTAAGTGAAGGTGAAGATTCCGTAGAATCAACGGCCTGTTCTTTTTATCACTCCAGTTTAAACGAATAAGCATTAATACCCATCTGTAATAATTACTTAATGTTATCTTAATAAAGGTAAATTACTGTCAGGCCTCCGTAAAAGGAGGTTGATTAATGATTCGTCATATCGCCATTTTTCTTTGTTCTTTATTGATGTGCAGCACCACTTTTGCCGATTCGGTAACGTCGGTATCGCTTGGCGCGCTCTTAACCGCGCTCAATGAACGCATGTTATTAATGAAAGATGTGGCTGCTTATAAAATGAAGCACCATCTGCCGATAGAGGATTTCACGCGTGAACAAAATGTTTTTGCCGAGGCCGAAGAAGAAGCGAAAAATAACGGTCTGGACCCGCATTCGATAACCCCTTTTATTCGTTCGCTAATGGATGCCAGTAAAGCGATACAGTACCGCTATTTAGCGCAGTGGCGAACCGGCTCAGAACCCTCCTTTCCGATACAAACCTTGTCGGTCACCCGGCAACGTATTCGACAACTTGATAATCAAATGTTGATCATTATCAGCCAGCGCTTGATGGTCGGCGCTTTCAGCCACGAGGATATGGTGTGGCTGAGAGCGAAGTTTAATGCGCCGAATCTGAATGAGAGCGATATCAGTGATGTGTTGGCAGCCCTATCTTTGGTACGACGCGCGCGTTAATTCCCCATGAGGAAACGTGGGCCAATACCTGGTGATTGCCTGCGGGGGGCGCGATACAAGAACGTTTTTGGGTGATGTGGATATAAGCGTGGCGGAATAGCGGCCTGGAGAGACGTGGTTTCGCTTCCCATCTTCCGGTGCATTCGTTAGCATACTGTTTCGCAGCTAAGCGTAAATGTTTTCAGGAAGAGGTTAATGTGTTCGCGGAGTATGGTGTTCTGAATTATTGGACGTACCTGGTTGGGGCGATTTTTATCGTTCTGGTACCGGGGCCGAATACGCTTTTTGTGCTTAAAAACAGCGTGGGACGCGGGGTTAAAGGAGGATATCTTGCCGCATGCGGCGTGTTTATCGGCGATGCGATATTAATGTTTCTGGCGTATGCGGGCGTGGCGACGCTGATCAAAACAACGCCGGTTCTGTTTAACATTGTTCGCTATCTCGGCGCGTTTTATCTGCTCTACCTTGGCGCAAAAATCCTTTACGCCACGCTGACCTCAAAAGGGCGTGCGGCGACGGAAACGGTAGTTCCTTTTGGCGCTATTTTTAAGCGTGCTTTAATTCTTAGCCTGACGAATCCTAAAGCCATACTTTTTTATGTTTCCTTTTTTGTGCAATTTATTGACGTTACTGCGCCGCATACTGGGGTGTCATTTTTTATTTTGGCCACCACCCTTGAAATCGTCAGTTTTTGCTATCTGAGCTTTTTAATTCTTTCTGGCGCTTTTGTAACCCACTATATTGGTACCAAAAAGAAACTGGCAAAAGTGGGCAATTCGTTGATTGGCCTTCTTTTCGTCGGGTTTGCCGCCCGCCTGGCAACGCTCCAGTCTTAACCACCTGGACCCGTCGTCAACGGCGGGTCATTGCTCTCCTTTCGGTTTTATTGCGTGGAAAACAGCAAAATAGTAACCAATAAATGGTATTTAAAATGCTGTTTTTGGAGCGTAACCTTTTTACGACAGCGATGAGATTATCGCTGAGTAACCTGCGGGAAGAGGGAAGCAAATGCGGCAAATTCCACAAAATCATATCCATACACGTTCCACGCCCTTCTGGAACAAAGAGACGGCGCCTGCCGGAATTTTCGAACGCCACCTTGATAAGGGAACGCGACCCGGCGTTTATCCTCGCCTCTCGGTGATGCAGGGGGCGGTCAAATATCTCGGATACGCTGATGAACATTGCTCTGAGCCGGAAGAGATCATGGTGATCAATGCCGGCGAGTTTGGCGTGTTTCCTCCGGAAAAGTGGCACAATATTGAGGTCATGACGGATGATACCTATTTTAACATCGACTTTTTTGTCGCGCCGGAAGTACTGATGGAAGGGGCGACCTCACGAAAAGTCATTCATGCCGGGAGAGAATAATAATGGGAAAAGCTACTTATACCGTCACGGTCACGAATAATAGCAACGGCGTCTCTGTGGACTATGAAACGGAAGCACCGATGACGTTGCTGGTACCTGAAGTTGCAGCAGAAGTTGTGAAGGATTTGGTCAATACCGTGCGTTCCTACGATACCGAAAACGAACACGACGTTTGCGGTTGGTAAGGATATTGTAGTATCTATTTGATATAAAGTGATTTTTTAAATCAGAAGCCGCATCGCGCGTCGCCAGCGTGATGCGGTTTTTGCGTATTGAAAAGCGCTGTTTATTTACATCAGACATGGGTTGAAAAGAAACATTAAGAAAACATTAAGAATATCGCATTGTTTGCTAATGAGAGCGTATTCATAAAACTTATGATTGGGTATTAAAAACCAGAAGAGTCTTATAATCATGAAACTCGATACCCGATTAACTTCGTCAGCACTTACTCTTGCGCTTGCCGCTGTGGTCATCCCGTTTACGGCGGACTGGCAATTGCCTTTGCTTAACGGCGTGGTGGTCCGATGGATTGAAAACGGACAAGCGTTATGGTTACTGTTTGGGGCGCTATTTACCGCCTGGTATATACGGCCACTTTCCCGTCCCGAAGGGGCAAAGCAGTTTTGGCTATGGGCTGTTGTCTGGTGGGTGGTGCTATTGGGTAGAAGCACCAGTTGGGGGCGTGACTATTTCCCTGACGAGCCGCGTATGCTGTTCAGAACGATTTCAGTGCTATTAATTGCTGCGTTAGTCTTGCCAGTCCTGTTTTCTGCCGGGCTCCGTAAGGAGATTGTTCGTCGCCTACGGGACGCTCCTCTGCCATTGTGGCTGTTTACCGTGACGGCATGTTCATATCTGATTTCCGACACTGTCGAGCATCATCGGTGGTTGTCGCCGATATTCCTGCATAACGCTCGTTACACAGATTTGATTGAAGAGCTTTATGAAGTGCCATTTATGATCGGTTTGTTTATGGTGACCGTGGGGTTTATGCAGCAGGACAAGCAGGATGAATGTACTGCGCTGGAGATGACCCCGTATCACGCAAAATAGCGCGGCTGAAAAAGACCATGAATTCGCCATGGGATAGATAGCGGTTAGCAAAAAAAGCCCGCACTCGGTGAGGCGGGCAAATAATACTGGAAGCAATGTGAGCAATGTCGTACCGAACAGGTGGGTTATAAACTCAACCACTCGGTATTGATAAAGATAATCGTTATCATTAATGATTGCAACCCTGATATTTATGCGCTTTTATCCACGACGCTAAAAGGTGATGGATATCACAAACTTCACTTTCCTGACGATGTGCTATTCTTTTTAACGGCAAATAAACCGCTAACGTTAAGACATAAGTGAGGAAAAAATGGGCATTCTTTCATGGATTATTTTTGGACTTATTGCGGGTATTTTGGCTAAGTGGATCATGCCAGGTAAAGATGGCGGCGGATTCTTTATGACGATCATTCTGGGGATCGTTGGTGCGGTAGTCGGAGGATGGATCAGTACGTTCTTTGGCTTTGGCAAAGTGGATGGTTTCAACTTCGGCAGCTTTGCAGTCGCGGTGATCGGCGCGATTGTCGTGCTGTTAATCTACAGAAAAATCAAAAGCTAAACGCAGAACTTTCAGAGATAATAAAGGCTACGACAGGTAGCCTTTATTATTCAAAATGAATTTACCACCAGCCCAGTTCGGTACCCGCCGCCGCAATTAGCGCGATGCCCATCAACACCATCGTTGTTTTCCTCATGGTTATGCTCCCGGCGCGGCGTAACCGCCAATAAAAAACCATGCCAAAAATAATATTGCCGTAATGAAAATGACGACAGGGAAGAGGATACCCACTCTCATGCTATTACCTTCACTGTTCAGGGGGCGCCAGAATAGCAGGGTTTTCTCAGCGACAAAAGGTCGGTTGCTTTGTGACAGAGCGTGGTTATTACTGACTTAACCCGGGATAAACACCCACTAAAGCGCTGACAGAAAGTATGGAAATAGCGTACCCGCCAGGTTATCCTGGACAAAATATCGCTTTAAGGAGTCGTTATGAAATTTACGTGGATTGCGTTGCCAGGCGTATTGCTGCTGAGCGCTTGTTCATCGTCGCAACCCAACGCCCCCAGGCCGCCGCGTATTGGGATGCCTAATCCGGCAGCCGTCTACTGTGAGCAACAGGGCGGTACGCTGATGCCGGTGCAGACCCCACAAGGCGTGCGTTCCGATTGCAAATTGCCCAATGGCGAAATCATTGATGAGTGGACATTATGGCGCAGAGAGCACCCTGATACGAAAAAGTGACAACCTGCGGTCCGACGGGATATGATTAAGAACAATCTGATAATGAGTTTCATGCGGCGCAAGAAAATATGTTTCAGTTAAAGCCGGGCGCGTTGGCAATAGTTATTGGCGCTAAAACACCCGCCGGACGGCAGAATATTGGTAAATCGGTTGAGCTATTTTGCCTGTGCCAACCCGGAGATGAATTCATTAATCCAGTAAATGGACACGTCACCTTACTGCCGAAAGAAGCGCCTCGGGCGCTGTGGCTGGTTACGGGCGACGTAGCCTCCGCCGATGGTCAGCACGGTTTTGCCTGGGTGCGGGCAGAACATTTGATGCCGTTGTCCCCGGACAGACAACCAGACCAGGTGGCGGCACGACAATCACAGCTCTCGTAGCCACTCTGCCAGCACAATGGCATGGTTCTGGCGAGTATCTTTAGCGGCGTATAGCAACGTTAGCGGCTGGTGTCGGGCAATATCCGCCAGCCGTTTGCCTTCTTGATGCTGTTGCGCAAGTTCTGCCCGGTATTGCTGCGCGAAGTGGTTAAAATCAATCAGTTCGCTATGAAAGGCTTTGCGCAATTCGGTGGAGGGCGTAATGGCCTTATTCCATTCATCATAGACCAGCGCTGCTTTTTTAATGCCGCGCGGCCATAGCCTGTCAACCAATACCCGATAACCATCGTCTTTTTCCGCCGGGAAATAGACGCGCTTACACTGGATTCGCATTTTTCCCTCCTGTGATGGTGTCGCTTACGGTACTTTTGTCGGATAGCGGTAATGATTTTAATGGATCAGGCCTGATAAACGAAGCGTCATCAGGCATTCAAGTGGGTATCAGGTTTATTTATGACGCTATCTCTCGATCGCGTCCAGCGTAGAGGCCGAAAATCGCCATGATGATAGCCAGAACCGTCACGCCTGACAGCGGTAGATACCAGCTACCGCTGGCATCATGAAGTTTTCCCATGACGGGCGGCCCACATGCCGCCAGTAAATACCCGACCGACTGCGCCATGCCGGAAAGCGCCGCCGCCTGATGCGCCGAACTGGCGCGCAGGCCGATAAACGTCAGGCCGAGGATCATCGTCGCGCCTGAACCGAAGCCGAACAGTAGCGTCCAGATGATCGCCTGGCCCGGCACAAACCAAAGCCCCGCCGCGCCCACTGCGCACAAGAGTGAGACCAGCGCGGCAATCCAGCGTTGATCGTTAAAGCGGTGCAAAATAAGCGGAATGGCTAACCCAGGCGCCGCGGTCGCCAGTTGCAGCAGGCCATGTAGCGATCCTGCCTGTGCTTCGCTGTAACCGTGGCTGATGAGTATTGTTGGTAACCAGCCGATAATCACATAATAAATCAGTGAGTTAAGTCCCAGAAACAACGTAACTTGCCAGGCTAAAGGCGAACGCCAGATACCGCGTTCATGTAATGCCCGGGAGCTACTCAGGTTAGCTGAGCGGGTAGTGCGCCACTGCGGCAACCAGATAAGAAACGCCAACAGCGGAAACAGCATCAGCATTAACAGCGCGCCGCGCCAGCCAAAACCGTGCAACGCCAGCGGAACCACCAGCGCAGACCCCAACGCGGCGGCGGTGCCCATCGTCAATGAGTACGCGCCCGTCAGCCTGGCGACATGTTGTGAAAAATCGCGCTTAATCAATCCTGGTAGCAGCACATTACCCAGCGCTATCCCGCACCCAATAATGGCAGTTCCGGCAAACAACAATGCAGCGGAGGGCAGGGAGCGGAGAGCAATACCCGCGCAAATCAGCAGCATTGCGGCAAACAGACTGCGTTCCATCCCAAACCGGCGGGCAATACCGGCCGCCAGCGGCGAAACCAGCGCAAACGCCAGAAGCGGCAAGGTTGTTAGCAGGCCCGTCTGGGCGGTGGAAAGACCGTAATCCGAACGGATTGTCTCCAGCAACGGCGCAGCGCCGGTAAATGTTACGCGCAGCGTAGTGGCTATCATCAAAATACCGGCAATCAGTAAAGCGCCCTGTTTGCCGCGTGGTGAAAGGGCTGTCGTCATCGTTTTCTCATCTCGTCAGGCGAGGCGATACCTTAACAGTTTTTACTGTTTGGATGAATCAAGCTAAAATGACAATTTATCGCTAAAATCGGACAATATAATGATTGGCCTGAGACTGGACGGTTACGATCCCGACCTTCACCACGATGCCGCTGTGGCCTTTTGTATTCGCGCCAGGGATGATGAACTGTTTAGCCCTCGCCATCAGCATCGCAAGGGACAGTTGATTCTCGCTCTGCACGGCGCGATTACCTGCGAGGTGGAAAATGCGATGTGGATGGTTCCGCCCCAGTATGCCGTCTGGCTCCCCGGCTCGCTGCCGCACAGTAACCATGTGACCGCAGGGGCGGAGCTGTGCTTTTTATTTATTGAACCTGCAGCGGTCGTCATGCCGGAGCGTTGCTGCACGCTGAAAATTTCGCCGTTATGCCGGGAGTTGATTTTGTCGCTGGCGCGCAGAACCGATCCCGAAAGAGCGCAAATGCCGACGCAGCGCCTTATTCAGGTGTTGTTTGATGAACTGCCGCAGCAGCCGCAGGAACAATTGCAATTACCGGTATCGGGGCATCCGAAAATCCGCCAAATGGTTGAGACAATGGCGCAGGAGCCCGCGCGATGGAATACGTTAGGGCAGTGGGCCAGCGTATTCGCGATGAGCGAGCGTAACCTTGCCCGGCTGGTCGTCAAAGAGACGGGGCTAAGCTTTCGTCGCTGGCGTCATCAGTTGCAATTAATTCTGGCGCTACAAGCGCTGATCGCGGGACGTAATGTACAGCAGACGGCGCAAATGCTGGGTTATGATTCCACCACGGCATTCATTACCATGTTTAAAAAAGGCCTGGGGCAGACGCCAGGCCAGTATCTGACGGGCGAGTTACTGCTTCCCCACAATTAAGGAGACCAGCCCTGCCGCAATCAGTGGGCCGACCGGCACGCCGCGAAACAACGCGACGCCAAGTACCGTACCGACCAGCAGCCCGGCGACGAGCTGCGGTTGGTTTCCCATCAGCGTAATGCCGCGACCGCCCAGCCAGGAGACGAAAACGCCGACGGCAATCGCGACCAGCGATTTCCAGTTCACAAAAGAGTGGATCAATGTGGAGGGCGGTAGGGTTCCGCTGGCGATGGGAGCCATTACGCCGATGGTCAGAATGATAATCCCGACGGTGAGCCCCTGTTTTTCAATCCAGGGAAAAAAGGTATTCAACGGGGTTACGCGGACAATAATCAGCACCAGAATTGAGACGGCGACAGTGGTGTTGTGGCTGATAAATCCCAGAGCTGCCAGTCCGAGCAGGATCAGCAGAGTGACATCAAACATTATGGTTTCCTTGCCAAAAAGTAAGCCTGACTACTTTACGCCCAAACGGCAAAGCGCACAGGCCTTTTTAACGATTGATGCGGATTTCAGGCAACTGCCTGAAAGACAATCTCTACGTGAAAAACGACGTTATCATTAAATTGTCATCAACGCCGCGTATTGCTAACCGGTGAACCGTCATTGTTGTCTTCCTGAGGATACAATTATGTACGATCCACCGTTTCTTGAAGCGCTGATGATTACGGCGTCGTTTTTCGCCATTTTTATCATTATCGTTGTGTCTGTATTGCTCCTTGAAGGTGAAGGGGACTAAGCCGTTGGCGATGACTGAAAGCGGCGGAAGACTGCCAGTTCTGGCCGGGCGATGCGCAGATAGTCCTGTGTATTCATAATGACTGATTTTTCCAGCAGGCCGGCATTAAAGGCAATTTCATCGAAACGCTCAAACAGGAGCGGATCGGCGACCAGTTTCAGATTGGGGTGAAAACTGAAAGGCGGGATCGCGCCAAAAACGCAGCCGGTCAGCATATCGACTTCCGCCGGGCTGGCAAGGGAAGCGCGTAAGCCGCCCAGATGTGAAGCAAGCTGAGAGAGGTCGGCTTGCTGATCGGCCGCCAGAATAGCAAGAACGTGCTGGTTGACGCCGTTGCCTTTGACTTTACAGACCAGCGCTTTTGCGCCCTGGCCCAGCGCAGTACCGCGTATTTCAGATACCGCTTCGCATTTCCCTACAGCTTCATGGTTCACCACACGATAGCGCGCGTTCTCCTGGGTTAATAAAGCCACTAAACGTTGGTGTGTAGCGACACCCTTCGCGACTTCAGTCATTTCGGCCATTTCTCACTCCTGGTGCAATATGAACATTTACTGCGAAGCACTATGATGAACGATGTTGTTTTTGTTGTTTGTTCAGATAGAGCTGCGCATCGGAAGCCTGGTAGGCATCATTAATCGTATCATTGGGCTGCATATTATAAATCCCGGCAGAAAAATGGACTGTCTTATCCGGTGCGATAATTTGCAGGTTACGAATAATACGCTCCGGCAGATGGATAGCCAAATCCGCCGCGTAATCAACAAGAATAATACAGAACTCATCGCCGCCGAGGCGAATGGCGTAATCGCTTTTACGAATCGATGTTTTAATCGCTTTCGCCAACAGGGTAATAATTCGGTCGCCTTCCTGGTGCCCCTGGGTATCGTTGATCAGTTTTAACCTATCGCAATCAATAGCGACAAATGTCACCGGCGTCCCGGCATTGACCAGGCGTTGCAGTCGCTGTTCCAGCTCCGGTGTTAATATTTTACGGTTGTAAAGCCCGGTCATGGCATCGCTAATATTTTCGCGTGTGACGTTGCGATAAAGCCGAAAGTGCATCCGTACCATATTAAGCAGGAGCGCCGTTGCCAGTAAGTAAAAGGCCAGCGCCTTCCAGGACGAGACAAGGAAATAGGTAAAATCAAGGGACAACGAAACGCGCAGCCCACCAGGGATATCATGGCTATAATTCACATATTGAAACAGATTATTTTTGCTTTGATTAATAATAATTTCTTTTCCGGAGTCCATATCCTTTAGTGTTACGTTAAGATAACGCCAAACCAGCGGACGGTCCTGGGTATAAAAAATATTTTTTAAATTATCCTGGTTAACATCCACCATCACGATACCTTTTAACGTTCCCGCCAGATAGACTGGCGTTAAAAAGCTCATGACGTTTTCCTGGGTAATATCATCCATGTAAATACTTGAAATAACCGTACGGCCGGTAAAAAGTTTATCTATATCTTTTCTGTTAATACCCATTGTGCCTTTTTGTAAAAAAGTCCAACGATGCATGGCGAAGCGCCGTGAGTTGATTAAATCATAGAAATAGACATAATGTTTATTTAAATCAACGTAATAACGGAATTTAAGCTCCAGTGTGCCCAGCCCGTGGCTGTGGTCGTCCTGCGAACGGTTGATGCTTACCGCCTGATCAAACGCAGGCAGTAAAAGGGCGTCATCAAGATTATCGGTACACTGTGTAGCGGCGGTTTGCAGGGTGCCATGTAGCGCCGGATAATTATGCCGGGTCAGGTTGACGCCGTGCGTACCGTTAATAGCCTCAAAGGCGTCGCAAAACGCGCGGCGTTTTTCTGCAGTGACGGGGTCTCCCGGCGCTTCAAAAGTTCGCATCAAATGTGCGGCGATGCTCTGATTCTGGTACTTATCGTACAAAAACGACGAATCGGCTCTCTCCATGATATAACGCATATAGGCATTCATTGCCCTGTCGCTGGCAATAAGTTCGTAAATCAGGAAGGACGATGTCAAAACGATGACGCTTGCCGAGATAAAGTGCCTGAGCGCTTTATGATGCAAATTCATGATGAACTACAGCCCTGAAAGTCGGATGCGTTAGTTTACCATAGCGATGAGAATTCCTCTAATAGACTGTTTAAAAATAAAACGTGTTGATGTTATGGAATAAAAATCATTCTCGGTTTAATAAACCAATTAATACGCTTTGTTTATATTTTCAGGTGTGACTATTGTGATAAAAACTAAATTTTTAACCAACAATACTGATCTATTTGTGACAAAAAGAAAATAACCTTTATTATGATGATGAAAGGAGTGTGAAGTGGTAAGGATAATAATTTACTTCCGTTCTGAGGCTCTATGAAACGATTTAAAGAGATGGCTGTGATTTTATTTTTTGCATTACTGGCAGCAGGTTTTACGTCGTCGGCGATGGCGGATGATCCTTTTTCACATGTTTTGGATCATGTTTTTGATAAAGTCCCTGCCTGTCACATTGTTCCTCCTGGAGTGGGGCAACCAGGACATTTGGGGCCTTGGTCTTGGCCTTGGTGTTATTAACATGATGGAATTCTATTAATGGGTTAAATTACCCGATATGCTGGAATACCTTCATTCAGACTATTCGTGGGTAATTGCTTCAGTCATAAAAACCGAACACCAGGCTTATTAAAACCCGCCCGACATATGAACGGGCGGATTTATTTATGCGCTTTGATTGGCGCTCTGTTTCTGAAACAATTCGCGGAATACCGGATAAATATCCTCCTGATCGCGAATATGCTGCATGGCGAAGTTATCGAACGTCGCCTGCAGATGTTCATACTCGCGCCATAAGGTCTGGTGGGCGCGGCGGGTAATCTCGATATAGCTGTAATAGCGCACTACCGGCAGCAGCTTTTTCGCCAGAATCTCATGACACAGCGGTGAATCGTCGGCCCAGTTATCACCGTCTGACGCTTGCGCCGCATAGATGTTCCACTGACCGGGGTCGTAGCGCTCTTTAACCACTTCGTCCATGAGTTTAAGCGCGCTGGAGACAATCGTCCCGCCGGTCTCTTGCGAATAAAAGAACTCATGTTCATCCACTTCCTTCGCCTGGGTATGGTGGCGGATATAAACCACCTCTACGTTCTTATACGTTCGGCTCAAAAACAGATAGAGCAGAATGTAAAAACGCTTGGCCATATCTTTGGTTGCCTGGTCCATCGAACCCGAGACGTCCATCAGACAGAACATCACCGCCTGGCTGGAGGGCTCAGGCCGTTTTTCATAATTTTTATAGCGTAAATCAAAGGTGTCGATAAACGGCACTCGCTCGATTTTAGCCCGTAGTTCGGCAATCTCCCGACGTAACCGCTCCTCTTCAAGCAGTTGCGCTGGTTCGCTGTGGCTGATGGTCTCCAGTTCCGTTTCCAGCGCGTGCAGTTCGCGGCGTTTTCCTGCCGTCATTGCTGTACGGCGCGCCAGAGAGTTTTGTAGCGAACGTACCACGCTGATATTGGCCGGTACGCCGTTTGAGGTGAAACCGGCGCGGTGAGTTTTATACTCGTTAAGCTGGCGATGCTGGTTTTTCTTCAGATTAGGCAGCGCTAAATCTTCAAAGAGCAGATCCAGATACTCATCTTTTGAAATCTGAAAAACAAACTCATCCTGGCCTTCGCCGTCCTGGCTGGCCTGACCTTGACCGCTGCCGGAACCGCCGCCACCGCCTTGCGGACGCTCAATGCGATCATTCTGGATAAAGTGATCGTTACCCGGATGGACGCGATGGCGCAGACCGCCGCGCCCCTGATGAAACATCGGTTCGCTAATATCATCGGTTGGAATAGAGACGGACTCTCCGCTGTCGACATCGGTCACTGAGCGTTTATTAATCGCTTCGGAAATCGACTGCTTAATTTGTGCTTTATAACGACGCAAAAAGCGCTGGCGATTCACCGTGCTTTTATTTTTGCCGTTAAGACGTCGGTCTATGAACCAGGTCATATGCCCCCCGTACTGCCAACTGAGCGCCTGTTCTGTCAGTGCCGAATAGCGCTAACGCTTAGCCAGTCTACAGAACATTACTTTGTAGGCCCGGTAAGCGCAAGCGCCACCGGGCATTAACATCACGACGATTTACGCACGCGCAGGTACCACTCGCACAGCAAACGAACCTGCTTACGGGTATACCCTTTCTCCATCATCCGATCGACAAAGTCGTCATGCTTTTTCTGCTCGTCAGTCGACGTTTTGGCGTTAAAAGAAATGACCGGCAACAGCTCTTCAGTATTAGAGAACATTTTTTTCTCAATCACCGTGCGCAGCTTCTCGTAACTGGTCCAGTTTGGATTACGGCCGCTATTGTTGGCTCTGGCGCGCAGGACAAAGTTTACTATCTCATTACGGAAATCTTTCGGGTTACTGATACCCGCTGGTTTTTCAATTTTTTCCAGTTCGGCGTTCAGCGACTCGCGATCGAACAGTTGACCGGTATCCGGGTCGCGATACTCCTGATCCTGAATCCAGAAATCCGCATAAGTCACGTAACGATCAAAAATGTTCTGCCCGTACTCAGAGTAAGATTCGAGATAGGCCGTCTGGATCTCCTTGCCGATAAATTCGGCGTATTTCGGGATCAGGTAGCCTTTCAGGAACTCCAGATAACGCTCAGCCTGCTCCTGCGGGAACTGTTCACGCTCGATTTGTTGTTCCAGAACGTAGAACAGATGTACCGGGTTTGCCGCTACTTCCGCATGGTCGAAGTTGAATACTCGGGAGAGGATCTTAAAGGCGAATCGGGTGGAGAGACCGTTCATCCCTTCATCCACGCCCGCATAGTCGCGATACTCCTGGTACGATTTGGCTTTAGGGTCGGTATCTTTCAGGCTTTCACCGTCATAAACGCGCATTTTCGAGTAAATACTGGAATTTTCCGGCTCTTTCAGGCGGGAGAGAATCGAGAAGCGCGAAAGCGTTTCCAATGTGCCCGGCGCGCAGGGCGCATGAGCCAGCTCGCTATGATTAAGTAGTTTCTCGTAGATTTTGATCTCTTCGGAGATTCGCAGGCAATAAGGCACCTTCACAATATAGACACGGTCGAGGAACGCTTCGTTATTTTTATTGTTACGGAAAGTCACCCATTCAGATTCGTTTGAGTGGGCAAGTATGATGCCATTAAAGGGCAGGGCAGAAATACCTTCCGTACCATTGTAGTTACCTTCCTGAGTTGCGGTCAGCAAGGGGTGCAGCACCTTAATAGGCGCTTTAAACATCTCGACGAACTCCATGATCCCCTGGTTAGCGCGGCATAGCGCGCCAGAGTAACCATACGCATCCGGATCGTTCTGGGCGTGATGTTCGAGTTTACGAATATCCACCTTGCCGACCAGCGCCGAAATATCCTGGTTGTTTTCATCGCCGGGTTCCGTTTTGGCGATGGCAATCTGCTCCAGAATGGAGGGCCAGACTTTCACCACGCGGAATTTAGTAATATCGCCGCCAAACTCATGCAGGCGTTTGGCCGCCCACGGGGACATAATCGTACCTAGATAGCGGCGCGGAATACCGTACTCTTTTTCCAGAATCTGCGCGTCTTCCTGCGGATTAAACAGGCATAATGGATGATCGTTGACCGGACTACGCTCGCCGTTGGCGCTTAAAACATAAATTGGCACGCGCTGCATTAGCGATTTCAGCCGTTCAGCGAGCGATGATTTGCCACCCCCCACAGGTCCCAGCAAATAGAGAATTTGCTTCTTCTCTTCCAGCCCTTGCGCCGCATGTTTCAGATAAGAGACAATCTGTTCAATCGCGTCTTCCATGCCGTAAAACTCTTCAAACGCAGGATAGCGAGCAATAACCCGGTTGGAGAAGAGTCGGGAAAGTCGGGGTTCCTGGGCAGTGTCGACCATATTAGGCTCGCCGATAGCCATTAATAGCCGCTCTGCCGCGTTGGCATAAGCACTGCGATCTTGCCGACAAATGGTAAGAAAATCCTGCAGTGTGAACTCTTCGTCCTTGGCAGCTTCGTAACGCTGGCGATAGTGATCGAATATATTCATGATATGCCATCCTTTCGTTTTTTCGCACATGTTAAGAGCCGTTCATATGAATAGTAGAGGCTCCCGGAAGAGGTAGACTGAACGCCGTCTCTGCTAAGGAAAAAAAGCAACTCTCATGCCATTTTATTGGTCAGAAGATCAACGTGTCCGGTGATACACCTTCTTAACATTAAGCGTAGATGGCATTTGCAAAACTTGCCTGTACGCGTCAGTGGATTTCGATGACATATCAATAACTCATCAGGTAGAAAAGGCTGGTGGATATCAGAAAAAGCGTTCCCGGTCACATAACGATCATCAGCCGATCATCTGAAAATAATCGGTGATGGTGATATTAAACGGTTACATTGTGTAAAATAGTTGGGCTTACAGGTATTGGCGGTTACACTTTTGCCGCAGAACATTTGAATAAGGAATTATGGATTGTGACCAAACTTAAACTTCTGGCTCTTGGCGTGTTTATTGCAACATCCGCCAGCGTCGCGCACGCTGAAAGCAACCTGACGTTGGGCGCAGGCGTTGGTGTGGTTGAACACCCTTATAAAGATTACGATAGCGACGTTTATCCGATACCGGTCATCGCTTATGAAAGCGAAAACTTCTGGTTCCGTGGTCTGGGCGGCGGGTACTACTTGTGGAATGACAATGCCGATAAGTTGTCAATCATGGCATACTGGTCCCCGATGTACTTCAAACCGGGCGACAGCGATGACCATCAGTTGCGTCGTCTGGACAGGCGTAAAAGTACTATGATGGCGGGCGTTTCTTACGCGCACCACACCCAGTATGGATTCCTGCGTACCTCACTGGCAGGGGATACGTTGGATAACAGTAACGGTATTGTCTGGGATCTGGCCTGGCTGTATCGGTATACCAATGGCGGGCTGACCTTAACGCCTGGTATCGGGGTTGAATGGAATAGCGAGAACCAGAACGATTACTATTACGGCGTATCACGTAAAGAATCTTCGCGTAGCGGCCTGCGCGGCTATAACCCGAACGATAGCTGGAACCCGTATCTTGAACTGAGCGCTAACTATAATTTCGCCGGTAACTGGAGCGTATATGGTACTGCGCGCTACACCCGTCTGTCGGATGAAATTACCGACAGCCCGATGGTGGATAAATCCTGGACCGGTATCCTTTCTACTGGCGTGACCTATAGATTCTGATTGATTGAATTTGCCGGAAAAACCACGACAAAGCCTGCGTTATGCGGGCTTTGTGCTGTCTGAAACGCGAACATGACGGCTTGCATAAATGCGCTGTTGACCGGGTATGGCGCAGCCTTATGTGATTTATACTTTGTTACATCAATTTAAAAAACTAGCCTTTTATATGAAAAATCCAGGTGATTACAACTGCGCTAACAATTAGCGTAATAATTGTTGCAATGCTGGCTGATATCGCCCTGTCACGTCCCGCTTATGCTATACCCATTCTTCACAGCGAGTAAGACGAATGAGCATAGTATTCAATACCGTAGCCAAGCCCAGCGGCAGTCTGTGTAACTTATCCTGCAAGTACTGTTTCTATCTTGATAAACCCCGGGGCCAGCGCGTCATGTCTGACGATGTGCTGGAGATGTATATCCGCCGGGTAATTGATGATACGCCATCATCAGAGGTCTCGTTTTGTTGGCAGGGGGGAGAGCCGACGCTATGCGGTCTTTCTTTTTACCAAAAAGTGGTGCGCTTGCAGCAACGCTATGCCAACGGCAAAACTATCTACAACAGTCTGCAAACCAATGGCGTATTAATCAATGAAGAGTGGGCGGCTTTCTTTGCGCAGCACCAGTTCCTGATTGGTATATCGATTGATGGGCCGCAAGCCGTTCATGATAATTACCGGAAAACGCCGTCAGGGCGGGCGTCTTTTTCCCGAGTCGTTAATGCTATCCGCCTTCTGCAGGCAAATGATGTCGAGTTCAACACGCTCACTGTCGTGAATGATGCGTCATGCCGTCATGGCAACGCTATTTATCATTTTTTGACGCAGGAACTGGAAAGTAAACACCTGCAATTTATTCCCATTGTTGAGCCGCTCGCGCAAAAAGCGCAGCGTTCTTTGACGTTATCTGACAATGAGGATTCGCCTTCGCTGATGCCCTTTTCCGTCACGCCTGAAGGGTGGGGCGCCTTTATGTGCGATGTTTTTGATCAATGGATACGTCACGATGTCGGACGCATATTCGTACAGCTTTTTGACAACTTACTTGGCGTCTGGATGGGGGAGCCCGCCACGCTTTGTACGATGCAGTCGACCTGCGGGCAAAGTTTGCTGGTGGAGCAGAATGGCGACGTGTTTAGCTGCGACCATTTTGTTTTTCCCGCCTATAAACTGGGCAATCTGCAGCAACACTCTTTAGAAGAAATGGCGGCCTCTCCTTTTCAGCAGCAGTTTGGCGCGGCTAAAGCAAACCTTTCCTCACGCTGCCAGAACTGTACGTGGCGCTTTGCCTGTCACGGCGGTTGTCCGAAACATCGAATTTGCATGGACGGCGGCGAACGGCAAAATTATCTCTGTAAAGGATATCTGGAGTTCTTTCAACATGTGACGCCCTATATGAATGTGATGCGGCAATTATTACTGAATCAGCGACCCGCCGCGCATATTACCCGCATCGTCGACATGATTGCGGATGACGTTCGTCTGTGACAAGAAAATCGCCCCCTTGCGCGGTATGATGCCGGACATTACCGTAGGGTCTAAGAGTCCTGTATTGTTTTACCGTCGAGTGACATTGAAAAGGAAATGAAATCAGTGAAAAACGTAACGTTTTGCGGGCAGGTGACGCTTCCTGCCATCGGACAGGGAACATGGTATATGGGCGAGCGCGCGGATCAACGTCAGCGCGAGGTTTCGGCGTTGCGCGCGGGGCTGGATTTGGGGTTACGCCTTATTGATACAGCGGAAATGTATGCCGACGGCGGGGCGGAAAAGGTCGTGGGCGAGGCGTTAGCAGGGCGACGCGATGAGGCATTTCTGGTGTCAAAAGTGTACCCGTGGAAAGCTGGCGGTCAGAAGATAGTTGCCGCCTGTGAAGAAAGCCTGCGTCGTCTGAAAACAGATTATCTCGATCTCTATCTATTGCACTGGGCCGGAAGCTTTTCATTCGAAGAGACCGTAGAAGGTATGGAGCGGCTAATCGCGCAGGGGAAAATTCGCCGTTGGGGAGTCTCTAATCTTGATTATGACGATATGCAGGCGCTGTGGCGCATCCCTGGGGGACAGCAATGCGCGACAAATCAGGTGCTCTATCATCTGGCGTCACGCGGTATTGAGTATGATTTATTGCCGTGGTGTCAACAACAGCGAATGCCAGTGATGGCCTATAGCCCGCTGGCGCAGGCTGGCCGGTTACGTAGCGGTTTACTGAATCATCCGGTGGTGAATGAAATTGCGCAAGCGCATAACGCAACGGCGGCGCAAATCTTACTGACGTGGGTGATTGCGCATCCGGGCGTGATGGCGATCCCGAAAGCCGGAAGTACAGAACACGTGAAGCAAAATGCGGCGGCGCTTGAGATCGCCTTGTCAGCAAACGAACTTGCCTTACTGGACAACGCCTGGCCTGCGCCAAAAGGGAAAACCGCGTTGGATATGGTGTGACGCCGGATAAAATGTGTAAGCGCCGCCATCCGGCAGGTCATGCCTGATGGCGGCTGACGCCTTTCAGATCCTATAGCAACGCCGTTATCCATTCACTTTTAGCGTTTAGCGACGCAGATAGTCTGCGCCAGACGAGAGGGTTTTTCTTCTGTGGCTTGTTGCGGCGCAGTAGCGTAAACCGTTTCAACGCAGACAAACGTTTTATAGCCGTCATCCGGCATGTCGCCCATGCTGACGGACAACGCCGGGCCAGGGTTCCAGCCTACGACGTTAAGGTGATGGTGGTGGACCACATCAATCGTGCGGTTTAATGTCGCATCGTGGATCACGCTACATGCTTCAGGATTGAGGTAAACGCGATCGGTACGGTCCGGAAAGGTTTGTATACCGCCGGCCAGGACACCTTCTTTAGCGTCGTTAACTTTATCAATAAACCGATCGCCGAGTCCGCTGACCTTAACGTTGGCGATGTCGCCAACGTTAAAATAGCTGTGGAGCGCGGATGTGGTTGCAAACTCGCCATGCGCTTCCAGTTCAATTTCACAGGTTTTGCCCACTTTAAAACGAGCCAGCAGCGTGAAATCGTGCGGCCAGTATTTCCGGGTGGCCTCACTGCTTTGCAGCTCAAATGTCAGCATTACGCCATTATCATCTTCATTATGCGCTTTTAGCGCCCACGGAAGATTACGCGCAAAGCCGTGTGACGGCAGACCCTGTTGAGCCGCAGGTCCAAACCAGGGCCAGCAGATCGGTACACCGCCGCGTAGCGCCACGCCGGTTTTGAAAGGCGTATTATTACTGAGCCACAATACCTCTTCCTCGCCAACGGGTTTCCAGGAGAGAAGGTGCGCGCCCTGTAATGCAAAAGAGGCTTTAACCTGCGGATGGTCAACGACGATCAGATCCAGGTCATCAAGCTGACGACGGGAAAGGACAGGGGTAAGCTGTTCGATAACCGGGAGGGCAAAAATTTTATTAATCATTACGCAATCCTCTTAACCCTAAATAATTCGAGTTGCATGACAAGGCGCTTGTGCCTTGACCAGTGCTTGCGCTGGCCCGTAGAGGCGAGGCCGCAGGCCGAGTAACGCGGCAAGTGAACGACAAATTCATCGGGAACGAATTTGAACAACCGTAGGTCATCTCCGGCCAGGGACATGGACATCCCTGATTCATCCCGATAAGTTCGACTTCCGTCAGTGATTCGGGTGAGAAAGCATAGCCAACACACCTGCAACTTGAAGTATGACGGGTATATCTTTAAGCAAAAAAAAGAGCGACCTGAGTCGCTCTTACCAATGACTGTGTCATCTCAACTTATTTGGAGATGTGAGCAATCAGGTCCAGTACTTTGTTGGAGTAACCGGTTTCGTTATCGTACCAGGAGACCAGTTTCACGAAGTTGTCGTTCAGCGCGATGCCTGCTTTAGCATCGAACACGGAAGTGCATACTTCGCCGTTGAAATCGGTAGATACAACGTCGTCTTCGGTGTAACCCAGAACGCCTTTCATTTCGCCTTCGGCAGCAGCTTTAACAGCAGCTTTGATCTGCTCGTAGGTAGCCGCTTTTTCCAGACGAACGGTCAGGTCAACAACGGATACGTTCGGAGTCGGAACGCGGAACGCCATACCAGTCAGTTTGCCATTCAGTTCCGGCAGTACTTTACCTACCGCTTTAGCAGCGCCAGTAGAGGACGGGATGATGTTCTGAGATGCGCCGCGGCCGCCGCGCCAGTCTTTGTGAGACGGGCCGTCAACGGTTTTCTGGGTTGCGGTAGTCGCGTGAACAGTGGTCATCAGACCTTCGATGATGCCGAAGTTGTCGTTGATAACTTTAGCCAGCGGCGCCAGGCAGTTGGTGGTGCAGGAAGCGTTGGAAACGATGTCCTGGCCTTCGTATTTGTCAAAGTTAGCGCCTTTAACAAACATTGGGGTGTTGTCTTTAGACGGACCCGTCAGAACCACTTTTTTCGCGCCAGCGGTGATGTGTTTACGCGCGGTTTCGTCAGTCAGGAAGATACCGGTAGCTTCAGCCACTACGTCAACACCAACTTCGTCCCATTTCAGGTTAGCCGGATCGCGTTCAGCGGTAACACGGATTTTTTTACCGTTAACGATCAGATGACCGTCTTTCACTTCAACAGTACCGTCGAAACGGCCGTGAGTGGAGTCATATTTCAGCATGTATGCCATGTACTCTGCGTCTAACAGGTCGTTGATTGCAACGATCTCGATGTCAGAACGTTTCTGAGCAGCACGGAAAACAATGCGACCGATACGGCCAAAACCGTTGATACCTACTTTGATAGTCATATATTCCACCAGCTATTTGTTAGTGAATAAAAGGTTGCCTGTAAAATTACAAAAACCTTACGCAGCGTCAAGCGGAATCGTGTCAATCATTGCGACAAATCAATCCTCTGCACAACCTTTGCGCGGCTGATTCGCCTCACTCTTCCTTTCGGCTTGAAACCACATGGGGGCGCCGCCCCGAATTTTAAAGGGCAACCGAGATAATAATGTGACATCAGTCACGATTCGTGAGCCGCCATTTCGCAATGATCAAGTTTAGAACAAAAGTTGGTACTGAGGTGTTAATGTTTTGTTAGAATCGGTCAGGCAATGTGAGCACGTTTAAAGTGAGATGTGAGCAAATGGCTAACCAACCTTCAGCAGAAGAACTCAAGAAAAAATTGTCCGAAATGCAATTCTATGTGACGCAGGATCGTGGCACAGAACCGCCATTTACCGGACGCCTGCTACATAATAAACGCGATGGGGTTTATCACTGCCTGGTCTGTGATACGCCGCTTTTTCACTCCCACACCAAATACGATTCAGGCTGCGGCTGGCCTAGCTTTTACCAGCCTGTCAGCGAAGAGGCGATTCGTTACATAGACGATTTTTCTCATGGCATGCAGCGTGTCGAAATTCGTTGCGGTAACTGCGATGCGCATCTCGGACACGTTTTCCCGGACGGGCCGCAGCCAACCGGTGAGCGCTATTGCGTTAACTCGGCCTCGCTGGCCTTTTCTGACGAGAAAAACGGCGATCAACTGAAAGGCTGAAAAAACGATTCAGCAAATTATTCCACAGGAGCGGACACATCATGAATCTTGATGAGATCATTAACAGCATGACGCCGGAAGTGTATCAACGTTTATCCACCGCCGTTGAGCTGGGTAAATGGCCGGATGGCGTGGCGTTGACGCCGGAACAGAAAGAAAACAGCCTGCAACTGGTGATGCTATGGCAGGCGCGGCACAATACCGAAGCGCAACATATGACGATCGATACTCACGGTCAGATGGTGATGAAAAGCAAGCAGCAGCTCAAAGCGGATTTCGGTATTACGTCAAAGCCGATTGCGACATTGAAAATGCAGTAACGGCAGCCGGATAAGAGGTAGTCGCCATCCGGCGGTTTCATTGCCGATGCGTTGTGCTTACCGGGCCTGCACATTGCTGTCAGGCACAGGCCCGCCATATTTTTACCCATTACGCTTAATGTCCAGCGAGTCCGCCAACTGTTTCGCTAACTGATTATTGTCATTGGCGGCCTATTCCCAGAACATTGCGCCGGCCAGCCCGCGCTTTTTAATCTGTTTCGTTAGAAGCGCTCTCCAGCCTGCGTTGAGCTTTGCCTGGTAGCGACGCTGACGTGACGTATCCGGCCCAAAGATCTATGCAATGGTCTCATCGTTGCGTGATGTATTGACCGGATACGATACCTGCTCCGCTACCTGGCGACAGCCTGGCCCTGCGTCTCTTCCCAGTCTGCCAGCGTATACAGCGTCGCGCCTGCCGCCGCCATCTCCATAAACGCGTGTGCGCTATCCTGCGGGTGAATATTCACGCCGCGACAGCCATCGGTGATAACGTTAACGGCATAGCCCAACTCTAGCGCATCCAGCACCGTAAATTTTACGCAGTAATCGGTCGCCAACCCCATCACGATAAGCTCGGTAACGTCATGCTCGCGAAGCCAGGTATCAAGGGTAGTTTTCTGCCGATGTTCGTTGTCAAAAAACGCGCTGTAGCTATCAATCAGCGGGTTCTCACCCTTATAGATGCAGGCGTCAATCGCATGTTGGTTAAGCAGGGGATGTAACGCCGCGCCGTCGGTATGTTGAACGCAGTGATCCGGCCAGAGCGTTTGCGGCAGCCCGTCCAGCTCTCCCTGACTATAGGGTTCCGCCTGATGCTGGCTGGCGAAGCTGCCATGCTGCGCGGGATGCCAGTCCTGGCTGGCCAGCACCGGAATCTGCCGGGGCTGGCACCAGTCAATAAGAGCGTTGGCGATGTCGATGGTACTGTCGCCTTCCGCTACAGCCAGCGCGCCGCCGGCGCAAAAGTCATTTTGCAAGTCGACCAGTAATAAGGCCCGGTTTGTCATTATCTTCTCCTTGTCGTCGGGATTTTTTAATCATCCGGCGTCAATTCACCACGCAAGTTTTGCGCCATCGCGCTACGAATCGCCTGAGTGTCCAGACCCTGGCTTAACAAATAATGCAGTTTGGTTAAGGTAGCTTCGACGGTCATATCGGCACCGCCAATCACGCCAGCGTGCGCCAGCGCATTACCGGTAGCGTACCCGCCCATATTGACTCGCCCTGACATGCATTGCGTCAGGTTAACCACCACGATGCCGCGCGAACTGGCCTCTTTCAGCTCCTGTAAAAACGCTTTATTTTGCGGCGCGTTGCCTACGCCATAAGAGCGCAGAATCAGCGCTTTTACCGGCTGACGCAGAAAGTTACGTACTACCTCGGCGGAAATCCCCGGATAAATCGTCACTACGCCTATCGGCTGCGGCGTAATAGGGTGAACGATTAATTCACCAGAACCGTAGGGCGCGGGAGGCGTATTTAAACGGCGAATGTGAATTCCTGCTTCCAGCAAGGGCGGCAGATTAGGAGAGGCAAAAGCGTCAAAACCATCCGCATGGGCTTTGGTCGTGCGATTGCCGCGGAACAGACGATTATTAAAAAACAGCGTTACTTCATTAATAGGGTAGTTGGCGGCGACATAAAGCGCATTCAGCAAATTAATTTGCCCGTCGGAGCGCAGCTCAGCCAGCGGAATTTGTGACCCTGTCACAATGACCGGTTTGCCCAGATTTTCCAGCATGAAAGAGAGCGCCGATGCGGTAAACGCCATCGTGTCGGTGCCGTGCAGAATAACAAAACCGTCATACTCATCGTAGTGCGCTTTGATATCTGCAGCGATATGCTGCCAGTCTTCCGGCGTCATATCTGATGAATCCATCAGCGGGGCATATTCATGGATGGTAAAATCCGGCATCTCCGGGCGGTGGAATTCCGGCATCAGCGCCAGCTGACGCTGAAGGTGCCCGGACACCGGGATATACCCTTTATCTGAGCGCTGCATACCGATAGTGCCGCCGGTATAGGCAACGTAAATTGATTTCTTTTGCATGATAATGTTCAGTCGTGTCGCGAAGGACGTATTAATGATTATCGGATGGCGGCTATGAGCAGACGCCGCCATCCGGTATGGCTATTGATGAAGCATTAGCGAACGTTCGCGCAAGTCAAACAGAACGCATAACGGTTTTGCGGATCGTTAAATGCCGCCAGTTTATCCCCCTCGGCCTTCACCGTGTTGGCGGCGGAAACGAGCGGCGCCGGGAGCATCGCCTGAATGGCCTCCGGCAGCATGGCGCGTATTGATCCGGTCATACTGTCCATGACCATATCAAGGACCGTCGGTTCGTCCTGATAGTAATCAAGATGCCACTGTTTCAGTTTCGCCAGCTCCGCCGCTTTGGCGACGGCGTCGTCAAAGTCGCCGAGACTGTCCACCAGACCATTGGCTTTCGCGTCTTCTCCGGTCCAGACATGGCCTTGTGCGATTTTATCAATCTGCTCCGGCGTACGCTTACGCGCGTCTGCCACCAGTGTGATAAAGCGTTTGTAGCCGTACTCAATACTGAGTTGCATCATCTGCTGCACTTCCGGTGACAGTGCTTTGGTCATCGAAATATCCGCCAGCGGCGAGGTGGAAACGCCGTCGCTGTGTACGCCAATCGACGACAGGCTGTTTTCTACCGTATTGATGACGCCGAAGATGCCAATTGAACCCGTCAGCGTGCTGGGGCTGGCCACGATATAGTTTGCCGGCGTAGAGATCCAGTAACCGCCGGAGGCCGCCATACCGCCCATTGAGACCACCACCGGTTTGCCAGCCGCTCTTGCTGCCGCCAGCTCGGCGCGGATAACTTCGGAGGCGTTGACGCTACCGCCTGGGCTATTGACGCGCAGCACAATCGCTTTCACTTTAGGATCAAGGCGTGCGTCGCGGATCTGCGATGCCGTAGTGTCGCCGCCGACATTCCCTGGCGTTTCTTCGCCATCCATAATCGCGCCATTGGCGAAAATAACCGCAATAGTACCGCCGGTATCCGCAGGCGTTTTCAGCGAATAATCGTAATAGCTGATCGCGCGATAGTTATTTTCGGTTTTGCTCCAGCCAAACTGCTTCGTCAGCGCTTTTTCAACATCTGCGCTGGAGGCGAGGGCGTCCACCAGTTTATGGTCGAGCGCATATTTGGCGGTGTCGCCGCCCACGCTGGTTAACCCGTCGATAATAGCCTGCGCGCCGGGGAAGAGTTGTTGCGGCGAAATCTGGCGATTGGCGGAAACGGTATGCAGGTAGTTCTGCCACAGTTCGCCTATCCAGCGGCTGTCGGCCTCGCGGGCGGCGGGCGACATATCGTCGCGGATAAACGGCTCGACGGCGGATTTATAGGTGCCGACCCGGAAAACGTGGGTAGAGACTTTCAGTTTATCCAGCAGCGTTTTGTAGTACAGGCCATTCGTAGCGAAGCCGTGAAGGTCTACCTGACCCTGTGGGGAAAGCCAAATTTTATTGGCGAAACTGGCGAGGTAATACTGACCCTGGCTGTAGTTTTCACCCACGGCAAAAACCGGTTTGCCGCTGTCGCGGAATTCGCGCAGCGCTTTACCGATATAGCGCATTGACGGCTGATCGGCGCCGGTGAAGTTTTTCAGATCCAGAACGATACCAGTGATGTTACGGTCATCTTTCGCCTGACGAATAGCGTTGACGATGTCAAACAGGGAGTTTTCCTGCAGACGGTCGGAGCTGGCGCCAAATAACTGGCGACCCAGCGCGCCCAGACGGTGATTGGTAGACGGTTTATCCACAATGACGCCGGAAATATCCAGCAGCAGAGCGCCGCGCGCGGTTTGCTCACTGTTGCTGCCGTTACCGATCTGCATCCAGATCCCAACGCCCACCAGAACCAAAAAAATAAAGAACAGGTTGAGTACCATTTCACGGACGAAGTTCAACACTCGCCACGTCCATTTAAAAAATCCGGCAATAAATCGCCACAGGGTTCGCATGTATTCTCCCTATCTGAGTAACAACGCTTATACCTTGGTGAGGATAAAGCATTAAGATGTGGCTATCGTAATGACCCATCAGGCAGTTGTCAGCAGGAATCACTGCCTGCGCTGTAACAAAATCCGCTCCCGTGTTAATTTTGTGAATAAATATCATTGCTGGAGTTAATCAAATGGATGCACTAGAACTGCTGGTCAACCGTCGTAGCGCCTCTCGTCTCGCAGAACCGGCGCCTGTCGGAGAGCAATTACAGAACATTCTGCGGGCGGGAATGCGTGTTCCCGATCATAAATCTCTACAGCCGTGGCGTTTTTTTGTGATTGAAGGAGAGGGGCGCGACCGCTTCAGCGCCGTGCTTGA
Source organism: Salmonella sp. SAL04213 (assembly GCF_046550535.1). Taxonomy (NCBI): domain Bacteria; kingdom Pseudomonadati; phylum Pseudomonadota; class Gammaproteobacteria; order Enterobacterales; family Enterobacteriaceae; genus Salmonella; species Salmonella sp. SAL04213. The sequence continues at coordinate 85,553 of NZ_JBGDXS010000001.1, read as the reverse complement.
ACAAGGCGCTGTCGCTGCCGGGGGCGATGAGAAAGCGATCGAAAAAGCGCGTAATGCGCCGTTTCGCGCACCGCTGATCATTACCGTGGTGGCGAAATGCGAAGAAAACCATAAGGTTCCGGTGTGGGAACAGGAGATGTCTGCCGGATGCGCGGTGATGGCGATGCAAATGGCGGCGATTGCGCAAGGGTTTAATGGTATCTGGCGTAGCGGCGCATTAACGGAGAGCGCTATCCTGCGGGAAGCCTTTGAGTGCCGCCCGCAGGATAAAATTGTTGGTTTTCTCTATCTCGGCACGCCGCAGCTCAAAGCGTCAACGACGATCGGTACCCTCGACCCCACGCCGTTTGTGCGTTATTTCTGACGCTGAGGGATAAAACTGTCTGGATTCTGAGCAAAGGCGCGGTAATTCAGACAGTGATACTTACCACATCAGGGAATGAGCGCTACCATAGCGCGAATGCAATGACAGGAGATGTCCATGAGCGAGCAAGCCATTCGTTTAACGCAATACAGCCACGGCGCTGGTTGTGGTTGTAAAATTTCCCCTAAAGTGCTGGAGACTATCCTGCATAGCGAGCAGGCGAAGTTCGTCGACCCGAATCTGCTGGTGGGTAATGAAACCCGCGATGATGCGGCGGTTTACGATCTGGGTAATGGCACCAGTATCATCAGCACCACCGACTTCTTTATGCCGATAGTCGACAACCCGTTCGATTTTGGCCGCATTGCGGCAACAAACGCCATCAGCGATATTTTTGCGATGGGCGGCAAACCGATTATGGCGATCGCGATCCTTGGCTGGCCGATTAATACCCTGTCGCCCGATATTGCGCGTGAAGTGACCGAGGGGGGGCGCTTTGCCTGCCGTCAGGCCGGTATCGCGCTGGCGGGCGGACACTCTATTGACGCCCCGGAGCCGATCTTTGGTCTCGCGGTCACAGGCGTAGTGCCGACCGAACGGGTGAAGAAAAACAGTACCGCGCAGGCGGGATGCAAACTCTTTCTGACCAAACCGTTGGGGATTGGCGTGTTGACCACCGCCGAGAAAAAATCGCTGCTTAAGCCTGAACATCAGGGGCTGGCGACGGAAGTCATGTGTCGGATGAACGTTGCTGGCGCGGCGTTTGCCAATATCGATGGCGTAAAAGCTATGACTGACGTTACCGGTTTTGGCCTGCTGGGGCACCTGAGCGAGATGTGCCAGGGCGCAGGCGTGCAGGCGCTGCTTTGCTATCAGGACATCCCTAAACTGCCGGGCGTGGAAGAGTATATTGCCCTGGGCGCCGTACCGGGCGGCACAGAGCGCAACTTCGCCAGCTATGGTCATTTGATGGGCGACATGTCGCGTGAAGTTCGTAGCCTGCTGTGCGATCCGCAAACGTCAGGCGGTCTGTTGTTGGCGGTAACGCCGGACGCCGAAGACGATGTTAAAGCCACCGCGGCGGAATTTGGTATCGATCTGACCGCGATTGGCGAACTGGTCGAGGCCCGCGGCGGTCGCGCTATGGTTGAGATTCGTTAACCTGATGCGGTTGTTTATTGCCGAAAAACCGAGTCTGGGGCGCGCCATTGCGGATGTGCTGCCAAAACCGCACCGTAAAGGCGATGGTTTTATTGAGTGCGGAAACGGGCAGGTCGTCACCTGGTGTATTGGTCATTTGCTGGAACAGGCGCAGCCGGATGCGTATGACAGCCGTTATGCGCGCTGGAATCTGGCTGACCTGCCTATCGTGCCGGAAAAATGGCAGCTTCAGCCTCGTCCTTCCGTCACCAAACAGCTCAATGTGATTAAGCGCTTTTTGCATCAAGCCGGTGAAATTATTCACGCCGGCGACCCGGATCGCGAAGGACAGCTTCTGGTTGATGAAGTGCTGGATTATCTCCAGCTTCCTGCCGAAAAGCGCCAGCAGGTGCGGCGTTGTCTGATAAACGACCTTAATCCGCAGGCGGTCGAGCGTGCTATCGACAGGCTGCGGGCGAACAGTGACTTCGTGCCGCTGTGCGTCTCCGCGCTGGCGCGAGCGCGAGCGGACTGGCTGTATGGCATTAATATGACCCGCGCTTACACGATCCTGGGCCGTAATGCTGGCTATCAGGGCGTGTTATCCGTGGGACGCGTACAGACGCCGGTACTGGGGCTGGTGGTGCGGCGAGACGAAGAGATTGAGAACTTCGTCGCCAAAGACTTCTTTGAAGTGAAGGCGCACATCGTTACGCCTGCCGACGAGCGTTTTACCGCTATCTGGCAGCCGAGCGAGGCGTGTGAACCTTATCAGGATGAAGAAGGGCGCTTGCTGCATCGTCCGCTGGCGGAGCATGTAGTGAACCGAATCAACGGTCAGCCCGCGCTGGTAACCAGTTATAATGATAAACGGGAATCAGAATCCGCGCCGCTGCCGTTTTCGCTCTCGACGCTACAGATTGAAGCCGCCAAACGCTTTGGCCTGAGCGCGCAAAACGTGCTTGATATTTGTCAGAAGCTATATGAAACCCACAAACTGATTACCTATCCGCGTTCCGACTGCCGTTATCTGCCGGAAGAACACTTTGCCGGACGGCAGGCGGTCATGAACGCGATTAGCGTCCACGCCCCGGATTTACTGCCGCAGTCTGTGGTTAATCCTGATACGCGCAATCGCTGCTGGGATGACAAAAAAGTGGATGCGCACCACGCGATTATCCCGACGGCGCGCAGTTCTTCTGTCCATCTGACGGAAAACGAAGCGAAAGTGTACACCCTGATTGCGCGTCAGTATCTGATGCAGTTCTGCCCGGACGCGGTGTTTCGTAAATGCGTTATTGAACTGGAAATCGCCAAAGGGAAATTTGTCGCCAAAGCGCGTTTTCTGGCGGAGGCCGGTTGGCGGACGTTACTGGGCAGTAAAGAGCGCGACGAGGAAAACGACGGTACGCCGCTGCCGGTTGTCGCCAAAGGTGATGAGTTGCTGTGTGAAAAGGGGGAAGTGGTCGAGCGCCAAACCCAGCCGCCGCGTCATTTCACCGATGCGACATTGCTTTCCGCGATGACCGGAATTGCCCGCTTCGTGCAGGATAAAGATCTGAAAAAGATTCTGCGCGCGACCGATGGGCTGGGGACGGAAGCCACGCGCGCCGGGATTATCGAGCTGCTGTTCAAACGTAGCTTTCTGACCAAAAAAGGGCGCTATATTCATTCTACCGATGCTGGCAAAGCGTTAATACATTCGCTGCCGGAAATGGCGGCCCGTCCAGATATGACCGCTCACTGGGAATCTGTTTTGACGCAAATCAGCGAAAAACAGTGCCGTTACCAGGATTTTATGCAACCGCTGGTCGGCACGTTATATCAGCTGATCGAGCAGGCTAAGCGCACGCCGGTGAAGCGCTTCAGAGGGATAGTCGCGCCAGGCGGTGGAGACAAGAAAAAGAGCGCGCCGCGTAAGCGAGCGGGCAAAAAAAGCCCGCCTGCTGAGGAGACAGGCCGTCAGACCGAATAAGCGTAAAGCCATCTGGCCTGACGACGGGATTAAATGACGCCCTGCGCCAGCATGGCGTCGGCGACTTTCACGAAACCGGCGATGTTGGCGCCCTGAACGTAGTTGGTATGCTTATTATCGCCGCCGTACTCGACACAGGCGTGGTGGATATCCAGCATAATGTGATGCAGACGGGCGTCCACTTTCTCGGCTTTCCAGCTCAACCGCGCGGCGTTCTGCGCCATTTCCAGCCCCGATGTCGCCACGCCGCCCGCGTTGGCGGCTTTACCCGGCGCAAACAGTACGCCTGCCTCAAGGAAGAGATCGGTCGCTTCAATCGTGGTTGGCATATTTGCCCCTTCCGCCACGGCTTTTACGCCATTGGCAATCAGTACGCGCGCGGCGTCAACGTCCAGTTCGTTCTGCGTCGCGCATGGCAGGGCGATATCCACCGGTACGCTCCAGGGCTGCTGGCCTTCCAGATAGGTTAAGCCAAACTCACGGGCGTAGTCAGCGACGCGACCGTCACGGCTGGCTTTAATTTCACACAGACGCGCCAGCTTCTCTGGCGTGAAGCCACTTTCATCGACCACTGTCCCGCTCGAATCCGACGCGGTAACCACGCGCGCGCCAAAGGCCATCGCTTTCTCAATGGCGTATTGCGCTACGTTGCCGGAGCCGGACACGGCGACGCGCATCCCTTCGAAACCAAGACCATGACGTTTAAGCATCGCTTCAGTGAAGTAGACCAGGCCATAGCCCGTCGCCTCCGGGCGAATCAGGCTGCCGCCGAAGGAAAGCCCTTTGCCGGTGAAGACGCAGGCGCTGTTATTGGAAAGCTTGCGCATCATTCCCGCCATAAAGCCCACTTCGCGCCCGCCCACGCCGATATCCCCGGCAGGTACGTCGGTATCCGGCCCTAAATGGCGATACAGTTCAGTCATCAGCGCCTGGCAGAAACGCATCACTTCGCCTTCGCTTTTCCCTTTCGGATCGAAATCACTGCCGCCTTTACCGCCGCCCATCGGCAACGTGGTGAGGGCATTTTTAAAGGTTTGCTCAAAGCCGAGGAACTTAAGGATGGAAAGGTTTACCGAAGGATGAAAGCGCATACCGCCTTTATAGGGGCCGATAGCAGAGTTGAACTGCACGCGCCAGGCGCGATTTACCTGCACCTGGTTTTTGTCGTCCAGCCACACTACGCGAAACTGAATTACGCGCTCTGGTTCAACCAAACGTTCCAGTAAAGACATGTGGCGGTAACGGGGGTTTTGTTCAAGAAACGGCCACAGGGTGGTCATGACTTCACGGACGGCTTGCGCGAACTCGGTTTGATGCGGGTCGCGCTTTTGTACATGGTTGAGGAACGATTCCAGAGAACATGTCTGATCCATAGATATAAAAACCTCTTATATATTAATGTGGTTGTATTTGCGTTTTATCAGAATATGTATTTGCAGTTTTCGACTATACCATCAGCAATGTGACGGTAAGCAAGAAAAAAATGACGCTGCTAAGTAAATTCATAACGGGGCGAGGGTCATAACTAAAAGCGATGACAAAAGAGGATTAAAGTTTTCACGGCGGCTTACCGTTATACTGAGAATATACTTAGAAAAATAAGGAAATCCTATGTGCCGAAGCCTCGTGGTCGCCGTGATGGCGATAATGCCAATGGTCGGGCTGGCAAACCAGAACAGTCGTCCTGATATTCAGGTGAATGTCCCGCCGGAAGTTTTCAGCACGCGCGGTCAGTCGTCCCAGCCCTGCATTCAGTGCTGCGTTTACCAGGATCAGAATTACTCCGAAGGCGCGGTAATAAAAGTGGAAGGCGTCTTGCTCCAGTGCCAGCGTGACGAAAAAACCATCAGCACGAATCCGTTAGTCTGGCGTCGCGTAAAGCCATAAACGCCTGCAATAGCGGAATATCCGCCGGGGCGAGGGGGTACTCCAGCGCCTCTTCCGGCGTACACCAGGCTAATGCCTGATGTTCCAGCGCACGTATCAGACCGTTAAACGCAGGCACATGCCAGGCGTGCAAATGAATTCGTCGGCCAGACACGTCGCGTTGATGGCTGGCGATATAGACGCCGGGCGTGGCGTCAATCCCTAACTCTTCGCGTAGCTCGCGGATAAGCGCCTGCGGCTGGGTTTCGCCGGGTTCGACTTTACCGCCGGCAAACTCCCATAAACCGGCTTGATCCGCATGAGCTGGGCGCTGGGCCAGCAGAATTTTGCCGTCGCGTTCAATGATGGCGGCAACAACATCGAGTTTTTTTATCATTGTCGTTAAGGTCGTTATTCCTGCCGGGGAGCGTCGCGCTATCCCGGCCTTACGGTTAATCAGAAAGCGGAATCAAACACGAAACGTCGCCCAGACCGGCGCATGGTCGGAGGGTTTTTCCATACTGCGAATGTCGTAGTCTATACCGGTTTCTGCGCAACGTTCCGCCAGCGGAGCGCTTGCCAGCAAGAGGTCGATACGCAGCCCGCGATTATCCACGAAACCTTTTGAGCGGTAATCAAACCACGAAAATTTATCCATCGTTTGCGGATTCGCCTCACGGAACGTGTCCACTAATCCCCACTTCAGTAACCGTGACATCCATTCACGCTCCTCCGGCAGGAAGGAGCATTTACCGGTACGCAGCCAGCGTTTGCGGTTCTCTTCGCCGATGCCAATATCCAGATCGGTCGGGCTGATATTCATGTCGCCCATAATTAATACCGGATTATCGCACTTGAGTTCCGTTTCAAGATAGTTTTGCAAGTTCTGGTAAAACTGCGCTTTTGCGGGGAACTTCAACGGATGATCCCGGCTTTCCCCCTGCGGGAAATAGCCGTTAATGACGGTGATATTACCCAGCGGCGAGGGGATTTCCGCCATGATAATGCGGCGTTGCGCCTCTTCGCCATCATCCGGGAAACCGCGTCTGACGGAAATGGGCGTGGCTTTTGTTAGCAGCGCGACGCCGTAATGGCCTTTTTGTCCATGATAAAAAACGTTATAGCCCAGCTTCGCGACCTCTTCGAGCGGGAACATTTCGTCGTGGACTTTTGTCTCCTGTAGACCGATCACATCGGGCTGGTGTTTTTCGACAATCGCTTCAAGCTGATGGGGACGGGCGCGCAGGCCGTTGATATTAAAAGAGACAAATTTCATAGTCACTGCCACTTTGCAAGGTGAATCGTGTTGGGATGGTAGCAGAAATTTTACCGGGTGACTGCCACTCATCGTCAGATTCGGCCAATGGAAGCGTATGGTGTTTTCTATAGCGCGAAAATGGCACGGTTTGCGTGCAGATGCGCCAGAACGGGGCGGTAATTTCCAGTAAATTTCGTATAAGATCACAATTCCAGAATTATATTTGGCAACTGAATAATATTTCGCTTTTTCCTCTTTTTAGCCACCGATTATGCGGAAATATTCACTTTTCATGCAGTAAAAGTGAATATCGCTACGCTGTAACCCATTGATTTACCGTTTATCACTTCTGTTTATGCAATGTTAACGCTGGCTGGCACGAATGCTGCAATCTACATTTACAGCGCAAACACTCATATTAATTAACATATAGATAACTTTATTTTTACCAAAAGAGGTCGCTATGTCTCTGTCAGTTACGCGCGAAAACTTTGATGAATGGATGGTGCCGGTATATGTTCCCGCGCCTTTTATTCCTGTACGCGGAGAAGGCTCACGCCTGTGGGATCAGCAGGGGAAAGAGTACATTGATTTTGCTGGCGGGATCGCGGTCAACGCATTGGGACATGCGCATCCGGCGTTGCGCGAGGCGTTAAATGAACAGGCGAATCGCTTCTGGCATACCGGGAACGGTTACACCAATGAGCCGGCGCTGCGACTGGCGAAAAAACTGATCGACGCGACCTTCGCCGAACGCGTTTTCTTTTGTAATTCAGGCGCTGAAGCAAATGAAGCAGCATTAAAACTGGCGCGCAAATATGCCCACGATCGTGTCGGCAATCATAAAAGCGGCATTGTGGCCTTTAAAAACGCGTTCCATGGTCGCACGCTCTTTACCGTCAGCGCTGGCGGTCAACCCTCCTATTCACAGGACTTTGCGCCGCTGCCGCCGGATATTCGTCATGCAGCCTATAACGATCTGAACTCCGCCAGCGCGCTAATTGATGACAATACCTGCGCCGTGATCGTAGAGCCTGTGCAGGGCGAGGGCGGCGTGATCCCCGCCACGAAAGCTTTTTTGCAGGGGCTGCGTGAATTGTGCGACCGGCATCAGGCGTTACTGATTTTTGATGAGGTGCAGACGGGCGTCGGACGTACCGGCGAACTGTATGCATATATGCATTATGGCGTTACGCCCGATATCCTGACGACCGCTAAAGCGTTGGGTGGCGGCTTCCCGATCGGCGCGATGCTGACCACGCAAGACTATGCCAGCGTTATGACGCCAGGCACGCATGGCACCACCTACGGCGGTAATCCGCTGGCGACGGCAGTTGCCGGAAAAGTACTGGATATCATCAATACGCCGGAGATGCAAAACGGCGTCAGACAGCGCCACGATGCGTTTATTGAACGTCTAAATACCCTTAATGTACGTTTTGGCATGTTCAGTGAAATTCGCGGGCTGGGGCTACTGCTTGGCTGTGTGCTACAGACGGAGTTTGCCGGAAAAGCCAAACTCATCGCTCAGGAAGCGGCAAAAGCAGGCGTGATGGTGCTCATCGCCGGCGGCGACGTGGTGCGTTTTGCGCCAGCGTTAAATGTGAGCGACGAGGAGATAGCCACCGGGCTTGATCGTTTTGCCCTGGCGTGCGAACGCCTTCAGACGGGAGGCGCATCATGCGGGTGATTCGTCCTGTCGAACATGCGGATATCGCCGCGCTGATGCAGCTTGCAGGCAAAACGGGCGGCGGCTTAACCTCGCTACCGGCAAATGAAGCGACGCTGGCGGCCCGCATTGAACGCGCGCTAAAAACCTGGTCCGACGAGCTGCCAAAAGGCGAACAAGGGTATGTATTCGTTCTCGAGGACAGTGAAACGGGTGAGGTCGGCGGGATCTGCGCCATTGAGGTCGCGGTCGGTCTTAACGACCCCTGGTATAACTATCGTGTCGGTACGCTGGTTCATGCCTCCAAAGAGCTGAATGTATATAACGCGTTGCCAACATTATTCCTGAGTAATGATCACACTGGCAGCAGTGAGCTTTGCACGCTGTTTCTCGATCCCGAATGGCGTAAAGAGGGTAACGGCTACCTGTTGTCAAAATCGCGCTTTATGTTTATGGCCGCGTTTCGCGATAAATTCAATGAGAAAGTGGTGGCGGAAATGCGCGGCGTCATTGACGAGCACGGTTATTCTCCCTTCTGGCAAAGTCTCGGCAAACGCTTTTTCTCTATGGATTTCAGCCGGGCGGATTTTTTATGCGGTACCGGGCAAAAAGCGTTTATCGCCGAGCTGATGCCCAAACATCCTATTTATACCCACTTCTTATCTGAAGAGGCACAGGCCGTGATTGGCGAAGTCCACCCGCAAACGGCGCCAGCCCGCGCGGTGCTGGAAAAGGAAGGTTTTCGCTATCGCCACTATATCGACATCTTCGACGGTGGGCCGACGCTGGAGTGTGATATTGACCGCGTGCGGGCCATTCGTAAAAGCCGACTGGTGGAAGTCGCGGAAGGGCAACCCGCGCCTGGCGACTATCCGGCATGTCTGGTCGCCAATGAAAACTATCACCACTTTCGGGCCGCGCTGGTGCGTGCCGATCCTCAGACTTCACGACTTGTACTGACCGCAGCGCAGTTGGATGCGCTGAAATGTCGCGCGGGCGACCACGTTCGGCTGGTACGCCTTTGCGCTGAGGAGAAAACCGTATGACGCTATGGATAAACGGCGACTGGATAACCGGTCAGGGCGAACGCCGCCGCAAAACGAATCCGGTGAGCGCGGAGATACTTTGGCAGGGGAATGACGCTAATGCGGCACAGGTCGCCGAGGCCTGTCAGGCGGCGCGCGCGGCGTTTCCTCGTTGGGCCAGACAGCCTTTTGCGGCACGACAGGCTATCGTAGAGAAATTTGCCGCCCTGCTGGAGGCGCATAAAGTCGATCTCACGGAGGTCATCGCGCGTGAAACCGGTAAACCGCGCTGGGAGGCGGCGACGGAAGTGACGGCGATGATCAATAAGATTGCCATCTCGATTAAGGCTTACCACGCCAGAACAGGCGAACAAAAAAGCGAACTTGTCGATGGCGCCGCGACGTTGCGCCATCGTCCTCACGGTGTGCTGGCGGTATTCGGCCCTTATAACTTTCCCGGCCATTTACCGAATGGTCATATTGTGCCCGCGTTGCTGGCAGGCAATACGCTGATCTTCAAACCTAGCGAGCTAACGCCATGGACCGGGGAAACGGTAATAAAACTCTGGGAACGGGCGGGGCTACCGGCAGGCGTTCTTAATCTGGTGCAGGGCGGCCGGGAGACCGGACAAGCGCTGAGTTCGCTCGACGATCTCGACGGACTGCTGTTTACCGGCAGCGCCAGTACCGGATATCAGCTTCATCGCCAGCTATCCGGCCAGCCGGAAAAAATACTGGCCCTTGAAATGGGCGGAAACAATCCGCTCATTATTGAGGATGTGGCAAATATAGATGCGGCGGTACATCTGACGCTGCAATCGGCGTTTATTACCGCCGGACAGCGCTGTACCTGCGCGCGACGCCTTCTGGTAAAACAGGGTGCGCAGGGAGATGCATTTCTGGCGCGGCTGGTTGACGTCGCCGGACGTCTGCAGCCCGGTAGATGGGACGACGATCCGCAGCCGTTTATCGGCGGACTGATTTCAGCGCAGGCGGCACAGCATGTGATGGAGGCCTGGCGTCAACGAGAGGCATTAGGCGGTCGCACGCTACTGGCGCCGCGGAAGGTCAAAGAGGGAACCTCTCTGCTGACGCCTGGCATCATTGAGCTGACCGGCGTCGCGGATGTGCCGGATGAAGAGGTGTTTGGTCCGCTGCTGAACGTCTGGCGTTATGCGCATTTCGATGAGGCGATTCGTCTGGCGAATAATACCCGTTTTGGTCTGTCGTGTGGGCTGGTGTCGACGGATCGCGCGCAGTTCGAACAGCTCTTGCTGGAGGCACGGGCAGGGATCGTTAACTGGAATAAACCGCTCATCGGGGCAGCGAGTACTGCGCCGTTTGGTGGTGTCGGCGCGTCTGGCAACCATCGGCCCAGCGCCTGGTATGCCGCCGATTATTGCGCCTGGCCGATGGCCAGTCTGGAATCTCCCGAACTGACGTTGCCTGCGACATTAAGCCCTGGCCTCGACTTTTCTCGCAGGGAGGCGGTATGACGGCGCATGAAGTTAATTTTGACGGGCTGGTGGGGCTTACGCACCATTATGCCGGGCTATCCTTCGGCAATGAGGCATCGACCCGCCACCGTTTTCAGATGTCGAATCCTCGTCTGGCGGTAAAGCAGGGGCTGCTAAAGATGAAAGCTCTGGCGGATGCCGGCTTTCCCCAGGCGGTGATCCCGCCGCATGAGCGGCCTTTTATTCCGGCGTTGCGTCAGCTCGGCTTCACGGGTAGCGATGAGCAGATTCTGGATAAGGTTGCGCGTCAGGCGCCACGCTGGCTTTCCAGCGTGAGTTCCGCGTCGCCAATGTGGGTTGCGAATGCGGCGACGGTTTGCCCATCGGCAGACGCGCTGGACGGAAAAGTTCACCTGACGGTGGCGAATTTAAACAATAAATTTCATCGCGCTCTTGAGGCGCCTGTTACCGAAGCGCTGCTACGCGCCATATTTCGCGATGAAAGTCAGTTTTCAGTGCATAGCGCGTTACCGCAGGTCGCATTATTGGGAGATGAAGGCGCGGCGAATCATAACCGTCTTGGCGGCGAGTATGGTTCGGCAGGCGTGCAGCTTTTTGTCTATGGGCGCGAAGAGGAGAATGAAATACGACCCGCTCGTTATCCGGCGCGCCAGAGCCGCGAAGCCAGCGAGGCCGTGGCGCGTCTTAATCAGGTGAATCCGCAACAGGTTATCTTCGCTCAGCAAAACCCGGAGGTCATCGATCAAGGCGTATTCCATAATGATGTCATCGCCGTTTCGAATCGACAGGTATTGTTTTGTCACGAAGCGGCATTTGCCCGGCAGAAAGTGCTCATTAATCAGTTGCGTACGCGCGTTGACGGTTTTATGGCGATAGAGGTGCCCGCCGGAGAGGTTTCTGTATCAGATGCTGTGGCCACCTACCTGTTTAATAGTCAGTTGTTAAGCCGTGACGACGGCTCAATGCTGTTAGTGTTGCCGCGGGAATGTCAGGACCATGTCGGCGTCTGGCGCTATCTGAATAAGCTGGTGGCGGAGGATAACCCCATCAGCGCGATGCAGGTGTTTGATTTGCGAGAAAGTATGGCCAACGGCGGCGGCCCGGCCTGTCTGCGATTACGCGTGGTGTTAACAGAAGAAGAACGACGGGCGGTGAATCCAGCGGTAATGATGAATGACGCTCTGTTTACGGCCCTTAACGCGTGGGCGGATCGTTATTATCGCGATCGCCTGACCGCCGCCGATCTGGCCGATCCGTTATTATTGCGAGAAGGCCGGGAGGCGCTGGATGTGTTAACGCGTCTGCTGGATTTGGGGTCGGTTTATCCTTTCCAGCAAACGGGGGCGGCTGATGGATAACTTTCTGGCGTTGACGCTAAGCGGCACGACACCACGGGTGACGCAGGGGAAGGGCGCGGGTTTTCGCTGGCGCTGGTTAGGCCATGGTCTGCTTGAACTCACGCCCGATGCGCCGGTCGACCGTGCGTTAATTCTTTCTGCGGGGATACACGGTAATGAAACCGCGCCGGTCGAGATGCTGGATAAGCTGCTGTCGGCGCTGTATTCAGGCAGCTTGACGTTAACGTGGCGAGTGTTGGTGGTACTCGGCAATCCGCAGGCGCTGGCGGCGGGAATACGCTACTGTCACAGCGATATGAACCGTATGTTTGGCGGGCGTTGGCAGTCCTTTGCCGAAAGCGATGAAACGCGGCGGGCGCGTGAGCTGGAGCTAAGTCTGGAAACCTTCTTTTCATCTGGCCAGGCGCGGGTACGCTGGCATCTGGATCTGCATACCGCCATTCGTGGCTCGCATCATTTGCGTTTTGGCGTATTGCCGCAGCGCGACCGCCCGTGGGAGGCGGATTTTCTGGCGTGGCTGGGCGCGGCAGGACTGGAGGCGTTGGTATTTCATCAGGCGCCCGGCGGTACGTTTACGCACTTTAGCTCTGAACATTTCGGCGCGCTTTCCTGTACCCTGGAGTTGGGAAAGGCGTTGCCGTTTGGGCAAAACGATCTGACGCAGTTCAGTGTAACCTCGCAGGCGTTGTCGGCGCTGCTGAGCGGTGTCGAAACGTCAACCTCGTTTTCGCCGCCGCTACGCTATCGGGTAGTGTCGCAAATCACGCGTCACAGCGACAAGTTCGCGCTTTATATGGATGCGCAAACGCTGAATTTTACTGCCTTTGCGAAGGGAACGTTGCTGGCCGAGGAGGGGGATAAGCGCGTGACGGTGACGCATGACGTTGAATATGTTCTCTTTCCTAATCCCTCTGTCGCCTGCGGATTGCGGGCTGGATTAATGCTGGAAAGACTTCCCTGATAAATGTCCCTGTAAGCTCACGTTAGGATTACAGGGATGATTTGGGACACAGTTTCATGCTATTACGGATTATTCCTGGAGAATTGCTTTATTAATAAGCGTTGCTGCGTTATAGTTCTGCATAATTTCTGCTATATCATGCTGTTGTATATTTCTCTTTCAACTCTGCGCAATTTATTCTTTTTTTCTTCACAATTGGCGAAAAAGTGTTTTTTATACTTTCATTGTTTTACCGTTGTTATGACTAATTGACGCTAAGACGGTTAAAGTTAATCACGACAACACGGCGCTGTTTTAAATATGCCGTAAAAATAACTGAAAGGAAGGATGGAAATATGCGTAAACTGACTGCTCTATTTGTTGCCTCTACCCTGGCGATGGGTGCTGCGAATCTGGCTCATGCCGCTGAGACTACCACCGCCGCGCCAACGGATGCGAAGCCAATGATGCAGCATAAAGGTAAATTTGGCCCACATCACGATATGATGTTTAAAAACCTGAACCTGACAGACGCGCAGAAGCAACAAATTCGCGACATTATGAAAGCGCAGCGCGAGCAAATGAAACGTCCGCCGCTGGAAGAGCGTCGCGCCATGCATGATATTATTGCCAGCGATACCTTCGATAAAGCCAAAGCCGAAGCGCAAATTACGAAAATGGAAGCGCAGCGCAAGGCCAATATGCTGGCGCATATGGAAACCCAGAATAAAATTTATAACGTTCTGACACCGGAGCAGAAAAAGCAATATAACGCTAATTTTGAGAAGCGTCTGACAGAACGCCCGGCGCAAGAAGGTAAAATGCCTGCTGCGGCAGAATAACTTTCCGCATAATTTAAGACCGCCGGTCTTGTCGACAACACAATCGTTGAGGTGGACAGGATCGGCGGTTTTCTTTATGACTGGCGACAGTCGGTGTGCAGTTCAATGATCTCATATTGACCTGACATTAGTGGCTTACAGAGAATTTTATAGCCATCCTGATCAAAGCCCGCAGGGGTGCGCACCAGGGTGGCGGCCTCATCCAGCGAGGGGACCGCCCCCAGCCATAACCAGTTGTTGATAATGTGGAACTGGGTCATTTGTGGGCGGCTCTCTTTTAACGCGATAGCGCCTTTCCAGGGCCAGCAAACCACACGTAACCGTTCCAGCGAGGCCTGCAGACGAAGAAAATGCGTCTGCGGGGTTTCTTGCCCACAACACGCGCCAGCGCAGCGCTTCAGAGCGAAACGAAAACAGGCGCGCCCACGGCTTACCGGTTCAAGCCCCAGCAGGCCATAACACAATTTTTGTTCATCGGCGAGGTTCTGCAAGCTTTGCAGCGCCGCCCGACGGTTGGCGAAGAGCCCAAACAGGTTCGGCTCATGGGAAAAATCGACGCTGCGGGCGGAAACGACCTCAATCTTTTGTTCGCTCAACTGTAGAGAGCAAAGCTGGCGATTACGCCGTAACCGTTTGTTAAACAGCGGCTGTTGTTCTTTGATCAGCCGCGCCTCCAGCAGCAACGCGCCCATTTCCCCAGCGGTGCAGATCCAGCTTATCCGCCGCGCCTGTCGCAGCATAGCGGCCTCGTCAGGCGTTCGCAGATGTGAGAGCACCCGGCTGCGAATATTCACGCTTTTACCGATATAAAGCGGCAGCGTATCGCTTTCGCTATGAAATATATAGACGCCCGGTAAGGCTGGCGCTTCGCTGAGGAAAGGACGTAAATGTTCTGGATATTCGTAAATGGCCGCCGCTTCAAACTCAAGGCGGGGGGCTGATTGACGCCGTACCACAGTGATCTCCGTTAACTGGTTATTCATCCAGTATAACAGCGGATGGGTGATTAAAAAAGAGGCTGGGAAGAGAGGAGGCCGGATAGACGAGCGATATCCGGCACAACAGTAGAAGTACGCTTACCTTTTCCAAAAGTCGTCGAATACCGTAATCGGTAAACGGCGCTTATGTTCAGTTTTTACATACCAGCCTTCGATAGTTTTAGCGATGGCGGGGTCCAGCGTTTTGCCTTCCAGGTAATCGTCAATATTGTCATACGTTACGCCCAGCGCGGCTTCATCAGGCAGTGAAGGGCGGTCGTCTTCCAAATCGGCGGTGGGGACTTTTTTATACAGATGCTCAGGACAGCCCAGCGCTGCGAGAAGCTGTTTGCCCTGGCGTTTGTTAAGGCGATGAAGCGGGTTAATATCGGTACCGCCGTCGCCATATTTGGTGAAGAACCCGGTTATCGCTTCCGCCGCATGGTCGGTGCCCACCACGACGCCATGAGTCATACCGGCGATGCTATATTGCGCTTTCATTCGCTCACGCGCTTTTTCATTGCCGCGAACAAAATCGCTCAGCTCAATTCCCGCTTCGCGCAGCGCCTGTTCGCTGGCGAGGACGGCGCCTTTAATATTGACGGTGAGTACTCTGTCCGGCTGAATAAAAGCAATGGCGTCCTGGCAATCCTGTTCATCGGCCTGCACGCCATAAGGCAGACGAACGGCGATAAACTGCAGCGCATTATCACCGGTCTCTTCCCGCAATTCGGCGATAGCCATCTGGCTGAGTTTCCCGGCCAGCGTCGAATCCTGCCCGCCGCTGATGCCTAACACCAGCGATTTCAAAAAGGGATAGGTTTTCAGGTACGCTTTAAGAAAATCCACGCTGCGGCGAATTTCTTCTTCAGGGTTGATATGCGGTTTCGCGCCAAGCGCCTGGATTATCTCTTGCTGCAGAGTCATTTAACCCCCTTCGACATTAAAAAAATGAATCTTTACCCTGTTAAAGCTAACCCTTCGCCGCTGAAACGACAAGGTTTGGCGGGCTAAGCGGTGTTTAAAACAACATATCGCTGCGTTAGAGAATTTTCCGAAAGACTTTTTGTCGCGAGGCGCGGCTTGAAAAATGTTCTGATGTATTCCAGGCTTACATAACACGCTGATAAACAAGAGGACGGAAAATGAACAAGAACGTAGCAGGAATTTTAAGCGCAGCGGCGGTAATGACTATGCTGGCAGGCTGTACGGCGTATGATCGTACAAAAGACCAATTTGTTGAGCCTGTCGTTAAAGATGTTAAAAAAGGAATGAGCAGGGCGCAAGTTGCGCAGATTGCGGGCAAACCGTCATCTGAAGTGAGCATGATTCATGCGCGCGGTACCTGTCAGACCTACATCCTGGGTCAACGTGATGGTAAAGCGGAAACCTACTTTGTTGCGCTGGATGATACCGGGCACGTGATTAACTCCGGCTATCAGACCTGTGCGGAGTACGACACTGACCCACAGGCGCCGAAGCAGTAACAACTGTACATTGCCTGAACATTCAAGGAAACCGGCCTGCGAGCCGGTTTTTTTGTGCCTGCCATAACCTTATTTATTATCGCGAATTATTTGCCCGAAATGTGAGGGGGGTCATAACGCCAGGTCAATGAGAGACAATTTAGTGGGTCAAGGAAATACCATCCGGCGGTCCGATCCCGTATACTCATTTCAGCCACCTAAAAAAGTAAATCCGGTTACGCAAGTCGCCCAGAGTATGGATGCAGGTTGAGGCTTGCGGCGTATCTGGTTGACAGATAATCGCACATGAGGAAGGTTTTTATGGAAAAGAAACACATTTATCTGTTTTGTTCTGCGGGCATGTCAACATCCTTACTGGTATCAAAAATGCGCGCTCAGGCTGAAAAATATGAAGTGCCGGTGATTATTGAAGCATTCCCTGAAACCCTGGCCGGTGAAAAAGGCCCGGCAGCGGACGTCGTGTTATTAGGCCCGCAAATTGCTTATATGCTCCCCGAAATTCAGCGTTTATTACCCGGTAAACCGGTAGAAGTCATTGATTCAATGTTGTACGGCAAGGTAGATGGCTTAGGCGTGCTTAAAGCTGCGGTAGCGGCAATTAAAAAAGCCGCCGCGAATTAATTATTTTTTAATTTTTCCCGTCAAAGAGTTATTTCATACACTAACCGCAATATTTTATTGCGGTATTTAAGGGTATTTTTCTATGAGTAACGTTATTGCTTCACTTGAAAAGGTACTCCTTCCTTTTGCTGTAAAAATAGGAAAGCAGCCACACGTTAATGCAATCAAGAACGGCTTTATTCGTTTAATGCCATTAACCCTTGCGGGGGCGATGTTTGTATTAATTAATAACGTTTTCCTGAGCTTTGGGGAGGGGTCGTTTTTTTATTCCATGGGCATTCGGCTTGATGCCTCAACCATTGAAACACTTAATGGATTGAAAGGCATCGGCGGGAACGTCTATAACGGCACATTGGGCATTATGTCGCTCATGGCGCCATTTTTTATCGGCATGGCGCTGGCGGAAGAGCGCAAGGTTGATGCGCTGGCCGCCGGACTGCTCTCCGTGGCGGCATTTATGACCGTAACGCCGTATAGTGTCGGCGAGGCCTATGCCGTAGGCGCTAACTGGCTGGGCGGCGCGAATATTATCTCCGGTATTATTATTGGCCTGGTGGTCGCGGAGATGTTTACATTTATTGTCCGGCGCAACTGGGTGATTAAACTACCGGACAGCGTACCGGCTTCGGTGTCTCGTTCATTCTCAGCATTAATTCCCGGCTTTATTATTCTCTCTATTATGGGGATTATTGCCTGGGCGCTGTCTAATTACGGTTCTAACTTCCATCAGATTATTATGGACACTATCTCTACGCCGCTGGCATCGCTGGGTAGCGTGGTAGGGTGGGCATATGTCATTTTTGTACCGCTGCTGTGGTTCTTTGGTATTCATGGTTCGCTGGCGCTGACCGCGCTGGACAGCGGCATCATGACGCCCTGGGCGCTGGAAAACATCTCTATTTACCAGCAGTATGGCTCCGTCGATGCGGCGCTGGAAGCCGGTAAAACGTTCCATATCTGGGCGAAACCGATGCTGGATTCTTATATCTTCCTCGGTGGTAGCGGCGCAACGCTGGGTCTGATCATCGCTATCTTCCTCGCATCCCGTCGCGCGGACTATCGCCAGGTGGCAAAACTGGCGCTGCCGTCAGGTATCTTCCAGATTAACGAACCCATCCTGTTTGGCCTGCCGATTATTATGAACCCGGTGATGTTTATCCCCTTCATTCTGGTTCAGCCGATTCTGGCGGCGATTACGCTGGTGGCTTACTATTTGGGTATTATTCCGCCGATTACCAATATTGCGCCGTGGACCATGCCAACCGGGTTGGGGGCGTTCTTTAACACCAACGGCAGCGTCGCCGCATTACTGGTTGCGCTATTTAACCTGGCGGTCGCTACCCTGATTTATCTCCCCTTCGTGGTGGTGGCTAACAAAGCGCAGAACGCCATTGAGCAGGAAGAAAGCGAAGAAGATATCGCTAACGCACTGAAATTCTAAACTCCGCGTCGGCATGGGATGCCATGCCGGGCTGAATCAGAGGAAAGACTATGTTTGATCTTGAAAATGTTGTAGATAACCAGACAGCGGCTGAGGAACTCGAAGAAGTCGTTATGGGGCTTATCATCAATTCTGGTCAGGCGCGCAGCCTGGCATATGGCGCGCTCAGAAAAGCGAAAGAAGGCGATTTTGAGGCGGCGAAAGCGATGATGGACCAGTCGCGCATAGCGCTCAATGAAGCGCATCTTGTGCAGACAAAACTCATCGAAGGCGATCAGGGCGAAGGCAAAATGAAAGTCAGTCTGGTCCTGGTTCACGCTCAGGATCATTTGATGACCTCAATGCTGGCTCGTGAACTGATCGCTGAGTTGATTGAGCTCCATGAGAAACTGAAATAACAGGGGGCGGATGATGCAGCTACAGGTTAACGCAACGGAAATCAAAACGGTTTATGAGCAGCAGCTCTTCAATGGCAAAAATTTCCATGTGTTTATCTATAACAAGACGGAAAGCGTCACCGGGCTGCATCAGCACGACTACTATGAATTTACCCTGGTATTAACCGGACGTTATTACCAGGAGATCAACGGGAAGCGTGTGCTGCTGGAACGTGGAGATTTTGTTTTTATCCCGGTGGGGTCGAATCACCAAAGTTTCTATGAGTTTGGCGCAACGCGTATTCTGAACGTAGGAATTAGTAAACGTTTTTTTGAACAGCATTATCTTCCGTTACTGCCGTTTTGTTTTGTGGCATCGCAGGTATACAGGGCGAATAGCACCTTCCTTACCTATATTGAAACGGTGATTGCGTCGTTGAATTTTCGCGGCAATGGGCTCGACGAATTTATCGAAGTGGTGACATTTTATATTATAAACCGCTTACGTCATTACCGCGAAGAGCAGGTTTATGATGATATTCCACAATGGCTGAAAGCAACCGTGGAGATAATGCATGATAAAACGCAGTTTGGCGAACATGCGCTGGAAAATATGGTGCGCCTGTCGGCAAAATCCCAGGAGTATCTGACGCGCGCCACCCGACGTTATTACAGCAAAACGCCGATGCAAATCATTAATGAGATTCGCATTAATTTTGCCAAGAAACAGTTGGAAATGACCAACTATTCGGTTACGGATATTGCTTATGAAGCCGGGTATAGCAGTCCAAGTCTGTTTATTAAAACGTTTAAGAAGATGACCTCATTTACGCCGAATAGTTATCGGAAGCGATTGACGGAAATTAATGAGTAACGGTTTGCATTGCTCGATTAATTACATTTCACGCTTGCCCCAATAGCGCGGGGAACGTCACGCTATTTCTTACGAGCGGGCATAGCGTAATACATATCAGTGTCATACACTGAAGGGAGATATTATGAGCCAGAAATTAAAAGTCGTCACTATTGGTGGCGGGAGCAGCTACACCCCTGAATTACTTGAAGGCTTTATTAAGCGCTACCATGAATTACCTGTCACCGAATTATGGCTGGTTGATGTTGAAGACGGGAAAGAGAAGCTGGACATTATTTATGATCTCTGCCAGCGAATGATTGATAAAGCAGGCGTTCCGCTAAAATTGTATAAAACGCTGGATCGCCGGGAAGCGCTGAAAGACGCTAATTTTGTCACTACCCAGCTACGCGTTGGTCAACTCAAAGCCCGTGAACTGGACGAGCGTATCCCGCTTAGCCACGGCTATCTGGGGCAAGAAACCAACGGCGCTGGCGGTTTATTTAAAGGGTTGCGTACCATTCCGGTTATTTTTGACATCATTAAGGATGTTGAAGAATTATGTCCGAATGCGTGGGTCATTAACTTTACTAACCCGGCGGGGATGGTGACGGAAGCGGTTTATCGTCATACCAACTTTAAAAAATTCATCGGCGTATGTAATATTCCTGTCGGCATGAAAATGTTTATTCATGACGTGCTGGTGCTGAATGAGAATGACGATCTTTCCATTGACCTGTTTGGTCTAAACCATATGGTCTTTATTAAAGATGTGCTGGTGAATGGCACCTCACGGTTCGCAGAATTACTGGATGGCGTGGCGTCCGGTCAGTTGAAAGCGTCAACCGTAAAAAATATCTTTGATCTGCCGTTTAGTGAAGGATTGATTCGCTCGCTGAACATGCTGCCGTGCTCTTATTTGTTGTATTACTTCAAGCAAAAAGAGATGTTGGCGATTGAAATGGGCGAATATTACAAAGGCGGCGCGCGCGCTCAGGTCGTACAAAAAGTGGAGAAACAACTCTTCGACTTGTACAAAAATCCTGAGCTAAACGTGAAGCCGAAAGAGCTTGAGCAACGCGGCGGCGCTTATTATTCCGATGCCGCTTGTGAAGTCATTAACGCTATTTATAATGACAAGCAGACTGAGCATTACGTTAATATTCCACATCATGGGCATGTCGAGAATATCCCGGCGGACTGGGCGGTGGAAATGACCTGCATTCTGGGACGCAATGGCGCGACGCCGCACCCGCGTATCACCCGTTTTGACGAAAAAGTGCTGGGGCTTATCCACACTATTAAAGGATTTGAGGTCGCGGCCAGCAATGCGGCGCTGAGCGGAAACTTTAATGATGTGCTGCTGGCGCTTAACCTGAGTCCGCTGGTGCATTCCGACCGCGACGCAGAAGTCCTGGCGCGTGAGCTCATCCTGGCGCATGAAAAATGGCTGCCTAATTTTGCCGCTTGCATCGAAGCGCTTAAAGGTAAGCACCACTGACAGAGGTAGGCTATGGAACGCGTGTTGATTGTGAATGCCGATGATTTTGGCCTGAGTAAAGGGCAAAATTACGGCATTGTTGAAGCATATCGCAACGGCGTTGTGACCTCCACGACGGCGCTGGTCAATGGCGAGGCTATTGACCATGCGGCGCAGCTTAGCCGCGAGCTGCCTGCGCTTGGGGTGGGAATGCATTTTGTTTTGACGTTAGGCAAACCGGTGTCAGAGATGCCGGGCCTGACGCGAGACGGCCTGTTGGGGAAATGGATCTGGCAAATGGCGGAGGAGGATACGCTTCCGCTGGATGAAATTGCGCATGAACTGGCGTGTCAGTATCAGCGTTTCATCGACGTATTTGGCCGCGAGCCAACGCATCTCGACAGTCACCATCATGTGCATATGTTCCCGCAAATTTTCCCCATCGTCGCCCGTTTTGCGGCGCAGCGCGGGATTGCGTTACGTATTGACCGCCAGACGGTGTTGAACGCCGACGATCTGCCGTCGGATTTGCGCAGCACTCAAGGATTTAGCAGTGAATTTTACGGCGAGGAGATCACCGAAGCGTGCTTTTTACGCATTCTGGATGCCTCGACGCATCGAGGAGAAACCTCTCTGGAGGTGATGTGTCATCCGGCGTTTGTGGACAACATTATTCGCCAGAGCGCCTATTGTTACCCCCGCTTAACTGAACTGGAGGTATTGACGTCTGCGTCACTCAAGGCAGCGATTGCGGAACGTGGATATCGTCCTGGCAGTTTTCTTGATATTTAGCTCCTGAGTTTGCGGCGCAAGAATGCGCCGCATTTTTTGCCGTTTATGCAGGAATCGCGTTAATTTTCCCCGCACGCGACCAGACACGGTGTGCCGCCATCAGCGTCAGCAGAGTGTCCATAAAGTGGTGGTCAACGTTATCTGCCTCAACAAGTCCTTCTTCCCCCTGGCTATCAATGTTTAAAAGCGCCTTAAACCGTCGGGCGTCGCCTGCCAGTGCGATGGGCTTCAGATGTTTGTAGGCCTCCAGAAGGTAGTAGCGGGCATCGCCGCAACTCTCGATATCGGCAATATTGCCGCACGGTACTATTACCGCATCGACCGTTAGCGACGGCGCGCCGGCAAAGGTTGCCGCAATAGTTAATGTTGAACCGTCATCAGCCGTTACTTCACCCATCCGTGAATAGAGCAGTTTTGCGTGGACGCCTTTGGCTTTTAAAGCCTGCAAAATGGTCAACAGTTCGGCGGCGTTAACCTTGTCGTTTAGCAGAATAGCGACCACGCGACCTTTAACATCGCCGTCCGGCACCGCATACAGGCTGAGCGCCGGATCTTTTTTCAGACCGTTGACATCAGGAGGCGGGGCAATTTGCGTTTGCTCATGGGTGAGTGCAAAACCGAGATTATGCGCGACGCCCTGAGCCAGCGTGACATCAATATGCGCTAACTGATCGACCACCCGCTCCCGAATATACGCGCGGGCGACTTTACCCAGCTCAAAGCTGAACGCGTCAATAATATGCTGCTGCTCTATCGGCGTCTGACTGAGCCAGAACAGGCGAGGATGCGAGTAATATTCACCGAAAGAGGGGCTGCGTTCGCGGATTTTATTGCCATCCACCCGTTCCTGGTATGATTCGAAGCCGCCGCGTTTTGGCGCTGGCGGCGTTTCGCGCGGCCAGTTGTCATTAATGGAGTTCGGTTCATAGTTCGCCGGATTGGTGTCGATATCCATCCGGTGCATACCGTCACGCTGGAAGTTATGGTAGGGGCAGGTAGGGCGGTTAATCGGAATTTCGTGGAAGTTTGGCCCGCCCAGACGACTGATTTGCGTGTCGGTATAAGAGAACAGACGCCCCTGTAACAGCGGATCGTTGGTAAAATCAATGCCGGGAACAATATGTCCTGGATGAAATGCCGCCTGTTCGTTTTCAGCGAAAAAGTTATCCGGATTACGGTTTAACACCATTTTGCCGACGCGTTGTACTGGCACCAACTCTTCCGGAATCAGTTTGGTCGGATCGAGCAGATCAAAATCGAATTTAAATTCATCCTCTTCGGCAATGAGTTGTAGGCCCAGCTCGTATTCCGGAAAATCGCCCGCTTCGATGGCCTCCCACAGATCCCGGCGGTGAAAATCCGGATCGCGACCGGTCAGTTTTTGTGACTCATCCCACACCAGCGAGGCTTTACCTGCCAACGGTTTCCAGTGGAAACGGACAAAGGTCGCTTTCCCTTGTGCATTGATCAGACGGAAGGTGTGAATGCCGAACCCTTCCATCGTCCGATAACTCCGTGGAATACCGCGATCCGACATTGCCCACATGACGTTGTGCAGCGTCTCAGGCTGTAAGGAAACATAGTCCCAGAAGGTGTCGTGCGCGCTCTGTCCTTGCGGAATAGCCCAATGTGGTTCGGGCTTAACGGCGTGCACAAAATCCGGAAACTTATGCGCATCCTGGATAAAAAAGATCGGCGTGTTATTACCGACGAGATCGAAAATTCCCTCTTCGGTATAAAATTTGGTCGCAAAACCGCGGATATCACGTACGGTATCAGCAGACCCCGCGCCGCCCTGTACTGTCGAAAAGCGAACAAAGACCGGGGTAATTTTCTGTGGATCGCACAGAAACGCGGCTTTCGTGATGTCGCTCAGGTCTTTATATGGCTGAAAATAGCCGTGCGCT
Source organism: Salmonella sp. SAL04213 (assembly GCF_046550535.1). Lineage (NCBI taxonomy): Bacteria > Pseudomonadati > Pseudomonadota > Gammaproteobacteria > Enterobacterales > Enterobacteriaceae > Salmonella > Salmonella sp. SAL04213. The sequence continues at coordinate 61,703 of NZ_JBGDXS010000001.1, read as the reverse complement.
GCTGATCCGCGGGCGTGAACGATCCTCTCCGGGATACGCTCATGGTCAAAGTGGGTAATTTTCTCGCGCAGGATAAAATCTTCCAACAGCGTAGGGCCACGGCTGCCGGCGCGAAGAGAATTTTGATCGTCGGCGATGCGCACGCCCTGATTGGTGGTCAGCGCATAATTTTCGCTGCCTTTACGAAAGGCGTTGAGGGCAGTGAGCTTATCATTCGCGGTCTCGGGCGCTTTTAAGCTGCCGGGGGCCGTTGGTTGCGCGCCCGGCGGCGTCGGTTCTGGCGTGGGGCGATGTGAACCGTCTGACGGTGCCAGGGAGTCCAGGCCGGGCTGTGATTCACGGGTATCATGCACGGGGGACTGATGGGGGGATTTCTCATTATGCGACATTGAACTCGTCTCCTGCTTTCATCACTGAAATGGGCGTGGTAGTAGTCAAAATCACTCTAACTATAGAACATTTCAGCAATTATGCCGGGGGAGAGCGGAACGGCAGACAAGGCTCAATAGGGAAATCGCACGCGCGGAACAGGACGTCGGGGGCGAAGATCGGCTAAAATAGTGTTTTTCTGATTTTTAGCCTTAGCCTCTTTTAGTGAAGCATTAATGATGAAACCTCTTCGCCAGCAAAATCGCCAGATTATTAGCTATATTCCGCGTGTTGAACCCGCGCCGCCGGAACATGCGATAAAAATGGATACGTTTCGCGACGTCTGGATACTGCGCGGTAAATATGTTGCCTTTGTTCTGACGGGGGAGTCATTTCAACGGTCGCCCGCCTTTAGCGTGCCAGAATCGGCGCAGCGTTGGGCGAATCAGGTTCGCCAGGAAAACGAAATCGCTGACTAAGAAAAAAACAAAACGCCGGTACTGGAGACCGGCGTTTTTAGTGACAGACATTTTGAGTTGCCGATCGTCGTGTCTCAGACGATGTGAACTCCCGATAATGTATTATCGATGCGCCAGTTCAGCGTCTTCTTCGCTATCGAGAATGGTTTTATCGGTCTGCTTCAGCCACTGGCTGGTCAGCGTACCCGCGGTCATTGAGCCACTCACGTTCAGTGCGGTACGGCCCATATCAATCAACGGTTCGACGGAGATTAACAGCGCGACCAGCGTGACCGGTAAGCCCATGGCAGGCAGCACAATCAGCGCGGCGAAGGTCGCGCCGCCGCCAACGCCGGCAACACCCGCCGAACTTACGGTAACGATACCCACCAGCGTGGCTATCCATACGGGGTCTAAGGGGTTGATGCCGACCGTCGGCGCAACCATTACCGCTAACATTGCAGGATAAAGACCGGCACAACCGTTTTGGCCGATGGTCGCGCCAAAAGAGGCAGCAAAGCTGGCGATGGACTCCGGCACGCCCAGGCGGCGGGTTTGCGCTTCGACATTAAGTGGAATGGAGGCGGCGCTGGAGCGGCTGGTAAAGGCAAATGTCAGCACCGGCCACACCTTGCGGAAATATTTCAGCGGGCTAATCCCGTTCACGCCCAATAGTATGCCGTGAACCACAAACATTATCGCCAGACCAAGATATGACGCTACCACGAAGCTTCCAAGCTTAATGATGTCCTGCAAATTAGAGCCGGCAACCACTTTCGTCATCAGCGCCAGTACGCCGTAAGGCGTAAGTTGCATCACCAGACGCACCAGCTTCATCACCCAGCTTTGCAGGGTATCGATAGCAACAAGCACACGCTCGCCTTTTGGCGCATCATCTTTCAGCAGTTTAAGCGCGGCCACGCCCAGGAATGCGGCGAAAATCACCACGCTGATAATAGACGTAGGATTTGCGCCAGTCAGATCCGCAAACGGATTTTTCGGTACAAAAGACAGCACCAGTTGCGGCACGCTGAGATCGGCCACTTTGCCGACATAGCTCGTCTCAATGGCATTCAGACGCGCGGTTTCCGCGCCGCCCTGAACCAGACCTTCCGCCGTCAGTCCGAACAGATTGGTGACCAGCACGCCCACCAGCGCTGCGATAAGGGTAGTAAACAGCAGCGTGCCGATAGTCAGAAAACTGATTTTCCCCAATTGAGAGGCGTTATGCAGTCGTGCCACGGCGCTTAAAATAGAGGCGAATACCAGCGGCATCACAATCATTTGTAGCAATTGCACATAGCCGTTGCCGACAATATTGAACCACTGAATGGAGTCTTTTAACACCTGACTGTCAGCGCCATAAATGGTGTGCAGGGCCAGACCAAAGATCACGCCCATCACAAGGCCGACAAGCACTTTTTTAGCCAGACTCCACTGTTTATGACGGGCCTGCGCCAGTACAAACAGCAGAATGACGAACACCGCAATGTTCGCAATTAATGGAAAATTCATCCCCGTTCTCCTGATTTTTTTATTATGAAGCGCTGTGTTTTAGCGATTCTGTTCGCGCAAGATTAGCAGAACTGTGAGCTGGCTCTTATATTCAAATGGAATGGTTTATACCAAAAATGACTTTGGTGTTGATTTACTAATCAATCTGGTGATTTATAAAACGATTGAACTGCATTTGCAGGATAGTGATCATCTGCGAAGACCAGCGTATGACGTTGTTTTCCGGCATGGACTGCGGCATCCACACCGCCCAGGCAAACAACGCCATACATAAAAATCGCTCCAGTTGATTGCCTTTGCGCGGCGCCAGAATAGGCAGGCGGAAACGCCAGCGGCACGGCCACAGTAAGGGAACGCCTGCGGGGGTGAGCATATCCGCGACGATATGGCTTAAATAGCCAAGTACCATGCCTTGCAGCGCATCCGCCGGGATAATCCACGTATCAGGTACCTTGAGATAAAAGGTCGCCAGTAGGGCAAAGACCGCCAGCAGACTATGGGTAAACCCCCGGTGACCGAACGCGCGGGCGATCGGTTTCGATACCCATTTCAGGCGCTGACCAAGAAAAGATTTGGGGTGGTCGATATCCGGCAGCAGACAGGTCAAAATAGCCGAAGGAATAATATGCCACCAGTCGCCGTGTGCAAGGACGGGCGTTAACTCGGCATTCTTGGCGAAAACCGCGCTGGCTATAGAAAAAAGAAGATGTCCTTCCGCCGTCATGATAAAACCCATTAAACTGTCAATTCATACAGTATAGGGTTTTTATACAGTAGGCGGAAGTGGTGACGTTGTAACTCTTTGTCTCTGTCAAAGCCGCTTGCCGTCTGGCTCAGCGGCTAATTGCCCGTTGACTTTGTTTCGGAAACATCTTAACCGAGTAGATGCGCCGCCGTCAGCTCTGTCAGTGAGTTAAGTTTGACATTCGCCAGCGCAAAGCGCGGATCATGCTGGTTTTCTTCTGCTGGCACCACAATGGCGCGCATTCGCGCCGCCTTTGCCGCGATTAGACCATTCACCGAATCCTCCAGCGCCACGCAGGTTAATGGATCAACGCCTAATTTGGCCGCACAATCCAGATAGACCTGCGGATGCGGTTTGCTGTAGGGCAATTTTTCCGCAGAGGCCAGCGCGTCAAAACTGTCGCGCAGCCCAAACATGGTGAGCACTTTTTCCAGCATATGCAGCGGCGATGCCGAGGCAAGCCCCACTAATAGCCCCTGCGCTTTACACAGTGCCACGGCCTCGCGCACACCCGGCAAAAGAGGGCGCGTCTCTTCGATAAGCGTAATCGCGCGGGCAATAACACGGTTTGTCACTTCCTGGCGATCGGGGCCGCTCCACGGTTGCTGCGCAAACCAGAGATCGACAACCATATCAATGCGTAGCCCAAGCGTGTCTGGTAACTCATGGCGCCGAGTAATATCTACGCCTAAACTTGCCATCACGTCCAGTTCAGCTCGATCCCAGAGCGGTTCGGAATCGATCAGTAGTCCATCCATATCGAAAATTGCAGCAAGAATTTGACGTGGGGTTGACATCACAACCTCTCCTGTTGAGATTAAAAAATAACGAATTAAGCGTTCATTATGACCATGTTCTTAGTATATCGCCCTTAAAGATCAGGCGAAAACGGGAATCAACAGGTAGACTTAGGCCAAAACGACGCGTCTTTATCAAGGGGAACTCATGACGTATCAACAAGCTGGACGCATTGCAATCCTAAAAAGAGTTGTAGGGTGGGTTATTTTTATTCCGGCACTGCTTTCCACGCTCATCTCAGTCCTTAAATTTATGTATGCGCACAGTGAAAAGCAGGAGGGGATAAATGCGGTAATGCTGGATTTTACCCACGTAATGATAGACATGATGCGCGTGAATACGCCGTTTCTGAATGTTTTTTGGTACAACTCGCCGACGCCGAATTTTCAGGGAAGCCTGAATATCGGTTTCTGGCTCATTTTTATTCTGATTTTTGTCGGGCTGGCGATGCAGGATTCCGGCGCCAGAATGAGCCGCCAGTCACGTTTTTTGCGTGAAGGCGTGGAAGATCAGTTGATTCTGGAAAAAGCAAAAGGCGCGGAAGGGCTAACGCGTGAGCAGATAGAGTCACGTATCGTGGTGCCGCACCATACCATCTTTTTACAGTTTTTCCCGCTCTATATTTTGCCGGTTATTATTATCGTGCTCGGCTACTTTTTCTTTTCCTTGTTAGGCTTCATGTAAACTGAAAAATGCCGGATAGCCCGTATCCGGCATGGGCTGTACCTATACCGCAAGCAGCCGATCCATCGCTTTTTGCGCAGTAGCCAGGTGCTGACCGCCAAACAGCCTTGCCCGATTAAGCAGGGTGTAGAGCTGGTAAATCGGCTGCCTGTCGAGAAAATCCAGCGGTAGCGGCGAAACGGACTGATAGCCATCATAAATCTGCGGTGGCTGATCGGTATGCAGCGGCAGCATCGCCAGATCGCATTCTCTGTCGCCCCAATAGCAGGCTGGATCGAAGATATAGGGGCCGTCAGGGCCAAGCGCGCAGTTCGCCGACCATAGATCGCCATGCAAAAGAGAAGGCTGCGGTTGATGCGACGCCAGACGTTGCTGAACATGTTCAACAATGGCGTCAATATTACCAAAGGTAATGCCTTTTTCCGCGGCGAGTTCAAGTTGCCAGCCAATGCGCTGTTCGGCGAAAAAAGTCGACCAACGGCGTTGCCAGGTATTCGGCTGCGGCGTGGTAGAGAGCGCGTTGTCAAAATCGAGGCCGAATTGAGGTTGGTCGCTCCATTGGTGCAGGCGCGCCAGCTGTTGCCCAAGAATAAACGCATTATGGGCATCCAGCGGGCGGGGCGAGAGGTAGTCCATGACTAAAAAGCTGTAATCCCGATCCGAACCTACCGCCCATACCTTAGGCACAACAACGGTTTTACTGCGGGAGAGCAGCTCCAGCTGATCGGCTTCTGCGGTAAAACCGCGAAGCATTTCTCGTTCATCGCACTTCACGAAAAAATCATGGCCTGCATAACGTAAATGCCATGCGGCATGAACTTCTCCGCCTGGCAGTTCATTACGCAGTTCGATTTCGCCTTCACCGACTTGCTCGCTTAAAAGACGACTGATAGCTTGCCACATAATGTCTCTCCCCACGTTGTCTGCCAGATCATAAGGTTAGCGCAAAAATGCGGTTGAAAAATACGAACTAACGCACATCGCGGACGCGCCGCGGCGGGAATGGCACTTATTGTGCGTTTTTACTCCACGCCTCCCAGGTCGCCACGGTAATGTCGACATCCTTATCTAACGCGCTTTTCGCAAGTCCGGCGACAAGCGCTTTGATTTCATCAGCGCTCTGAGCGCTAACAAAGCCAAACGTATTGGTGCCGAGCTCATGCACATTCCCTTCATCGTCCGTTAATGTCAGCAAAAAACCGCTGCGCGTCAGATGATTATTGAGTTCGTTAATCTCGGTCAGGGAATCTTCATGGAAGGTTACGGTAATAACATAACGGGTAATATCGCCACTGGCCATCGTTCACCTCGTTGGGAGCAACTGTGTTTTTAACAGCGGCGGATGCGCCGCCCGTTAACCGATTTTCCGGTATCCCCCTCGGCGAGGGGGAAACGATTATTGCGCGGAAAGATAGGCGTATATTTTTTGGGTATCGTCACGGGAACACAGACGCGTACCTTGATTGAGCGTAGCAGCGCTGCCTGCCGCCACACCGAAGCGCACCATCTCTTCCAGCGACGCGTCTTGCGCCAGTTTTAACGTCATCGCGCCTACCATACTGTCGCCTGCGCCAACAGTACTTTGACTTTTCACCGGGGGAGGAACAACCTGGATGCAATTCTCACTGTCTATGCCCAGCGCCCCTTGCGGCCCCAGAGAAACCACTACCCGGCGAGCCTTGCCGCTTTGCACTAATTCCTGGGCCGCTTTACGCACATCATCAGGCTGCGTCAGATCGCGATTAACCAAGGCGCTCAATTCTTTCAGGTTAGGTTTCACCAGTTCGATATCGCCAAGCGCCAGCGCGGCGGTGAGCGCGTCGCCAGAGCTATCAATAATGCAGCGAATGCCTTGCTTCTGCGCGGCGGAAATCAGTTGCGTGAGTTTCTCGACCTTAACGCCGGGCGGAAGGCTGCCGCTGATAACCAGAATTGCCCCGGATTCAATTTCCAGTACCTGTTCTTCAAGCTGGCGAAATTCGTCATCGTCCAGCGTGGCGCCGGGCATAACAAAACGATACTGTTCGCCGCTGGACTCGACGTGGACGTGCAGGTTCTGACGCGTCCAGTCTTTCGCATCGACGGTAGACACGGGGACATTTTCGTCAGCCAGTAGTGCGACCAGATGTTCGCCGGTAGCGCCGCCAGCCGGGAAAATTGCGGTCGCGGTGCCGCCAAGATGCGCAATGGCGCGAGCGACATTAATACCCCCGCCGCCGGGTTCGAATACTGGCGCGGAGCACCGCAGTTTACCTTCGGGATAAATTTGCGGCGTGATTGTTGCGCTATCGAGAGAGGGCGCAAGCGTCAACGTATAGATACGTACCATCGTTACCTCCTGTTAGGCTGATTTCAGTCTGGCACTTAATCCCCGGAAAGTGAAGGAATTAACAATATGATTTTCCGGATCTTTATTTAAAGAAGTACGATGTAAAGTTATATAAATAAATGAATGCTTCGGGAGGGTTCTTATTCAAAAAATGAAATAGTAATTGATTGCTATGTTATTCGGGGCTTCTTATAATTCGCTACCTTTCCAGGGGCGTTTGTCATTGATCCCTATGAAAGTTTCCGGGACCGTCGTGGTCTCTTTTTTAGTTGTACGGACTCTATATAAATGAAGCTTTTGAAGGCAGTACCCGCTGTAGTTATGCTGGCGGGTGGCGTGTTCGCGTCTCTGTATGCCGCCGCCGATGATTCCGTTTTTACTGTCATGGATGATCCCTCCACCGCGAAAAAACCTTTTGAAGGTAATCTGAATGCGGGCTACCTTGCTCAGTCAGGCAATACTAAAAGTTCTTCCTTAACGGCTGACACGGCGATGACCTGGTATGGACAACGTACCGCCTGGTCATTATGGGGCAATGCCAGCAATACCTCCTCTAATGATGAACGCTCTTCAGAAAAATATGCGGTAGGCGCGCGTAACCGTTTTAATATGACGGATTATGATTATACCTTTGGCCAGGCCAGTTGGCTGACAGACCGTTTCAACGGTTATCGTCAGCGCGACGTACTGACCGCCGGTTACGGGCGGCAGTTCCTTAATGGTCCAGTGCACAGCTTCCGTTTTGAATTCGGTCCAGGGGTTCGCTATGACGAACATACGGACGATACCACTGAAACGCAGCCGTTGGGTTATGCTTCCGGCAGCTATGCCTGGCAGTTAACTGACAATGCTAAGTTTACACAGGGGGTGTCAGTATTTGGCGCAGAAGACACCACACTAAATTCGGAAACAGCCCTCAATGTCGCCATTAACGAACATTTTGGTCTAAAGGTGGGGTATAATTTAACGTGGAACTCGCAGCCGCCTGAATCAGCGCCGGAACATACCGATCGCCGCACTACGGTAACGCTGGGCTATAAGATGTAATATTGCGCCGGGTTACGTTACGTAACCCGGTTATTCCGTGGTGACGCCTCAGAAGAAGAAGGTGATGTCGCCGTTGATATAAGAATAGTCGTCTCCGGTGCGAAATTCCGACGTGACTTTGTTTAAAGAAAGAGAAAATGCGACGGGAGAATAGCCGATGGTGGCACCGACGCGATATTCATCCACGGTTTTATTAATATCCACCGTTTCCATTTTTGTTTGCAGCGTTTTCCCCTGTAACGTGTAGTTTTTATCAACTTCCCTGCGCTCAACGCCAGCAAATACTTTATAGATCAATCCCTCTTTTTGAGTGTGTATTAACCCTCGGCGGGACAGTAACCCAAACCCATTATCAGAGTTGAAGGTCTTATCATTTCCCAGCGCAACGGTTGCGCCGTACCCCAAATACTGGAAGAGATTGCCGCCGACAGCAGAGACTTCTGGATAGAGGCCCACATTGACACCCAGAATATCAATAGCTGGCGTAAGGGAGACCATTCCTTTTGCCGTGTAACCATAACGGTTTTCAATTTGATCCTGCCAGGCAGGGTATTTTTCTGCGCCTATTATTCGATGCGCCCGATTCTGAACCTCCTGACCGCCTGCGTCAGGACCAATAACGCCGATATCGGTACCTAAACGATAACGTAACCAATTGGTGGCTAATGAATTCCACTCCAGTCCGGTATGAAGAAAGGCGCTGAACGCGCGGTCGCCTTTGACGGCTTCAGGCTTTCTCTTATTGGCGCCTGATGGAGAATAAATATCTTGCGCGATATGAAAAGAGAGTTGACTGGCGTCAGTGAGATCGTGGCTGTAGCCTAAAAAGAGCCCGGCAGTATAATCACCCCGGTCTGCAGCCTTGTGCCCATAAAGGGCATTTAAGGATGGTTGAAATATACCTGCATCATCATTCGCCACTGAAATAGCAAGGCTACTGGCATTGGCCATTGTGGTCGTACTGAGTATGGCGGCAATCATCGTTGCGCAATAGCTGTATTTGTTCACTTTTTACCCGTGAATATGAAAGTGAATACTCTTATTTTTACAAAGTAATAAGCACAGCAGCATGATGCGCAGTGCCTATTAAACCTTTAAATATAACTAAACTCCTGCCAGCAGCGAGTCATTGAGAGGATACGTTGCCTTAATGTTGAAAAATGGTGTTAAAAAACATGCGCCAGATATTATTGAATATCCATTTTTCATTCGCTATCTGAGTGCGAGAAATTATTGGCTTCACGATTATGCATATAATACGATGTTTTTTGGTATCAACATGAATATCATGTTGTATTCTTTTGAGCTCATTTTCTTTGATGGCTTCGATGTTTATCTGTTATTAATTTTTACCGTGATAGTGTTGTCTTTAATGATGAGCGCATCTAACGGCTGGCAGGGTAATATAACCAAATTATTGCCATCTGAATTATTAGGGCAGTTATTATTAAGGAAGAAAAAATGAATAAAACCATTAATCTGCTAAAATTACTGCCCGTAGTATTATTAAGCGCATGTACTACATCGTATCCTCCCCAGGATACAACATCGGCACCCGAGTTACCCCATCGTAACGTACTCGTTCAACAACCTGATAACTGTAGCGTTGGCTGTCCTCAAGGAGGAAGTCAACAAACAATCTATCGCCATGTCTATACGCTCAATAATAATAGCGCCACGAAATTTGCCAACTGGGTTGCCTATAGCGTGACAAAGACCAGCCAGGCAAGCGGTCGCCCGCGGAACTGGGCGCAGGACCCCGATTTACCGCCCTCGGATACGTTGGCCCCTTCGGCCTATAAAAATGCCCATACGCTATTAAAAGTCGACAGGGGACACCAGGCGCCGTTGGCAGGATTGGGCGGCGTTTCGGACTGGCCGTCGTTAAATTATTTATCGAATATTACGCCGCAGAAATCCGCCCTGAACCAGGGAGCATGGGCTGCACTGGAAAACCGGGTGCGCGAACTTGCCAAACAGGCTGATGTATCTGTAGTGCACGTAGTGACCGGCCCCCTTTTTGAGCGGCATATCGCCACATTGCCAGAAGATGCGACGGTAGAAATTCCCAGCGGGTACTGGAAGGTTTTATTCACCGGAACGGCGCCGTCAAAAAGTGAAGGAAATTACGCTGCGTTTATTATGGATCAGAATACGCCCCGTTCGGCGAATTTTTGCGACTATCAGGTTACCGTGGAGGCTATCGAACATAAAACGAAGCCAGTGCTGACGCTGTGGTCTGCCTTGCCTGAAGCGGTAGCCAGCGAGGTGAAAACGACAAAGGGGAGTTTGGCGCAGAAGTTAGGTTGTCGATGAGAAGCGCTATACGGCGCGTAGAAAGATAATGGAGAAACCCTGTCAAGGGTCTTGATTTGCTACAGAGTGATGCAATCTCCCTTTTTTTAGTGTTACCATCGTCATGCCGGACGAAAATAGCGATTTTCGTCTGTGTCGAAGGTTGTGCGCCAATTTAGCAATGGTTGGCTAGATGGATACACAACTCACTGTCAATAAATTCATTTTCTCTTTGTATGTGATCTTGCGTATGGGTCACCACTGCAAATAAGGATATTACATGCCTGTTATTACTCTTCCTGATGGCAGCCAACGCCATTATGACCACCCTGTAAGCCCGATGGATGTTGCTCTGGACATTGGTCCTGGCCTGGCGAAAGCCACCATTGCGGGCCGTGTGAATGGCGAGCTGGTTGATGCTTCCGATCTGATTGAAAATGATGCGACGCTTTCCATCATCACCGCAAAAGATGAAGAGGGTCTGGAGATCATTCGTCACTCTTGCGCGCATCTGTTAGGTCACGCTATCAAGCAACTTTGGCCGCACACGAAAATGGCGATCGGCCCGGTTGTCGACAACGGTTTTTACTATGACGTTGATCTTGACCGCACGCTAACTCAGGAAGATGTCGAAGCGCTCGAAAAGCGGATGCATGAGCTCGCCGAGAAAAATTACGACGTTATCAAGAAGAAAGTCAGCTGGCACGAAGCGCGTGAAACCTTCGTGAAGCGTGGTGAAAGCTACAAAGTCGCTATTCTTGATGAAAATATCGCCCATGATGATAAGCCAGGCTTGTACCATCATGAAGAATATGTCGACATGTGTCGTGGTCCGCACGTGCCGAATATGCGTTTCTGCCATCACTTTAAACTAATGAAAACTGCCGGCGCATACTGGCGCGGTGACAGCAATAATAAGATGCTGCAGCGTATTTACGGTACGGCATGGGCAGATAAAAAAGCTCTGAACGCTTATCTGCAGCGCCTGGAAGAGGCCGCAAAACGCGACCATCGTAAAATTGGTAAGCAGCTCGACCTGTATCATATGCAGGAAGAAGCGCCGGGCATGGTGTTCTGGCATAACGACGGCTGGACTATCTTCCGCGAGCTGGAGGTCTTTGTTCGTTCTAAACTCAAAGAGTACCAGTATCAAGAAGTTAAAGGCCCGTTCATGATGGACCGTGTGCTGTGGGAAAAAACCGGGCACTGGGACAACTATAAAGATGCGATGTTCACCACATCCTCAGAAAACCGCGAATATTGCATCAAGCCGATGAACTGCCCGGGCCACGTTCAGATCTTTAACCAGGGTCTGAAATCCTATCGTGATTTGCCGCTGCGTATGGCGGAATTCGGTAGCTGCCACCGTAACGAGCCATCAGGCGCGCTGCATGGTCTGATGCGCGTACGCGGCTTTACGCAGGATGATGCGCATATCTTCTGCACCGAAGAGCAGATCCGCGATGAAGTTAACGCTTGTATTCGTATGGTCTACGATATGTACAGCACCTTTGGCTTCGAGAAGATCGTCGTCAAGCTTTCCACTCGTCCTGATAAGCGTATCGGCAGCGATGAGATGTGGGATCGTGCTGAGGCGGATCTGGCGGTTGCGCTGGAAGAAAATAATATCCCGTTTGAGTATCAACTGGGTGAAGGCGCATTCTACGGTCCGAAAATTGAATTTACCTTATATGACTGCCTCGATCGTGCATGGCAGTGCGGTACAGTACAGCTGGACTTCTCCTTACCGTCTCGTCTGAGCGCCTCCTATGTAGGCGAAGACAACGAGCGTAAGGTGCCGGTAATGATTCACCGTGCGATTCTTGGGTCGATGGAACGCTTCATCGGTATCCTGACCGAAGAGTTCGCTGGTTTCTTCCCGACATGGCTCGCGCCTGTTCAGGTAGTCGTGATGAATATTACCGATTCGCAGTCTGAATACGTTAACGAATTGACGCAGAAACTACAAAATGCGGGCATTCGTGTAAAAGCAGACTTGAGAAATGAGAAGATTGGCTTTAAAATCCGCGAGCACACTTTACGTCGTGTCCCTTATATGTTGGTCTGTGGTGATAAAGAGGTGGAAGCAGGCAAAGTTGCCGTTCGCACCCGCCGCGGTAAAGACCTGGGCAGTCTGGACGTAAATGACGTGATTGAGAAGCTGCAACAAGAGATTCGCAGCCGCAGTCTTCAACAACTGGAGGAATAAAGTATTAAAGGCGGAAAACGAGTTCAAACGGCGCGTCCGAATCGTATTAATAGCGAAATTCGCGCGCAAGAAGTTCGCTTAACAGGTCTGGAAGGCGAGCAGCTTGGTATTGTGAGTCTGAGAGAAGCTCTGGAAAAAGCTGAAGAAGCCGGAGTAGACTTAGTCGAAATCAGCCCTAACGCCGAGCCGCCGGTTTGTCGTATAATGGATTACGGCAAATTCCTCTATGAAAAGAGTAAGTCTTCTAAGGAACAGAAGAAAAAGCAAAAAGTTATCCAGGTGAAGGAAATTAAATTCCGTCCTGGGACAGATGAAGGCGACTATCAGGTAAAACTCCGCAGCCTGATTCGCTTTCTCGAAGAGGGCGATAAGGCCAAAATCACGCTGCGTTTCCGCGGTCGTGAAATGGCCCACCAGCAAATCGGTATGGAAGTGCTTAATCGCGTGAAAGACGATTTGCAAGAACTGGCAGTGGTCGAATCCTTCCCAACGAAGATCGAAGGCCGTCAGATGATCATGGTGCTTGCTCCTAAGAAGAAACAGTAAGGCCTTCAAGTAACAATTCTGTGAAGCCTTCGGGCTTCACAGGTTTTGTTCGCCTATGTTTCGTTTATTAACAATGCGAAGTGGAAGTTATTAAAATGCCAAAAATTAAGACCGTACGCGGTGCTGCTAAGCGCTTCAAAAAAACCGGTAAAGGTGGTTTTAAGCACAAGCACGCTAACCTGCGTCACATTCTGACCAAAAAAGCGACTAAACGTAAACGTCACCTGCGTCCGAAAGCCATGGTTTCTAAAGGCGATCTGGGCCTGGTTATCGCGTGCCTGCCGTACGCATAAGCCGTTAACGTTTTTAACTTTTTAATTAGAATAGATACAGGAGAGCACATATGGCTCGCGTAAAACGTGGTGTAATTGCACGCGCACGTCACAAGAAAATTTTGAAACAAGCCAAAGGCTACTACGGTGCGCGTTCTCGCGTATACCGCGTTGCCTTCCAGGCAGTTATCAAAGCTGGTCAGTATGCTTACCGTGACCGTCGTCAACGTAAGCGTCAGTTCCGTCAACTGTGGATTGCGCGTATCAACGCAGCAGCACGTCAGAACGGTATTTCTTACAGCAAATTCATCAACGGCCTGAAAAAAGCCTCTGTTGAAATCGACCGTAAGATCCTGGCTGATATCGCCGTATTCGACAAAGTCGCGTTCACCGCGCTGGTTGAAAAAGCGAAAGCAGCTCTGGCATAAGCCAGTGAAAAGAGGGAGCCTGGCTCCCTCTCTTTTATTTACTGTTCAGTGAGTTGACAATTGACCTGTAACCCTTTTCAATAAAGGATATTCGGTTTTACCACATAAGGTAACGCAAGCATGAACGCTGCTATTTTCCGTTTCTTTTTTTACTTTAGCACCTGATCCCAGGAGGCTAGCGCGTGAAAAACGAAACGAAAAACAGCGCAAAAAAGCCTCCTGATGGAGGCTTTTTTTGTATCTGAAATCGAGAGATTACGTCCAATGAACCGGTGTCTTCACCGACACAATGAGGAAAACCATGTCACATCTCGCAGAGCTGGTTGCCAATGCAGCGGCCGCCATTAACCAGGCGTCAGATGTTGCCGCGTTAGACAATGTACGCGTCGAATATTTGGGCAAGAAAGGGCATTTAACCCTTCAGATGACGACCCTACGCGATCTGCCGCCGGAAGAGCGTCCGGCAGCCGGGGCAGTCATTAACGCCGCGAAAGAGCAGGTACAACAGGCTCTTAACGCGCGTAAAGCCGAGCTGGAAAGCGCAGCGCTTAACGCCCGTCTGGCCGCTGAAACCATCGATATCTCCCTGCCGGGGCGCCGTATTGAGAACGGCGGTCTGCATCCGGTCACGCGTACCATTGACCGTATTGAAAGTTTCTTCGGCGAGCTTGGTTTTACCGTGGCGACTGGGCCGGAAATCGAAGATGACTACCATAACTTCGATGCGTTAAACATTCCGGGTCATCACCCGGCCCGCGCCGATCATGATACCTTCTGGTTTGACGCGACCCGTTTGCTGCGGACCCAGACGTCTGGCGTCCAGATCCGGACGATGAAAGCGCAGCAACCGCCGATCCGTATTATTGCGCCGGGCCGTGTATACCGTAATGACTACGACCAGACGCATACTCCGATGTTCCATCAGATGGAAGGTCTGATTGTTGATACCAACATCAGCTTCACCAACCTCAAAGGTACGCTGCACGACTTCCTGCGTAATTTCTTTGAGGAGGATCTGCAGATTCGCTTCCGTCCTTCTTATTTTCCGTTCACCGAACCTTCTGCGGAAGTGGATGTGATGGGGAAAAACGGCAAATGGCTGGAAGTGCTGGGCTGCGGGATGGTGCATCCGAATGTGCTGCGTAATGTCGGTATCGATCCGGAAATCTATTCTGGCTTCGCTTTTGGTATGGGAATGGAACGTCTGACCATGTTGCGTTACGGCGTCACCGACCTGCGTTCATTCTTCGAAAACGATCTGCGTTTCCTTAAACAGTTTAAATAAAGGCAGGATAAAACAATGAAATTCAGCGAACTGTGGTTACGCGAGTGGGTTAACCCGGCAATTGATAGCGATGCGTTGGCTAACCAGATTACGATGGCTGGCCTGGAAGTAGACGGCGTTGAGCCGGTCGCGGGAAGCTTCAATGGCGTTGTGGTTGGGGAAGTGGTTGAGTGCGCCCAGCATCCGAACGCTGACAAATTGCGTGTAACGAAAGTCAACGTCGGCGGAGAACGCCTGTTGGATATCGTCTGCGGCGCGCCAAACTGTCGTCAGGGGCTGAAAGTAGCGGTGGCCACCATTGGCGCCATCCTGCCGGGCGATTTCAAAATTAAAGCGGCGAAACTGCGCGGCGAACCGTCTGAAGGGATGCTGTGCTCCTTCTCCGAACTGGGGATTTCCGACGATCACAGCGGCATTATCGAACTGCCGGCGGATGCGCCGCTGGGTACCGATATCCGTGAATACCTGAAGCTTGACGACAATACCATCGAAATTAGCGTCACGCCGAACCGTGCGGATTGCTTAGGTATCATCGGCGTTGCGCGTGATGTGGCGGTACTGAACAAAGCGCCGCTCCAGGAGCCTGAAATGGCGCCGGTTACGGCAACTATCAGCGATACGCTGCCGATTACAGTAGAGGCCGCTGATGCGTGTCCACGCTATCTGGGCCGGGTGGTAAAAGGCATCAATGTTAACGCGCCGACGCCGCTGTGGATGAAAGAGAAACTGCGTCGCTGTGGTATTCGCTCCATCGATGCGGTGGTTGACGTCACGAACTATGTGCTGCTCGAACTGGGTCAGCCAATGCATGCTTTCGATAAAGATCGCATTGATGGCGGTATTGTCGTGCGGATGGCAAAAGAGGGTGAAACCGTCGTCCTGCTGGACGGTAGCGAAGCGACGTTAAATGCGGACACGCTGGTGATCGCCGATCACCATAAGGCGCTGGGGATAGCCGGTATTTTTGGCGGCGAACATTCCGGAGTGAATGGCGAAACGCAAAATGTGCTGCTGGAGTGTGCGTACTTTAATCCGCTGTCTATCACCGGTCGCGCTCGTCGCCACGGTCTGCATACCGATGCGTCTCACCGCTACGAGCGCGGGGTGGACCCGGCGCTGCAATATAAAGCGATAGAGCGCGCTACTCGTCTGCTTCTTGATATCTGTGGCGGTGATGCGGGTCCGATAATTGATGTGAGCAACGAAGCAACGTTGCCGAAACGCGCCACCATTACGCTGCGTCGCAGTAAACTGGATCGCCTGATCGGGCATCATATTGCGGATGAGCAGGTCAGTGATATTCTGCGTCGTCTGGGCTGTGAAGTGACCGAAGGGCAGGACGAGTGGAAAGCCGTGGCGCCGACCTGGCGTTTCGATATGGAGATTGAAGAAGATCTGGTGGAAGAGGTGGCCCGCGTTTACGGCTATAACAATATTCCGGACGAGCCAATCCAGGCCGGTTTAATCATGGGGACGCACCGTGAAGCCGATCTGTCGTTGAAGCGGGTTAAAACCATGCTTAACGACAAAGGCTATCAGGAAGTGATTACCTATAGCTTTGTCGATCCTAAAGTACAACAGCTCATCCATCCAGGCGCAGAAGCGCTGCTGCTGCCAAACCCTATCTCTGTTGAGATGTCGGCGATGCGTCTGTCTCTGTGGAGCGGATTGTTGGCGACGGTGGTCTATAACCAAAACCGTCAGCAGAATCGCGTGCGTATTTTTGAAACCGGTTTACGTTTCGTTCCGGATACACAAGCCAATCTGGGTATTCGACAGGATCTGATGCTGGCTGGCGTGATTTGCGGTAACCGCTATGATGAGCACTGGAACCTGGCAAAAGAGACCGTTGATTTCTATGATTTGAAAGGCGATCTGGAAGCAGTATTGGATTTAACCGGCAAACTGGGTGATATCCAGTTTAAGGCGGAGATGAATCCGGCACTGCATCCGGGACAGTCTGCGGCGATTTATCTGAAAGATGAACGTATTGGTTTTATTGGGGTTGTTCACCCTGAACTGGAACGTAAACTGGATCTGAATGGTCGTACGCTGGTGTTTGAACTGGAATGGAATAAGCTCGCAGACCGTATCGTGCCGCAGGCGCGGGAGATTTCACGCTTCCCGGCCAACCGTCGCGATATTGCGGTTGTTGTTGCAGAAAACGTTCCCGCAGCGGATATTTTATCCGAATGTAAGAAAGTTGGCGTAAATCAGGTAGTTGGCGTAAACTTATTTGACGTGTACCGCGGTAAGGGTGTTGCGGAGGGTTATAAGAGCCTCGCTATCAGCCTGATCCTTCAGGATACCAACCGTACACTCGAAGAAGAGGAGATTGCCGCTACCGTCGCCAAATGTGTAGAGGCATTAAAAGAGCGATTCCAGGCATCATTGAGGGATTGAACCTATGGCGCTTACAAAAGCTGAAATGTCAGAATATCTGTTTGATAAGCTTGGGCTTAGCAAGCGGGATGCCAAAGAACTGGTTGAACTGTTTTTCGAAGAGATCCGTCGTGCTCTGGAAAACGGTGAGCAGGTGAAACTCTCTGGTTTTGGTAACTTCGATCTGCGTGATAAAAATCAACGTCCGGGGCGTAACCCGAAAACGGGTGAAGATATTCCTATTACAGCACGGCGCGTGGTGACCTTCAGACCCGGGCAGAAGTTAAAGAGCCGGGTCGAAAACGCTTCGCCCAAAGAAGAGTAATCAGATCCAGGCATAACATCCATCAGGGTGTATTGCGGCAGATACGCTGCCATCCCGAAAGTAGATCAGCGGGATGACAGCGTATCTGTCAGCCTGAAAGATGACCCGTATAACTAAAAAGGCCGCATTGCGGCCTTTTTTCTTTCAAGTAAAGGATACCCACCGTAAAATCACGCTACCTCTTTTCAGCTGAATGGATAACATGCTGACTTTTGCCCGCCAACAACAGCGACGAAACGTTCGCTGGCTTCTGAGCCTGTCACTGCTGGTGCTACTGGCTACACTTCTGAGCTTATGCGCAGGCGAACAGTGGATTGCCCCCGGTGACTGGTTAAGCGCCCGGGGGGAACTGTTTGTCTGGCAAATTCGCCTTCCCCGCACGCTTGCGGTATTGCTGGTTGGCGCTGCGCTGGCGCTATCTGGCGCCGTGATGCAGGCGCTGTTTGAAAATCCACTTGCTGAACCGGGCCTGCTCGGCGTTTCGAATGGGGCCGGTGTTGGGCTTATTGCCGCCGTCTTACTGGGGCAGGGGCAACTGCCAGGATGGGCGCTGGGGCTGTGCGCTATAGCCGGCGCGCTCATTATTACGTTAATCCTGCTGCGTTTTGCGCGTCGCCATCTCTCTACCAGCCGCTTGTTGTTGGCGGGCGTCGCGCTAGGCATTATCTGTAGCGCGCTGATGACGTGGGCTATCTATTTTTCCACCTCTTTCGATCTGCGGCAATTAATGTACTGGATGATGGGAGGATTTGGCGGCGTTGACTGGCAGCAGAGCTGGCTAATGATTGCGCTCATCCCGGTACTGATCTGGATATGTTGCCAGTCGCAACCGCTGAATATGCTGGCGCTAGGGGAAACCTCGGCGCGGCAGCTTGGCCTGCCGCTGTGGTTCTGGCGCAATTTGTTGGTCGTCGCCACCGGCTGGATGGTGGGCGTCAGCGTGGCGATGGCGGGGGCGATTGGTTTTATCGGTCTGGTTATTCCGCACATCCTGCGCTTATGTGGTTTAACCGATCACCGGGTTTTACTTCCCGGCTGCGCGCTGGCCGGGGCTATCGCCCTGCTATTGGCTGATGTGGTCGCCCGACTGGCGCTGGCGTCGGCTGAACTGCCTATCGGGGTGGTCACCGCCACATTGGGGGCGCCAGTGTTTATCTGGCTGCTACTCAAATCCGCGCGTTAGCGCATCGGTAAACAACTGCTTTCATCATTCGCAGTCTATGATTAAAGGCTAACGATGAAACCCGCTATTCTACCGACATCAGGGAGACACCATGCAAAACTCGCTTCTTAATACTCACGTTACGACGATTGATGGAGAGGTCACTACACTTGAAAAATACGCCGGAAAAGTGCTGCTCATTGTAAACGTCGCCTCCAGATGTGGCCTGACGCCGCAATATGAACAGTTGGAAAATATCCAGAAGGCGTGGGCAGATCAGGGGTTTGTCGTGTTGGGTTTTCCCTGCAACCAGTTTATGGGGCAGGAGCCAGGCAGCGAAGAGGAGATTAAAACCTATTGTGCCAGCACCTGGGGCGTCACGTTCCCGATGTTCAGTAAAATTGATGTGAATGGCGACGCGCGCCATCCGCTGTATCAAAAACTGATAGCCGCTGCGCCAACGGCAGTCGCGCCGGAGAAGAGCGGCTTTTACGAACGGATGGTAAGCAAAGGGCGTACGCCACTCTATCCGGATGATATTCTGTGGAATTTTGAAAAATTTTTGGTAGGCCGGGATGGTCAGGTGGTACAGCGTTTTTCGCCGGATATGACGCCTGAAGATCCTATTGTGATGGAAAGCATAAAAATCGCGTTGGCAAAATAATGTCTCAATTGATGCAATTAAAGGATGTCGCCGAGAGCACCCGCCTGGGGCCGCTTTCCGGCGAAGTAAGCGCAGGAGAGATCCTTCATCTTGTCGGGCCGAACGGCGCCGGGAAAAGCACGCTACTGGCGCGTATGGCGGGGTTAACCTCCGGCGAGGGGAGCATCAGGTTTGGCGGAGCGCCGCTGGAGGCATGGGCGACGGCAACGCTTGCCCAACACCGCGCTTATCTTGCGCAACAGCAAAATCCGCCGTTCGCCATGCCGGTCTGGCATTACCTGACATTGCATCAACCTGATAAAACGCGAACCGGGCAGCTTAACGAGGTGGCCGATATGCTTGGATTGGGCGACAAACTGGGGCGAAGCGTGAATCAGCTTTCCGGTGGCGAGTGGCAGCGTGTTCGCCTTGCTGCCGTTGTACTACAAATTCATCCCGACGCTAATCCGGTCGGTCAATTATTGCTGCTTGATGAGCCGATGAACAGTCTCGATGTTGCGCAACAAAACGCTCTGGATCGGGTATTACATCATTTATGTCAGGCAGGAATTGCGATTGTGATGAGTAGCCACGATCTGAACCACACGCTGCGCCATGCGCATAAAGCCTGGTTACTAAAGCGCGGTAAACTCATTGCCTGCGGCCGCCGGGAAGAGGTGCTCACCCCCTCTTATCTGGCGCAAGCCTACGGTCTGCGCTTTCGACGACTCGACGTCGAGGGGCATCCAATGCTCATTTCGGCCACTTAAGTAAAATCGTTTCTTGAAAAGCAGGTAATTTCGACGCTAAATTAATACCAAAATAAAAACAGAGGATTGTTGCGGCATGCGTTTTTGGCTTCTTGTTATCACAGCATTGTTCCTGGCAGGATGCAGTACTCATCGGGCACCGGCGCCAAATGCCAGATTATCAGACTCCATTACCGTCATTGCGGGTCTGAACGATCAGTTGCAGTCCTGGCGCGGTACGCCATACCGTTACGGCGGCATGAGTCGCAGAGGCGTGGACTGTTCCGGCTTTGTGGTAGTCACTATGCGCGACAAGTTTGATTTGCAGTTGCCTCGTGATACGCGTGAACAATCAAAAATCGGCACCAGAATCGATAAAGATGAATTGCTGCCCGGAGATTTGGTTTTCTTTAAAACCGGTTCGGGCGAAAGTGGTTTACATGTTGGTATTTACGATACAAATAATGAGTTTATTCATGCCTCTACCAGTCGTGGCGTGATGCGTTCATCGCTGGATAATGTGTACTGGCGAAAAAACTTCTGGCAGGCACGGCGAATTTAACCTCGCAGACGATATAAATTTTATAGTCTATTTTTAACATATCGCCGGTTGAACTTATGACATCTGTTGTCATCATATATAATGATATAACCGTAGCATTTACAAACGTACTTTTATTAAAAACGGGCGTGTTCACGCCCTGTTAAAAGTACAAGATTGAATATTGGTTTATAATCAGAGTAAGTTAAAAAAAGGAACCGGTTTACCGGTAAACAAGAAAAATGATGACGCTTCAATTAGTATCTGAAGTTACGTCTGTTTCCGTCCGTAGTGACTGGATGGCGAATAGCGCCCTAACCATGGGACTGGCGTAATGATTGCTTCACTTGATGAGCTTTACCATTCCGAACTCTTTTTCCTTCCCGTCATGGATGAAAACGCTCGGCTTGTTGGTTTGGAGATTATTGCAACGTTTGCCTCTGAAGACGGCGCCGTGCGGATGCCGACTGAGTTGGTAGCGCCTCGCCTTTCGGTGGAGGAACAATACTGTCTGTTTGTTGAAAAACTGGCGTTGTTAGAAACCTGTCAGCACTTTTTTATTCAGCATAAACTTATTGCATGGCTTAATTTACCGCCTGCAATTAGTGACTTATTATTATTAGATAGCGAACTTTTTTCCCGGGCAGCGCGCTTTCCGTTTCTTGAATTAGCTATAAATGAGAATTATCCTGGATTAAACCAGGGCAAAAACAATGAAACGTTAGCTAATCTGGCAATGCATTTCCCATTAATGCTGGCAAATTTTGGGGCAGGCGAGGCGTCGACTAAAGCTATTTTCGATGGGCTTTTCAAACGAGTCATGTTGGATAAAAATTTTATTCAGCAGCGAGCTGAAATGATCTCATTCGAACCATTCATGCACGCTATCGTTGCCCAGATCTCCTCCAGCTGCGAGTCGCTGATGATTGCCGGTATTGATACTGAGGCGATGTTTGCGCGCGCAGCGCCATTGGGGTTTAGCGCATTCCAGGGCGGACTATGGCCTCCGGTGCCAGTAAGCCAGCTCATTAAACTCGTTCAGCGATAACCTTTCTGTTTGCCGGTGTTTAACCGGTGATTAACCGTCTACACTGAAGACAGGAGGCCCTATGACCCTGTCTTTTACTGCCCGTTGGCGCGATGAACTGCCAGCAACGTATACCGCGCTTTTACCCACACCGTTAAAAAATGCGCGACTGATTTGGTATAACGACAAACTGGCGCAGCAGTTAGCCATTCCCGCTTCGTTATTTGACGCTACCAATGGCGCTGGCGTTTGGGGCGGCGAAACCTTATTACCCGGTATGTCGCCTGTCGCGCAGGTATATAGCGGGCATCAGTTCGGCGTCTGGGCGGGACAGCTCGGCGACGGACGCGGTATTTTGCTGGGTGAACAGCTCCTGGCGGATGGCTCGACCCTCGACTGGCATCTGAAAGGCGCCGGATTAACACCCTATTCGCGAATGGGAGATGGACGCGCCGTCCTGCGTTCAACCATACGAGAAAGTCTTGCCAGCGAAGCCATGCATTATCTGGGTATTCCCACGACGCGCGCGTTATCTATCGTAGCCAGCGATACGCCGGTTCAGCGAGAGACGCAGGAAACGGGCGCGATGTTAATGCGTCTGGCGCAAAGTCATATGCGTTTTGGTCATTTCGAACATTTCTACTACCGCCGTGAGCCGGAAAAAGTTCAGCAACTGGCTGATTTCGCTATTCGTCATTACTGGCCGCAATGGCAGGATGTCCCGGAAAAATATGCTTTGTGGTTTGAAGAGGTGGCGGCGCGTACCGGAAGACTCATCGCCGAGTGGCAAACCGTCGGTTTTTCGCACGGCGTTATGAATACGGATAACATGTCGATTCTGGGGCTGACCATCGACTATGGTCCCTTTGGTTTTCTCGATGACTACGATCCCGGCTTCATTGGTAACCATTCCGATCATCAGGGACGTTACCGCTTCGATAATCAACCGTCGGTGGCGCTGTGGAATTTACAACGTCTGGCGCAGACGTTAACCCCTTTTATTGAGATCGACGCGTTAAACAGAGCGCTGGATCGCTACCAGGACGCGTTGTTAACGCACTATGGGCAGCGAATGCGCCAGAAGCTGGGCTTCTTTACCGAGCAAAAAGACGATAACGCTTTACTGAATGAATTGTTTAGTCTGATGGCGCGCGAAGGGAGTGACTATACCCGTACATTTCGGATGTTAAGCCATACGGAGCAACAGAGCGCTTCCTCGCCGTTGCGGGATACGTTTATCGATCGCGCGGCGTTCGATGCCTGGTTCGACCGCTACCGGGCGCGATTGCGCACAGAGGCGGTTGATGACGCGCTGCGCCAGCAGCAGATGCAACGCGTGAATCCTGCGGTTGTGTTGCGCAACTGGCTGGCGCAACGCGCGATAGATGCGGCTGAACAAGGAGACATGGCGGAACTGCATCGGTTGCATGAAGTTTTACGTCAACCTTTTACCGATCGAGATGATGACTATGCCAGCCGACCGCCGGAGTGGGGAAAGCGGCTGGAGGTCAGTTGTTCAAGTTAGCCTGATGCCAGCAGCATCGTCTGCTGGCGGGAGCGCTATTTGGTTAACAGTAGTTTACCGGCCTGAGTTTTGCGCAACAGATACTCCTGACCGTTGTGATCGATAATGACTTTGCCGTCCGGACCTAATAGCGCCTGACTGTTGACGCGCCGTTCAGCGGCAGGGAGAAGCGTTTCATTGTCCATTTCCTTAGGGTGAGGCAGCTCGGTGTTATCCATACGCGACATGTTATTTATTAATAATCAAACTCACAATGATTATTATTATCAATAATTAATGCGATAACAGCAAGTGCTAATTCTGTGGAGTGATATACGCGCGGGGAGAGAAAAGGGCGGGTAACGCATCGAAGAAACGCCCATCCCGGCAGGATGGGCGAGCTATTAAAAGCGGCTATCTACCGCCGCGGCCAGTTTTTCCAACAGAACTTCCGTATCTTCCCAGTTCAGGCAGGGATCGGTAATGGACTGACCATAGATTAATGGTTGACCGCTGATAATTTTTTGCGTGCCTTCCCGTAAAAAACTCTCGGCCATAATCCCGGCAATTGCCGTGGAGCCATTACGAATCTGCTGGCAAATATCATCACATACCTCCAACTGGCGGCGATGCTGTTTTTGACAGTTGCCGTGGCTGAAGTCGACGACCAGATGTTCCGGCAGATCAAATTCATGCAACGTGTCGCAGGCGGCGGCAATATCTTCAGCGTGGTAGTTCGGTTTTTTACCGCCGCGCATGATGATGTGCCCATACGGGTTGCCACTCGTCTGGTAGATAGTCATCTGTCCGTCTTTATCCGGCGAGAGAAACATATGGCTGGCGCGGGAGGCGCGAATAGCGTCAACGGCAATGCGAGTATTGCCATCCGTACCATTTTTAAAGCCGACCGGACAAGATAGCGCGGAAGCCATTTCCCGATGGATTTGGCTTTCGGTGGTACGCGCGCCAATCGCTCCCCAACTGATCAGATCGGCAATAAACTGGCCGGTGACCATATCAAGAAACTCTGTGGCGGTCGGTACTCCCAGTTCGTTCACCTGCAATAGCAAGCGACGCGCCAGTTCAAGCCCATAATTGACGCGGTAACTTCCATTCAAGTCAGGATCGGAAATCAGGCCTTTCCATCCCACGACGGTGCGCGGTTTTTCAAAATAGGTGCGCATGACGATTTCCAGACGCGCCTGATGCTTTTGGCGTTGTGCCTGGAGCTGCGTCGCGTATTCCATGGCAGCATTCAGATCGTGAATCGAACAGGGGCCAATGACGACCAGTAGCCGTGGATCTTCACCATTTAAAATCTTTTCTATCCGGCGTCGGGAGTCGGTAACATGACTGGCGACGGAGGACGATACAGGATACCGCTGCGCGAGTTCGGTCGGTGTTACCAGGCTGTCGATACGCGCAGTACGGAGTTCGTCGGTTCTGTTCATTACAAGTCTCAGAAATTTGTTGCTTCAACGGCAGGACTACCGGGAAGTGATGGGCATCACGATAAACCAATCCCTGCTGATTTCAAGTGCGAGGCGTGTCACACCTCGCAGGCAGAACGGCATGATAACAAAAACCAACCCATTAAACTAGTTTGCTAGTACATCCTGCGGTTAAGCCCCATAATGTCGAGAATCTTGGTGGCTATCTCTTCAACGGAATAATTGGTGCTGTTCAGGCAGGGGATCTGATTCTTACGATACAGCGCTTCGACCTCCGCCACTTCCATGCGGCACTGACGCAACGAGGCATAGCGACTGTTTTCACGGCGTTCTTCGCGAATTGCCGCCAGGCGTTCAGGGTCAATTGTCAGGCCGAACAGTTTATGTTGTAGCGGTTTTAACGATGTGGGCAGCGTCAAATTATCCATATCATCGGCGATGAAAGGGTAGTTAGCCGCACGAATACCGAATTGCATCGCCAGATAGAGGCTGGTGGGCGTTTTTCCACAGCGCGAAACGCCAAGTAAAATGACCTGAGCCTGATCGAGGTTGCGCAATGAAATGCCATCATCATGCGCCAGGGTATAATCAATAGCGGCAATACGGGCGTCATACTTGTTCAGGTTACCCGGATTAAGCCCATGAGTACGATGAGCGATCGGCGTCGGATCCAGTTTCATCTCCTGCTGAAGCGGCGCCACCAGCGCCTGGACGATATCCTGGCAGAAACCTTCGCTCTGTAAGATGATGGCGCGAATTTCAGGTAAAACAATCGAGTAAAATACCAGCGGGCGAACGCCGGTTTGCTGATAAATGGCGTCAATTT
This sequence comes from Salmonella sp. SAL04213, assembly GCF_046550535.1. Lineage (NCBI taxonomy): Bacteria > Pseudomonadati > Pseudomonadota > Gammaproteobacteria > Enterobacterales > Enterobacteriaceae > Salmonella > Salmonella sp. SAL04213. Next base: position 36,113 of record NZ_JBGDXS010000001.1, on the reverse strand, counting down.
GGTCTTTGACGGCGCGGGCGCGACTTTCGTTCTCCACGAATGGCAGCGTGATGCTGCTGATCGTCACCGGAAACTGCGACATAACCGCGTGACCCAGGACCTCGGCGGTGATGGCGGTACCATCAGAAATATAGAAAACATGGCGATCAACAACATTATCCATTCTGTTCATCCTGAAGAGTAAACATAATTATCTGAAAGCATAAATTAAAAGTAACGGGAAACGTATAACTTGTCGCTTATTTTATAAAATGACAGGCGCTTTTTATAATTAATGAAAAGCATGTTTCATTTCCTGGAAACGCAGTTTATACCGTGGGTGATTAAGGGAATGCCGTGCTATGCGCGGGTTTGCGCAACTACGTAAACAATCTGAAAAAATGAAAAAATAAATTTGCTTGAACGATTCACCGTTTTTTTCGCGGGTTTAAGTATGCCAGGATAAATACGCAACTATGTGTTTCTTAAACTCGTTCATTTATCACAAAAGGATTGTTCGATGTCCAACAATGGCTCGTCACCGCTGGTGCTTTGGTATAACCAACTCGGCATGAATGATGTAGACAGAGTTGGGGGCAAAAATGCCTCCCTGGGTGAAATGATTACTAACCTTTCCGGCATGGGCGTATCCGTTCCGAATGGTTTTGCAACCACTGCCGATGCGTTTAACCAGTTTTTGGATCAAAGCGGCGTAAACCAGCGCATTTATGAGCTGCTGGATAAGACAGATATTGATGATGTCTCCCAGCTGGCGAAAGCGGGCGCGCAGATCCGCCAGTGGATTATCGACACTCCTTTCCAGCCGGCGCTGGAAAACGCCATCCGCGATGCCTATGCGCAGCTTTCGTCGGATGATGAAAATGCCTCTTTTGCCGTGCGTTCCTCCGCCACGGCGGAAGATATGCCAGATGCTTCGTTTGCGGGTCAACAGGAAACGTTTCTTAACGTTCAGGGCTTCGACGCGGTACTGGTGGCAGTGAAACACGTATTTGCTTCTCTGTTTAACGATCGCGCCATCTCTTATCGCGTTCACCAGGGATATGATCATCGCGGCGTAGCGCTTTCCGCTGGCGTGCAGCGGATGGTTCGCTCCGATCTCGCCTCGTCAGGGGTGATGTTCTCTATCGATACCGAATCCGGCTTTGACCAGGTGGTCTTTATCACCTCGGCATGGGGACTGGGTGAAATGGTGGTGCAGGGCGCGGTTAACCCGGATGAATTTTATGTCCATAAGCCAACCCTGGCGGCAGGCCGTCCGGCCATCGTACGCCGCACCATGGGGTCGAAAAAAATCCGCATGGTTTACGCCGCCACCCAGGAGCACGGCAAGCAAGTGAAGATTGAAGATGTGCCGCAGGAACAGCGCGACATTTTCTCGCTCACCAACGAAGAAGTGCAGGAACTGGCGAAACAAGCGGTGCAGATTGAGCGGCACTATGGTCGTCCGATGGATATCGAATGGGCGAAAGACGGTCATACCGGTAAGCTCTTTATTGTGCAGGCACGTCCGGAAACCGTGCGCTCCCGTGGCCAGGTGATGGAGCGTTATACGCTACATGCGCAGGGGAAAATCATTGCCGAAGGTCGCGCCATTGGTCATCGTATCGGCGCAGGTACGGTAAAAGTTATTCACGATATCGGCGAAATGAACCGTATTGAGCCTGGCGATGTGCTTGTCACCGATATGACCGACCCGGACTGGGAACCGATCATGAAAAAAGCGGCGGCGATTGTCACTAACCGTGGCGGGCGCACCTGTCACGCGGCGATTATCGCCCGCGAATTGGGCATTCCGGCGGTAGTCGGCTGCGGCGACGCCACCGAACGCATGAAAGATGGCGAGAAAGTAACCGTCTCCTGTGCGGAAGGTGATACCGGTTATGTGTATGCCGACATGCTGGATTTCAGCGTAAAAAGCTCCAGCGTAGATACCATGCCAGAGCTACCGCTGAAGGTCATGATGAACGTCGGCAACCCGGACAGAGCATTTGACTTTGCCTGCCTGCCGAATGAAGGTGTAGGTCTGGCGCGACTGGAATTCATCATTAACCGTATGATTGGCGTTCACCCGCGCGCGCTGCTGGAGTTTGACGACCAGGATGCCGCGCTGCAAAACGACATTCGTGAGATGATGAAAGGGTTTGACTCGCCGCGTGAATTTTACGTTGGTCGACTGACGGAAGGGATCGCGACGTTAGGCGCCGCCTTCTACCCGAAACGCGTCATCGTTCGCCTGTCTGACTTTAAGTCCAACGAATACGCCAACCTGGTCGGCGGCGAACGCTATGAGCCGCATGAAGAAAACCCGATGCTGGGCTTCCGCGGCGCGGGTCGTTACGTCGCAGAAAGTTTCCGCGATTGTTTTGCGCTGGAATGCGAAGCGGTGAAACGCGTGCGCAACGATATGGGCCTTACCAACGTCGAAATCATGATCCCGTTCGTGCGGACGGTCGACCAGGCGAAAGCGGTCATCGAAGAGCTGGCGCGCCAGGGGCTTAAACGCGGCGAGAACGGGCTGAAGATCATCATGATGTGCGAGATCCCGTCCAATGCCTTGCTGGCTGAACAGTTCCTCGAGTATTTTGATGGCTTCTCGATTGGTTCTAACGACATGACGCAGCTGGCGCTGGGGCTGGATCGCGATTCCGGCGTGGTGTCTGAACTGTTTGACGAGCGTAACGACGCGGTGAAAGCGCTGCTGTCGATGGCGATCCGCGCGGCGAAAAAACAGGGCAAATATGTTGGAATTTGTGGTCAGGGTCCGTCCGACCATGAAGACTTTGCCGCCTGGCTGATGGAAGAGGGGATCGACAGCCTGTCGCTGAACCCGGACACCGTGGTTCAGACCTGGCTGAGTCTGGCGGAACTGAAGAAGTAGTGTAATACCGGATGGCGGCGTTAACGTCGCCATCCGGCAATTTATACCGCAGTGTGCTCCTGGCGCAGCCGCTCAATAATATCCTGCCGCAACAGAAACTTCTGCACTTTGCCAGAGGCGGTTCTGGGCAGTTTTTCTACGATGACGATCCGTTCCGGATATTTATACTTCGCTACCCGTTTTCGACTGAAAAAAGCGATCACCTCTTCCAGCGTCAGCGAAAGGTGCGGCGGTTTTAAGACTACATACGCGCATGAACGTTCGCCTAAGCGTTCATCAGGCATAGCAACGACGCAAGCATCGTGTATGCGGGGGTGTTGCAATAAAATATCCTCCACCTCGCGACTGCTGATATTTTCACCTCCACGTATAATAATATCCTTTTTGCGCCCGGTAATTTTGATATAACCGTCTTCATCCATGCGGCAGAGGTCGCCGCTGTAATACCAGCCCTCATTATCCAGTGCGCGGGCGGTAAGTTCCGGCTCGTCCAGGTATCCCATAAAAACGTTTGGCCCGCGCGAGGCTTCTTCGCCTTCGTGGCCTGCTGGAAGCGTATTGCGATCTTCATCCACGATTTTAATTTCTACACCGGTGGCGGCATAACCATCGGTGTTCATCATGCGTGAAGTCGAATCACCCAGATTAACCATCGAGTGTGGAGAACTTTCTGTAGAACCGTAAATACTCAATAATTTGATACCGCGCTGCTGGCAGTCGCGGGCAACCTTTTTGGGAATAGTCGTGCCGCCGCATAAGAAGAATCGCAGTGAGGAGAGGTCGGCAGGCTGTTGCTCAACGGCACAAAGCAGATCGTAAATAAACGGCGTCGCGCCTGACATACAGGTACAGCGTTGCTGCGCTAATAAGGTAAGGCAGGCTTCTGGGGTAAAGATGTCCAGCAATACGCTACGCGCCCCGATTAAAAAGGGCGCGGTGACGCCGTGTAAAAATCCGGTGGCGTGGCCCAGTGGCGCAGGCATCAGGAACACATCTTGCCAGGTTAAATTCAACCGCGCGCAATACGCCCGTTCGCTGGCAAGAATATTATTGTGGGTCAACATCACCCCTTTCGGCATTCCTTCTGTGCCGGAGGTAAACAGCACTGCCGCCAGTTCATCACCGTGAATGTTAATGTCTGACTGCAACGGTTCGCTGCGGTCGATGATTTGACTAAGCGCAAGCGCTGTGGTGGCAGGCGCCAGTTTATCCACGCCGACAATATGCGTCAGATGGCGCAGTTGATTTTGTAGCGGAAGGATAAGATCGACCGGACGATTCTGTTTGAATACGGTGGGGGCGAAGAATATTTTAGCCTGACATTTGTTCAGCACCCAAACCAGCTCTGCTTCTCGCCAGGCGGGAAGTAGCGGGACAGATACCGCGCCCGTTTTCAGGCAGGCCAGATAAATGAGGGTAAACTCACACCAGCCCGGAAGCTGAAAGGCCACGCGATCGCCCGGTTGAATCCCCTGAGACAGTAACCAGTTTGCCAGGCGGCTTGCCGCGCAGTCGAGTGCGGCGTAGGTCCAGGACGCGCCATGATTATCGACCACGGCGATTTTATCGGGTACGGCACGTGCGGTTTGCCGCCAGTAGTCGCCCAGTGAAGCATCGCCCCAGTAGCCGGACTCGCGATAGGTTTTCCGCCTTGCGGCGTCAAACGTTAATGTAACACTCATTGACTTGTTCTCTATTAATACAAATGACGTAATCTCCGGGGGCAAGCCGAATAAGACGCCGTAGCGTCGTTATCCGGTGTTTCAGAGCGTCAGCCGTAGCGAAACTCAACGCCGAACGTTCCCGCCGGGTATTCCCATTTTTCGAGAAGAGTATTGCCGCAGAGAACCCTGCAGGTCCCGCATTCCAGGCAGCCCGCGGAGTCAAAATGAATATTTCCCGCATCGTCCAGCTTATAGAGTCCGGCAGGGCAGGCTTTTATTAATTTATTAAACTCCTGCATGTCAGGCGAGGAGCGCAAAATGATATGTGGGTGTCCTTCATCTACGTAAAATTTATTTACGCCCAATTTGACGTCAACATTCACCTTATTGTCCGAACTCATAATGCCGTAGCCCCTTTTATGCCGTCTTTTAATAGATTCACCAGTCCAATTTTTTTCGCATGTGACAGGATAGTTTTACGCAACGGTGGGACTGGACCGCCATCAACGGTGAACAGATCGCCCACAATGTTTGCCGCCATTCGCGGGTACTCGGTAAAAAGCCGTGGGTTTTCCATTAATCCGGGGAGTTTGCGGAAATGCCGCATATCGCGTAACACGCCGTTTTTCTCCAGCGCGCGTTTGTAACCGGCAAGACTCGCGGCGGAAAAATCTTGCCGCGCTTTAGCGTCAATGGCGGTTTGAGCGGCCGCTTGCGCGGACGCGATGGCTAAATCCATGCCGCGGACGGTATAACCGAGATTCAGGCAAAGACCGGCGGCGTCGCCGACAATCATCACGCCGTCATTTGCCAGCTCCGGCATCATTGCTATGCCGCCTTCGGGCACCATATGAGCGGAGTATTCAAGCAGCGTTCCCCCCTGAATCAAAGGGCGTATTGCCGGATGCTGTTTAAAATCTTCCAGCATTTGCGGTACGCTTTTGGTCGCGTGAGCAATGTCGCCCAGGCCACATACCAGCCCCAGAGAAACCGAATCGCGGTTGGTATAAAGAAACCCGCCGCCCATGAGCCCGTTGGAGGGCGCGCCAGCGAATAACCAGGCGGCGCCTTCATGGGACGCCAGATTAAAGCGCTCTTCAATAAGTGCCGGAGAGAGCCCAATCAACTCTTTTACGCCGACGGCATAGTGATGCGCAGAAGAGACAGGCACCATGTCCAGCGAACGGCCCAGCATGGAATTCACGCCGTCCGCGAGAATCACAATATTCGCATCCAGAATATCATCCCCGGCCTGAACGCCAGTGACGCGATTGCCTTCACGTACCAGAGCGTCGACCCGTACACCTGGGATAAACTGCGCGCCAGCCTGCTCCGCCTGCGCCATTAGCCACGGGTCCAGTTTGTTGCGCAGTACGGTATATGACGTAAGGGGCGGAGTAGGGGGCGCGCGGTGAAAATCAAGTGTGACGGCGCTTTCTTCGGTTAAAAAGGAGATTTTTTCACGGGTAACGACACGTTCGATGGGGGCGGACGTTGCGAATCCCGGCATAATACTTTCGATACTGTGAGCGTAGAGCCGGCCACCGGTCATATTTTTGCTGCCCGCGCTGTTTCCGCGTTCAATAACCAGTACATCCAGTCCCGCTTTTGCCATCACATACGCGGCGACCGTTCCTGCTACGCCTGCGCCCACCACAATAGCGTCAAATTTATCATCCGACATGCTTTATGCTCCTTTCCCGCCGTATCGACGACGGGAGATGTGCGTTGAAAAAGGAATTAGCGGCTTAACTGGTCGATGAGGGCAGGAACAACCTTATAGATATCGCCCACCAGACCATAATCGGCATAATTGAAAATGGGCGCGTTTTTATCTTTGTTAATTGCGACAATAATTTTTGCGCCGTTTCCACCCACCATATGTTGAATTTGGCCGGAAATGCCCAGCGTCAGATAGAGATCGGATTTCAACAGAACGCCGGATACGCCAATATAACGCTCGCGTTCCATCCAGTTTTCACCTTCCGCAATGGGGCGGGAACAGCCCACTTCTGCGCCGAGGACGGTCGCCAGTTTATGCACCATATCCAGATCGCTTTGCGCCGCCAGGCCTCGTCCTACGCCGATGACCCGTTTGGCTTTGCTCAAATCGACGCTGCTTAACGATTTCGCGCGCCGCTGCTGGCACAATACCTCGTGGCGTGGGGCAATATATGCCAGCGTGGTCTGCGGGCAAGTATGACCGGGGAGAGGGGCGGCGGGTTCCAGCACGCCGGGTGCCAGTGTAATAATCGCCTGCGGGCTGTTTAATTTCTCTTTGCCGAAAGCAAGTCCGCCGTACATGCGATGCTCTGCGTGTAGCGTCCCGTCGAGGAGGTCAATAGACGTCGCGTCGTTCACCATCACGGAGTCAAGCTGGATGCTCAGCCGGGCGCCCAGCGCTTTACAGCGCTTGGTCGCCGCCATGAGCAGCAGCCCATTTTTGTCGCCTAATAACGAGGCCAGCGTTTCGGCATAGTTTTCCACGCGCTGCAAATCCGTATGCGATTCAAGAATGACTATCTCATCAGCGCCAAGCGCTTTCACGTAGTCGATCTCCGTGTTTCCTTGCACGATGGCGTAAACTTTTTCTCCCCACTGCCGCGCGCCGGTCATTAATTCGGCATAACGCTCTACGTTATCGCTAAATACCCATACGTTAGCTAAATGATTCATGATAATTTTTCTCCGTTGGGTTTAGTTCAGGGATTTTTTCAAATGGTCGGCCAGTGCGGTAATGGCTTCCGGCGAATCGTTATCGAGAATGATATGCTTGCGTTCTGTCTGCGGCGGTACCAAGATGGCGACCAGTTCCGCCATTGGCGTGGTTGGGGTCCAGTGGATATCGCTCGCCAGCCACGACGTAACGGCTTTTTTCCCGGCGCCGAGAATGGCTTTCATTGACGGGATGCGTGGAACGTTAATATCTGAGGTCACGCAAAGCACCGCGGGCAGCGTGAGCTCGATAATTTCAACTTCTTCTTCCAGTGTGCGTTCAACGATGATTTTGTCGCCGTCGCGTTGAATATGGCTTACTGCGTTGATGACGGGGAGTTTCAGGAGTTCGCCAGTCAGCAGGCCCACCTGTTGGGCATAAATATCGCCGGAGCCCTCTCCAAAGAGCAGCAGGTCAAAGCCGATTTTCTCCGCCGCGGATGCTAGCGCCAGCGCGGTTTCTTTGGGCAGGGCGTGCTCCAGCTGCGCATCCTGAACCATAAAAAGCGCATCTGGCCCGCGGGATAACACATCTTTGCGGACTTTTGAATTTTGTAACAGAGAGCCGCCGACGGTGAGCGCGGCGATCTCGTCGCCATCGCCAGCTAACTGCGCGGCGGCCTCAATTGCATTTAAATCAAACTGGCTGATTTTGGCCTCGGCACGATCAAAATTGAGCGAATGCTCCGGGGTCACGGTAATGTCCTGTTCTTCAGGCACCAACTTAAAGCAGGTTATTATTTTCATTGCATCTCCAGTGAGTCGCGTGCGGATAAGTAACGTAAATCTGACTGAAAATAGTCTGCGGCAGTCTGAAGAGGTTTTCGATGGGTCAATCTGTTTTCCTTGCCAACAATCTTGCACGAAAAATCTGCGAACAGAGAATCGTTAGCAACCATCTGAAAAGGGCGTCATAAAAATATAAATACGGTAGTGAGAATAATAAGTGCGAAGCATATCATCATTTTTTAACATGAAACGTGCGATGTTGTTTCTGTGAGGTTAAAAGAAAACATCAAAGATATGTCGGCTATGTATTTTTGTCTGATAATACGCTATCGACAGGTAATCTGAGCTGTCTGCAAAAGAACATAATATCTTGCATTCGGAACGAATAATCTTGTTTTGCTGGTAATCTCCACGGTTGTACAACACTGACGCTCGCTTTATTTTATCCTGGTTATCTTTTTAAACCTGACAGAGGTTATTATGTATCAGCGCTGTTTTGACTCCGCCGCGGAGACGATTTTTGAACAGGACAAGACCCCTCGATTTTCACGTTTTGTCATTAGCGATGATCCAAACTGGGAGTCTGGCCATCATATGCATGATAATGAAACAGAGCTTATTTACGTCAAAAAAGGGATAGCCAGGTTAATTATTGACTCTTCACTCTACGTCGCGCATGCGGACGATATTGTCGTCGTTGAGCGGGGGCGGCTACACGCTGTAGCATCCGACAGCAATTCGCCGGCTACCACCTATACCTGTGCGCTGTATGGGTTTTGTTTTCCAGGTTGGGAAGAAAACCAACTATTGCAGAGTCATTCCTGTCCGGTGGTTTCCGTGGTTCAGGGGAAAGAGGTCATTAAAAGTATCTTTAATGAATTAAGCGTGTTACTTCCGCAGGGGAAAAATGTATTGGCTTCCTCTGTATACGATGCATTTGCTTACACTCTGACCGCACTTTACTATGAAAATTTTAAAAACGCCTATCGTTCTGAACAAGGTTACATTAAAAAAGATGTATTAATTAAGGATGTACTTGTTTATCTCAATAATAATTATCGTGAGAAAATCACGCTTGACCAGTTATCGAAAAAATTTCGCGCCAGCGTCAGTTATATATGCCATGAATTTGCCAAAGAATATCATATATCCCCTATCAACTATGTTATTCAACGACGTATGACCGAGGCCAAGTTTGCGCTGACAAACACTGAGTCGCCACTGGCAGAAATTTCATGGCGGGTAGGATATGAAAATGTGGACCATTTTGCCAAATTGTTTATGCGGCATGTAGGATGTTCTCCCAACGATTATCGTAAGCAATTTAAAAATAGTCTGGTTGAGCAGGCGTATTTGCTGCCAAATACCTGACGGCGAAATATATCTGATTTATTCGGCCTGATGCCGTAAAGCAGTCAGGCCGAATAAGACGTTCCGGTACGATCCTTACTTGTTCTGATAGTCTTTCAGAATCTGGCGTCCTGCCACATAGATCATAATTTCATCCGTGCCGCCACCGATACGTTCGCAGCGAACATCGCGCCAGAAGCGGGAGACACGGGCTTCGTCAGTATAACCAAGCCCACCCATAATCTGAATCGCATCGTCAATCACTTCCATCGCTGTGCGTGCGCAGTACAGCTTAGCCAGCGCGGCGCTGGTACGCAGTGACTCTTCCCGATCGGCCTGCCAGGCGACTTTCAACACCATATTGCGCATGTTTTCGATTTTGATGGCCATTAACGCCAGCTTTTCCTGGATCATCTGGTTATGGCCGATGGGTTTACCAAAGGCGATACGCTGGTTGGCGTAACGGGCGGCATCTTCAAATGCGCATTCGGCGAAACCTGTACTGCGCGCCGCATTAATCAAACGCTCCATTTCAAAATTGTACATGACATTGAGGAAACCCATGCCTTCTTCACCGACCCGGTCGCTTTCGTCCACCTCGACATTATCGAGATAAACTTCGCATGTACTCAACATGTGCCAGCCAATTTTGTGCAGCGGATTAATCTTTATGCCCGGTTTATTTGAGTCCACCCACCAAAGCGTGAACGCTTTTTTAGGATCTTTTGGCTCCGTATCGCGCGCCAGAACCAGCATGTAAGGATATTCTTTTGCACCGGTGATAAACGTTTTCTGACCGTTAAGATAAACCTTGCCGTTTTTACGCGTCCAGGTTGTTGTGGCGCTATTATTATCAGATCCCGCGCCAGGTTCTGTTAAGGCTAGCGCATATGCTGGATCGCCGGTGGCCAGAGTACTTTCTGCTGTTTTACGCAGTTGTTCTGCGGAACCAAAACGGCGCATACTGTGAATGCATTGGCCGTTGGTAATCAAAAAGGCCGGAGCACCGCATTTTGAGATTTCCATCAGCGCCAGCATTTGCGTTACATAGTCAGCCGGAATGCCGCCGAATTCTTCCGGGACGCCCAGCATCGAAATACCGTTTTCCGCCAGCGCCTGCATAAATTCTTTGGGATAGGTGCCCGTTTGATCGCAGGTACGGAAATACTCTTCCGGAAAATTGCTGGTGATTAACTCGCGAATACTGGCCAGTAATAGTTCTTGTTCTTCAGTTAATGAAAAATCCATATTTGTACTCCTTTTAATGTGTTGCGTCAGGAAGCGTGAATCCCATAGTGCTATCGGTAAATAATCTTGTGTCCATCAGTTTTAAATCTGGTGAGATAACCGGTGAAAAATCCATCTTGTCAAGAATATCCCGTTGCAGATCGACGCCAGGCGCAATTTCAATTAAATGCAGGCCATCTTGTTTGAGAGTGAAAACCGCACGTTCAGTGATGTAACGCACATCTAACCCGCGCTCAAGCGCAATTTTTCCACTGAACGTAATTTCCGGCAGTTCGCAGACGAATTTTTTCACGCGACCTTCCTGCAGAATATTTAATTTGCCATCAGTAATTTCAGTTTTTAAACTTCCGGCCGTCAGAGTTCCGCAGAAAATAATTTTTTGCGACGTTGCGCTAATATCGATAAACCCGCCGGTGCCCATAATTTTGCCGTTGAATTTATGTACACCGACATTACCGTGTTGATCCACTTCGGCAAAACTTAAATAGCAGACATCGAGCCCACCGCCGTGATAAAAATCAAATTGTGAGGTCATATCGAGGATCGCGCGGGTATTGACATTGGCGCCGAAGGCCACGCCCTGAGAGGTAATACCGCCCACCGGGCCAGTTTCTACGGTCAGCACGAAGTCATCGGCGCAGCCTTCCTCGCGAGCGACCAGACCAATGCCGTCGGCAATGCCTACGCCCACATTGCCTACCGCGCCTTTACGCATTTCAAACAGCGCGCGTCGGGCTACCAGCTTGCGCTGATTAAGGGGCAGGGTAAGCTGGGTACTATCATCAAGAGTAAAATCCCCGGAGATAAATCGGTTCACCGACGCGCCGCCATAGAGTTGCGTCTGGTCGGCGTCGACAACCACAATATCCACCAGATAGCCGGGAATACGCACGGATTTTGGATGCAGCGTGGCTTTTTTTACCATTTTCTGCACCTGCATCATTACAATACCGCCATTATTGTGAACGGCCTGGGCGATCACCAGCGCATCAAGATACATCACCTCATCTTCAAATGATGCATAGCCTTCGCTGTCGCAGGTGGTGGCGCGGATAAAAGCCACATTAGGCGCTATCGCTTTATAATAGAGATATTCTTTATTATCGATCTCTACCAGCTTAATGAGATCTTCTTTAGTCACGTCGTTTAATTTTCCGCCCTGTTGGCGAGGGTCGACAAAGGTACCAATACCGATATCGCTCAGAATACCCGGCTGGTGTGCGGCGCTGGCGCGCAGCGTCTGGGTTAATACGCCTTGTGGGTAGTTATAGGCGGCGATTTTATTTTGTTCAGCCAGTTCAGAAATACGGGGAGATTGCCCCCAATGTCCGCATAGCGCCCATTTTACCAATCCCTCCTGCGCCAGCGGGCTGATGCCGCGATCGGCGCGGTCACCTAATCCGGTAGGGCTAATAATAGATAAATCTCGTGGTGACTGGGTTGTTTGATATTTATCTGCCAGTGCGGTAATTAATGTTGTCGCTTCGAGAATGCCGCCGCCTGCGCCCAGAATACATAAAGTGGCCTCGTCCGGGATATAATTTACTGCTTCTTGTGCAGAGAGCACGGGAACGCGGCCATTAATGCGTGATGGCTTATTGAGTTTCATATTTACTCCACTATTATCCCTGAAAGCAATATCGATATAACCGTGTTAAGGTAATAAAGACAGCGGCTTTCAATGAATATGGAACATATTCATGTCAGATAACTATTTATTTTTATTGTGGCAGAAAGAGAATATTCCGCCACACGATAAAGTATTACGCCTGGTGCAATATAGTTAATACGGTACGCAGATCGGCTACCGATATTTGTCCCGGCGCAGATGCTTTTTTCACCGCGCCAAACGTTGCTGCAGAACCGAACACTTCGCCGGCAAGACGAGATATTACCCCGGTTTTCGACATTGACATGGTAATAATCGGACGATCCGCATAGCGCTCCTGCATTTCTACAGTGGCGGTAAGTAAGGTCAGGACATCGGCTTTAGTCTGCGGCATGACGGCGATCTTCGGAATATCGGCGCCCAGTTCCTGCATTTTACGCAGACGCTGAACAATCTCTTCCGCTGCGGGCGTTTTATGAAAATCATGGTTAGACATGATCACCGCAACGTTGTGTTGATGAGCATAGCCGACGGTGGCTTTCACCTCATCGTCGCCGGTAAAAAGCTCAAGATCGATCATATCGACCAGACCGCTGTCAACCGCTGCACGATTCAGAGCGATATACTGTCCGGTGGTTAGCGCCTGTTCGCCGCCTTCTTTCGCGCTGCGGAAGGTAAATAGCAAGGGTTTATCGGTAATAATCTCCCGGATGGCACCGGCGGCCTCAAGTACGCTTTCCGCCGTTGTCACGTTGGCAAAATGGTCAACGCGCCACTCCAGAATATCGAAATCCGCTTCACGGTAGGCGAGTGCTTCCGATTTCACATCGGTAATGGTTTTTCCCATTAGCGACACAATGATCTTTGGCGCGCCTTCGCCAACCACGAGATCTCTTACAGTTACGGTTTTCATTTGGTACCCTTCATTGTCATTCGTCGCAATTATAATTTTACCGGTCAGGCTGTGAATCCCATCACCTGCTTCACATAGTCCAATGGAAATGCTTTTCCTGTCCACAGTTCAAACTGTTCGGCTCCTTGCCATAACAACATGCCGTAACCATCAATTGTTTTGCAACCAGCTTGTTGCGCCTGCTGCAATAACTTTGTCATATGCGGATTATAAACACATTCGGTGACCAGCAATTCAGGGCGGAGCAGGGAAACATCGCCGATCAGGGATTCGTTCTCCAATGGTTTCATGCCAACTTTGGTGCCGTTCGTCAGAATATCTGCGCTGGCAAGCGCTTCAGTAAAAGCGTGCTGATCGGCAAGATCGGTGACGGTAACGACGCAATCGGTGTTTTCATTCACCCGCTTCGCAAAGGCAACCGCTTTTTCGAAAAAGTCATCTTTACGGTTAAACAGTTTAATTTCCTTAATGCCTTCAATGGCTGCCTGGGCGCCAATGGCGGTAGCCGCGCCTCCCGCGCCGAGCAGCACCATGGTTTTTCCCCGAATATCGAAACCGCTTTCTTTAATTGCCCGAATATGGCCCGTACCATCCGTGTTGTAGCCGCGTAGATAGCCGTCATCGTTAACAATGGTGTTGATAGCGCCAACCAGTTTTGCTGCTGGCGTTAATTCATCGACATACTCACACGCGAGCTGTTTGTTTGGCATGGAGACGCCCGTACCGCGCATTTTTAATGCTTTCAGTCCTTCAATGGCGCTGGCAAACGTCGTGTTATCCACTTCGAAAGCCATATAGGTATACGGTAGCCCCGCTTTTTCTAACGCTTTGTTTTGCATTTCGGGCGATAAGCTATGACGGATAGGATACGCCATAAGACCAATTAATTCATATTTTGCGGTAACATCCATTTTATACTCCTTAATAAGTGGACAGTGCAGAGCAGGGCGCATGCCTGTTGCGCATAGTTAACATTTTTACTGGAAATAACGCTCGCCAAATCGGACATCGTTTTGCGGGATCTTAAATACGCGATAATAGCGAATAAATACAATAATGGCGGTGATAAATGTCAGTAGTGCAAAGGCAAAATCTAACAAAATGATATATTGCAGGCCAATAGTAGAGATATAACCGGTAATCAGTGGGATAAGAAAGTTAGCTACGCCCCCCATCATCATATATATACTGGTGACTTTAGCTTTACTCTTAGGGAAAAATTCCGACATTACCGATACGCCTAATTGTAAAATACCTCCAGCAGCGGAAAAACCAATCACGAAGGCGCCAGCATTACAGATCAGTGGAGAGGGATACAGGTAAATTGCCGCAGCGGTGAGTGTCGCCAGCCCGGCATTGAAAACATTGGCCCAGATGGGGCGAACCATTTTTTTCAGCAATGCGGCAAAAATAAACACGCAAACCAACGATCCCATACTGTAATAAGAGATGGTTTTCAGCGCGTCGGATTCCGCCATTCCGGCGAAGGCCATCGCATATTTAGGCATCCAGACCACAATCACATAGAAGGTTGAGAACGCGGCGACGCCAAATAAAACGGAAGCTACGCCTTCCAGCCAGACGAGGGGAGTACTGTTCATCTGGGGTAATTCTTTCGCAATACTGGCATCGACAAGTTGGCTGGGAAAACGGCTTTTCAACAGCATCAACGTGATGAGGACGAAAAGGATACCGGGGATTACCACCGCGTAGCCGTACCAGATATGGTTGACTAACAAGGTGCTGACAATAAGGGGATAAATCATTTGCCCAAAAGAGACCATCGCTTTAACCAGAATAACTGCCGAGCCCGATGCTTTGGGAAAACACTCCATTAATGCAGGGTATCCGCCGGTATCCAGCGCGGAGTTCGCCACGCCGACACACACCGCTAATATGAAAGCGATCATCAGGTTAGGACTGGCGGGAATACCGAAGAAAAACAGCATATATAGTACGGCGCCAAGCAGTATTATTGCCCGACGGCCAAATTTATCGGACAGTACGCCAAAGAATAAAATACTGACCAGACGACCAAGACCAATGCCAGAGATTAAATAGGCGATACCGGCACTATCCGTGGAGAATTTCTGTGCAAGGGAGGTCATGTTCTGGGCTAGTGTAATAACACTCATGCCGTGGAGAAAGTAACTAAAATAAATGCAGATAACAGCCAGCAAATATGGCATGTTGCGAGCCTTGTTCTGAGACATTTGTTCACAGCTCCTTGCTGATGGTTTGATTCAATGTCCTGCTTATTACTGCTTTACTACATGCAGCGATTGTTCAGTAACACTATAATTCGGTACTGTCGTTATATGTACATAACATGGCGTTTAAAATGCCAGGTTTATTGCATTGATAGCATTTCATTTGTTAGCCAGGAAATATAAAAATTGCTGCGAATTTGTTGTTTAATACATATAACTCGTGATGCTCATCGCAATTTTTCTGATAAGTGTGAAGATAATGAATAATAATTAACACGAAAATTACATTTTTTGTTTCCCGGTGATAATGGCTAACGTTTTATTTTGCATAGCAAGGCAATAATATTGCAGTTGGCACGCTAACATTTATTGTGCAGTTGACGCTGCTTCAGCGTGATGTTGTGATTCAGCCCGACTTCGGTAACCGATGAACAGCGCGAGGAGAAATCCCGCTGCGGCGATACCGGTATCAAACCACATAATATGTGCAATGCTCATTTCTGAAATCCGCGCTGTGATCAACGGAATAGTGAACGTCGCGATACTGCCGGCGCTGTAATAAATGCCGGTCGCTTTACCTTTCTCCTGTGGAAAACGGGCCGCCATCAGCGTCAGGCCGATTTGTACTACGCCACCGGCGGAAGAGAATCCAATGACGAATGCGAAGATCATAACAACATAGGCCTGAGGATGCAGGCAGACCGTCAGAAGCGCAATAAAAGAGATAAAGGTATAAAACATCAATAATGTGGTAGAGCGAATTGTTTTTCTGACCAGCGGGGCGGTTATAAAAACGCACAGTAGCGAGCCGCAGGTATAAATACTTAACAGTTTGATGGATTGGGTATACGACATTCCTGCGACGAACTGTCCATACTGCGCCAGCCACTGGCTGATAAGGTAAAAGGTTGCCATCGAGATATAGCCATAAAGGGTGTAGCTGATCAGATCGATGAGGGAGCAATGATGTACGCCTGTGACAGGCGCTTGCGAGATTTTGGGCTTCAATATCCGACCAGGATAGGGTGGAAAAGGACAGCGTAATAAAAACAGAGCATTAATAAGCATGATCGCCCCGGCAAGCAGGAAGGACCAACCAAACCACATATTAGCCCAGACTAATAAACTGATAATAATGGGCAACAAGAATTGCCCGCCAGAGACAAATGCTTTAATCAGAATATTTGCCGTACTGGGGGAGCGAGGGAAGGCTTCCATCAAACTGGGATAGGTACCTGCATCTAAAAAACTGTTGGCCATACCCGCTAAAAAGCCACAGGCATAAGCGACAAAAATCGTCTGAGCATAAAGAATGCCAATGAAAAAAATCAGGTAACAGGCGGTCCCCAGAATGATAAAAGGACGGCGACCAAAGCGATCGGAAAGCATACCGGCGATTAACAAAACGCTTAACCGGCCAATACCAAGCGAAGAGATCACAATAGAGACGCCAGCGGCACTGGTATGCCATTGCTGTTCAAGCGATGACATGTTCAGGCTCATCAGGATAACCCCCATGCCATGTACAAAGTAATTAAAATACAACCCTACAGCGGTAGGGAAATAACGATTTTTCATATTATCTGACTCAGAGATGCCGCCTGAACGTTACAGTGGTATACATAGGCAGGAAGCATATTGGATAGGGTGACAAGTCAATGTCGTGATTGTGTGGTTTTCTATCCGGTATCAATACGATGCGGCGATAAAGTTTACGTCTAACACAGCCGCTCCAGATCATGTGCGAAAAGTTCGGCAGCAACAGATTGATAAATTTTCCACTCGATAAAATCCCCCTCTGTATAAATGGACTGAAAAGAAGATAAATCAGGGAAGTAACGCATTGTATTATTGCCGATGCGGTTATTTATTTTGTCAACAATGGCGTTAATTCGTCGCTGTCTCCTGGCTTTCATTTCCTTTAACCTGGCAATGATTTCTGGAGAGATGGGTATGTCGCCAGCTTCCCATCGTTGCCAGGTTGCCGAATTATTATCCTGGGTGATATAGATTGTGCATTCTTCAATCGTCATATCAAAAATACGCCGTAGTGCTTGTAGTTCTAACGCGTTCATCATTTTTTAGGCTTTTATATGAAAAAAGTGATGCTATAAATAGCACCACCGACACCGTTTCGACTTGAACAGAATCACACTATTTTGTGCAATATTATTTGTTCGTTGCAGATATCGCAGTGTTGAAGGGAAACGGGAGCTGGCTTATGTAACAATGCAGCGAAAAAAAGTTAAAAAAAAGCCCATCGTAGGAGACGGGCAAAGACTACACACAGCAATTCGTTGTTTCACTCAGGGGATTTCCATGCTTATAAATCAATGTGTTGATTTATAACCGTGTGCTAATAGTAGGCATGAGCACTTTTTGCGTCGATCAGATTCGTCTCAATAGTTTAAAAACTGTAACGGATTTGCGACAGAAATGAGATGCGGCGGGGAACAGACGGGCGAATCAAAATGGGGTGTGCGTTGAATTGATAAACGTCGCTAAAGCATCGGGCGGCAATGCCGCCCGACGGGATTATGACTGCTTGTTGGCTTCCTCGATGTCATCCAGCTCTTCAAGGATCTCCTCTGGTTCATTCGTCGGCGCCGGAACTTCATGTACCCATGCGGAGAACAAACGCCAGGTCACGGCCAGAAGCACCGGTCCAATAAACAGACCAATCATACCGAATGCAATCAGGCCGCCGATTACCCCGGAAAGGATCAGAAGCAGCGGTAAATCGGCGCCCATGCGGATGAGTACCGGGCGAATCACGTTATCCAGAGTGCCGACGATGGCGCTCCAAACCAGCAGCACGGTGCCCCAGGTGGTGTCGCCTGTCCAGTAAAGCCAGATAATGGCTGGAATCAATACCGGCAACGGCCCCAACTGAACCAGACACGAAAGGATCATCACTACCGTCAACAGGGTAGCGTAAGGCACGCCGGAAATCGCCAGCCCGACGCCGCCAAGTACCGCCTGTACCAGCGCGGTGACCACCACGCCAAGCGCCACGGCGCGGATCGCCTGGGCAGCCAGCAGAACCGCCGCATCGCCGCGTTTAGCCGCGAGACGACAGGCAAAATGGCGTATTCCCATCGCCACTTGTTCGCCGCGCCAGTAAAGCAGGGCGCTAAACAACAGCATCAGGGCGCAGTGCATCATAAAGCGTCCGATATGCGCCGCCTGACCGACAAACCAGGTCGTGGTTGTGCCGATATAAGGCCGCACTTTCGCCATAATAGCGCTACCGCCCATATCCAGCAGGCTATGCCATCCGGCATACAGTTTGGCGCCAACTAACGGAATATTATTTAACCATGCCAGATCGGGTAGCGTCATATCGCCGCCGGTCACTGCATGGATGAGCGGGCCGCTACCATCGACAATGCTGTTCACCAGCAAGGCGACGGGAATAACGAAGAGCAGCACTAACAGCAGCGTCATGACCAGTACGGCAAGCGAGCGGCGGCCCCACAATATTTTTTGTAATTTCAGCAAAACGGGCCAGGTCGCGATAACAATCGTACCTGCCCATGCAAACCCCAAAATAAAAGGCTGTACTATCCACAAACAGGCCACAATCATGATGGCTAAAAACAGCACCGATAGCAGCACTTGCGCAATATCCCTGGGCTGACGAACATTTACCATAAATACTTTTCACCTTTGTCTTTGCGCCAGAACGTTGGCGCGACGTGAACATGCAAACCACACCCTATAATGATGAGCAATTTCAGCGGTTTTTAACAGGCCGATTCTGCATGTAATTCTGTTGGGCGCACAGGAAAAAAATGTGATACAACAAATAACGCAACACGCAAACGATTAAGCATCCCTTCCTGTGCGTAGACCGCTCGCGCTCGCCGGGTTGGGCGCCACTGTTCACAACATAGACCGCAGGAAAAGGTCAATATAATGATTCCACAAATTTCTCAGGCACCCGGCGTCGTTCAGCTGGTGCTCAATTTTTTGCAGGCGCTGGAGCAGCAAGGGTTTACGGGCGATACGGCAACCAGCTATGCCGACCGTCTGACAATGTCGACCGATAACAGTATCTACCAGCTTCTTCCCGATGCTGTTGTGTTTCCCCGTTCTACGGCTGATGTCGCGCTTCTTGCCCGTCTGGCGGCGGAGCCGCGCTTTACGTCGCTGATATTTACCCCTCGAGGCGGCGGTACTGGCACGAATGGCCAGGCGCTAAACCAGGGCATTATTGTTGATATGTCCCGCTATATGAACCGCATTATTGAAATTAATCCTGAAGAGGGATGGGTGCGGGTAGAGGCGGGGGTGATAAAAGATCAGCTTAATCAGGCGTTAAAGCCGTATGGCTATTTTTTTGCGCCGGAACTTTCCACCAGTAATCGCGCCACGCTTGGCGGTATGATTAATACCGATGCCTCTGGTCAGGGTTCGCTGGTCTATGGGAAAACGTCAGATCACGTCTTAGGCATACGGGCCGTATTGTTGGGGGGCGATATCCTTGACACGCAATCGATGCCCGTAGAGCTTGCCCGGACGCTGGGTGAAAACACGACGATGCCAGGCCGCATCTATCAGACCGTCTATCAGTCCTGCCTGGAAAACCGTCAACTTATCCTCGATAGCTTTCCAAAGCTCAATCGTTTCCTGACAGGCTACGATTTACGCCACGTCTTTAACGATGACATGACCCGCTTCGATCTTACCCGCATCTTAACGGGGTCGGAAGGGACGCTGGCGTTTATTACTGAAGCCCGGCTGGATATTACCCCGATACCCAAAGTCCGCCGTCTGGTAAATGTAAAATACGACTCCTTTGATTCCGCGCTGCGTAACGCCCCTTTTATGGTTGATGCGCGCGCCTTATCCGTCGAGACGGTCGATTCCAAAGTCCTTAACCTCGCGCGGGAAGATATTGTCTGGCACTCCGTTAGCGAATTGATTACCGATGTGCCGGATAAAGAGATGCTTGGCCTGAATATCGTGGAATTCGCGGGTGACGATGAAGCGCTTATTGACGGACAGGTCGAGGCGCTGTGCCACCGGCTGGATGGCCTGATGGCGCGAGCGGAAGCGGGCGTGATCGGCTGGCAACTTTGTACCGATTTGACGGGTATTGAGCGTATTTACGCGATGCGTAAAAAAGCGGTAGGGCTGCTGGGTAATGCGAAAGGTGCTGCCAAACCGATTCCTTTTGCGGAAGATACCTGCGTGCCGCCTGAACATCTGGCCGATTACATCGCCGAATTTCGCGCCCTGCTGGATGGTCATGGCTTAAGTTACGGCATGTTCGGCCACGTGGATGCCGGGGTGCTGCATGTGCGTCCGGCGCTGGATATGTGCGATCCGCAGCAGGAACTGTTGATGAAACAGATCTCCGATGAGGTCGTCGCGCTGACCGCCAGATACGGCGGGCTGTTGTGGGGCGAGCATGGAAAAGGTTTTCGTGCGGAATACAGCCCGGCCTTTTTCGGCGAAGTCCTGTATGGCGAGCTGCGCAAAATAAAAGCGGCTTTTGATCCGCATAATCGACTTAACCCGGGTAAAATCTGTCCGCCGCAGGGGATAGAGGCGCCGATGATGAAGGTGGATGCGGTAAAACGCGGCACATGGGATCGGCAAATCCCGCTGGCGGTACGGCAGACCTGGCGCGGCGCTATGGAGTGTAATGGTAACGGCCTGTGCTTTAATTTCGATGCGAAAAGCCCGATGTGCCCGTCGATGAAAATTAGCCTTAACCGGATCCACTCGCCGAAAGGGCGGGCGACGCTGGTACGGGAATGGCTCCGTCTATTGGCCGATCGCGGCGTCGATCCGCTGAAGCTGGAAAAGGAGTTGCCGGAAAAACGCGCCAGCTTACGCACGCTGATTGCCCGCACCCGGAATAGTTGGCACAAACGCAAAGGCGAGTATGACTTTTCCCATGAAGTTAAAGAGGCCATGTCCGGCTGTCTGGCATGTAAAGCCTGTACGACCCAGTGTCCGATTAAAATCGATGTTCCGGAGTTTCGTTCGCGTTTCTTACAGCTTTACCATACGCGTTATCTGCGTCCGGTACGCGATCATCTGGTGGCGACGGTCGAGACCTACGCGCCGCTGATGGCGCGTGCGCCAAAGACCTTTAACTTTTTTATTAACCAACCGATGGTTCGCAATCTGGCGAAAAAACATATCGGTATGGTGGATTTACCTCTGCTTTCTGCCCCTTCATTGCAACAGCAACTGGTGGGCCATCCGTCTGCCAATATGACGCTTGAGCAACTGGAACGCATGAGCGCCGAGCAAAAAGCGAAAACGGTACTGGTGGTTCAGGATCCGTTTACCAGCTACTACGACGCCCGGGTCGTGGCGGACTTTATCCGCCTGGCGGAAAAGCTGGGCAGGAGGCCGGTATTGTTACCGTTCTCGCCGAATGGTAAGGCGCAGCATATTAAAGGTTTTCTTAATCGCTTTGCGAAAACGGCGAAAAAAACCTCTGAGTTCCTTAATCGGATCGCCGCGTTGGGGATGCCGATGGTGGGCGTCGATCCGGCGCTGGTTCTGTGTTATCGCGACGAATACAAACTGGCGCTGGGCGAACAGCGCGGCGATTTTCATGTGTTGCTGGTGAATGAATGGCTGGCGCAGGAAATAAATGCAAGACTGTCCGTCGAGGTGAGCGGCGAACCGTGGTACTTTTTTGGTCATTGTACGGAAGTCACGGCTTTACCCGGCGCGCCTGCGCAGTGGGCCGCCATCTTTGCCCATTTTGGCGCGAAGCTGGAAAATGTCAGCGTAGGCTGCTGCGGTATGGCGGGCACTTATGGACATGAACTCACCAATCATAAAAATTCGCTGGGAATTTATGAGCTATCCTGGCATCAGGCGATGCAACGTCTACCGCGAAACCGCTGCCTGGCAACCGGCTATTCCTGCCGAAGCCAGGTTAAACGCATTGAAGGTACGGGCGTGCGTCACCCGTTGCAGGCATTACTGGAGATTATAGGTTGATCTGGAAACGTGAAGTGACCCTCGATGCGCTTAATGCGATGGGGGAAGGGAATATGGTTGGCCTGCTTGATATCCGCTTTGAGCGTATTGGGGACGATACGCTGGAAGCGACAATGCCCGTCGATCATCGCACCAAACAGCCGTTCGGCTTGCTGCATGGCGGAGCGTCTGTGGTGCTGGCGGAAAGTATCGGCTCGGTCGCAGGCTATCTGTGTACGCAGGGGGAGCAAAAGGTGGTGGGGCTGGAGGTGAATGCCAACCATGTACGGTCGGCGCGTCAGGGGCGCGTACGAGGCGTCTGTAAAGCGTTGCATACTGGGGCTCGCCATCAGGTCTGGCAGATAGAGATCTTTGATGAACAGGGACGTCTGTGCTGTTCTTCGCGCCTTACTACGGCGATTGTGTGACGTTGTCACCATAAAAGTGTGATGCATATTGCTTTTGGTCAAAATGTGCGCAGAAAAAGGTGATATACTGTGCACGTTTACACATAAGCGAGGATGATATGTCTACTGATTTAGACCCAACCCAACTGGCGATTGAATTTTTACGCCGTGATAAAACCGAACTTTCTCCCGCGCAGTATTTGAAGCGTTTAAAACAGCTGGAGTTAGAGTTTGCCGATCTCCTCACCCTCTCTGCAACCGAACTGAAAGAAGAGATCTATTTCGCCTGGCGGTTGGGCGTGCATTAATAAAGTCTGTGTAGGCCGGATAAGGCGTTAGCCGCCATCCGGCTATGTTACCAGGCAATCTCACCAGACCCTGTCCCCAGGTAATAGATAACCCCCTTGATTTTGTTTAAAAAAAATACAGATCGCCATTTGTGCTAAAAAGGCGCGCGCTCTTTATGAGATTATTCTTATGCCCCTTCAAGAGCTAAGCCATTAAGAGTGCCGGAGATAAGCGCCGGATGGGGCCGGAACCCTTAAGCCTGTATTGAACAGACTTAAGGGTTTTTCTTTTCCGGGCGCGTAAAAAACTAAGGTCTGTCAATAACCGCTGGCATGTCGTCAGCCGTATGATTATTCAAAATACGGTTAGCCAGCACACCTGACATCATCGATCCGTTAACGTTCAGTGCCGTGCGGGCCATATCAACGATAGGTTCGATGGCAATAAAAATACCGACCAGCGCAACGGGAAAATTCAACGTCGACAGGACAATCAGCGCCGCGAACGTACCGCCGCCGCCGACGCCGGCTACGCCAATAGACCCTAGCGCAATGGCAGGCAACATCGCGGCCAGAAAATGTAGCGAGAGCGGATCAATGCCGATGGTGGGCGCAATCATCGCTACCATAATAGCCGGATAAATCCCGGCGCAGCCATTTTGCCCCATACTGGAGCCAAACGAGGCGGAAATATTGGCAATAGTGCTTTGTACGCCAAATTTTTCCTGGGCGGAAATGGCCAGCGGGATAGAGGCTGCGCTGCTGCGGGAAACAAACGCAAAGGTTAAGACGGGCCAGACCATTCTGAAATAACGCGCTGGATTATTACCGCTGAGGATCAGCAAGATGGCGTGCACGATAAACATCATGAAAATCGCGATGTAACAGGCGCCGATAAAACCAAGTAAGCTGGCGAATTGTTCAAGGTGGTATGATGAAAATACGGTAGTCATTAATGCCATGACGCCATAGGGCGTTAATGCAATAACGATACGTACCATCTTCATGACCCAGATCTGAATAGCGTTAATGCCTGCGCTTAATTTCTGACCTTCTTCAGGCGCCTCTTTTTTGACCTTTAACAGAGCGATCCCCGCTATTAGCGTGAAGATAACGATGCCGATAACGGAAACACTTCTGGCCCCCGTAAGATCAAGAAAAATATTAGTCGGAATCAGCGATGTCACTAACTGGGGAATCGACACCGCGGCAGTCTTATTGACTTCTTCCGTAGTTAACATTGACGGCATGTGCACAAAAGCGCTGGCGTCAAGCCCCAGCACATGAGCGGTCAGTAATCCGATAAAACCGGCAACCATCACCAGGCATAACATGCATCCGACGATCGTCAGCGACATTTTTCCGATGCCGGCGCTATTTTCCAGTTTATTGATGGCGGAAAGAATAGAAATAAAAATTAGCGGTATAGCGACCAGTTTTAGCAGGTGGACGTAACCATTGCCGACGATGCTGTACCATTCGATAATAGTTTTAGTGTGATTTGCTGAAATAAAATGCAGGGATAAACCAATAACAGCCCCTAAAAAGATAGCGATAAAAACGCTTTTCGACAGGGAATCGCTTTTTTGATTAATTCTCAAGATGACCCACGAGAAAACCAAAAAAAGTGCGATATACGCGAGCGTAACAACCATATTTTAAGCCTCTTGCCTCATTCAGCACCTGAAATGCCGGAAAGAGTTTACATAAACCTATAGCTCAAACTGAGTTATAGAACCGCAGCGGATTATAAAGAGCGCAACGCCAGGTATCCATACAAAAAATGGGGTTCTGACCTCGCCGCCCGGCAATGTCGACAGCCTATTAATTAAATAGTCATTTTCTATACATCTTTTCGTTTTTGACCTGTCAGAACGGTTAATATTTTATAAATCATTATTTATCAAGAAGTTAAGCGATTTTTTTGTCTGTCGTATGACCTGACGGACAGGGTCTATGCTTAATAAAAGGCGCTCAATATAACCATTTGTTGGAAAGCCCCTGCGGTTAAGGGGTTGAAGTGATAATCATTATCACTAACATGCTGTTATATCCTGGTGATTTAGAACGCGAGGTAACTCTATGGAATTGCATTCAGGCACGTTTAACCCGGAGGACTTCCCCTGGCAAGGGCTGACGCTAACGCCAGCGGCGGCAGCGCACATACGTGAACTGGCAGCAAAGCAGCCGGGCATGTTGGGCGTGCGGTTAAGCGTAAAACAGACGGGATGTGCCGGATTCGGCTATGTTCTGGATACCGTTCGGGAGCCGGATAAAGACGATCTGGTTTTTGAAGCCGAAGGCGCAAAGCTTTTCGCACCGTTACAGGCGATGCCTTTTATTGACGGAACAGAAGTGGATTACGTACAGGAAGGGCTGAACCAGTTATTTAAATTTCATAACCCCAAAGCCCAGAATGAATGCGGCTGCGGCGAAAGTTTTGGGGTATAGGCGGTACTATGTCTCGTAATACTGAAGCAACGGAAGAGGTCGGCATCTGGACAGGCGGACGCCTTAATTACAAAGAAGGATTTTTCACGCAATTACCCACTGATGAACTGGCAAAAGGCATCAGCGAAGAGGTGGTGCGCGCGATTTCCGCAAAGCGTAACGAACCAGAGTGGATGCTGGAATTTCGTCTCAATGCCTATAGAGCCTGGCTGGACATGGATGAACCGCACTGGCTGAAGGCGCACTACGATAAACTGAACTATCAGGACTACAGCTATTACTCTGCGCCATCATGCGGAAACTGCGACGATAGCTGCGTTTCCCAGCCGGGAGCCGTACAGCAAACGGGCGCGAATACCTTTTTGAGTAAAGAGGTTGAAGACGCCTTCGAGCAGCTTGGCGTTCCGGTTCGCGAAGGGAAAGAGGTCGCCGTCGATGCGATTTTTGACTCGGTCTCCGTAGCGACCACATACCGTGAAAAACTGGCGGAACAGGGCATTATTTTCTGTTCTTTTGGCGAAGCGATACACGATCACCCTGACCTGGTCAGGAAATATCTTGGCACCGTCGTGCCGGGGAACGATAACTTTTTTGCCGCGCTGAATGCGGCAGTCGCTTCCGATGGGACATTTATCTATGTTCCTAAAGGCGTGCGTTGCCCAATGGAGTTATCCACCTATTTTCGCATTAACGCTGAGAAAACCGGTCAGTTTGAGCGCACGATTCTGGTGGCGGATGAAGGCAGCTATGTGAGTTATATCGAAGGCTGCTCCGCGCCCGTACGCGACAGTTATCAGCTTCACGCCGCGGTAGTGGAAGTCATCATCCATAAAGATGCTGAAGTAAAATATTCCACCGTACAAAACTGGTTCCCGGGCGACAACAACACGGGCGGCATTCTGAATTTTGTGACCAAGCGGGCGTTGTGCGAAGGGGAAAACAGCAAGATGTCGTGGACCCAGTCGGAAACCGGTTCGGCGATTACCTGGAAATACCCGAGCTGTATCCTGCGCGGTGATAATTCTATCGGCGAGTTCTATTCCGTTGCGCTGACCAGTGGACATCAGCAGGCTGACACCGGCACCAAAATGATCCATATCGGTAAAAACACGCGCTCAACCATTATCTCAAAAGGCATTTCCGCCGGCCACAGCCAGAACAGCTACCGTGGGTTGGTAAAAATTATGCCGACGGCGACCAACGCCCGAAATTTCACCCAATGCGACTCCATGTTGATTGGCGCGGACTGCGGCGCGCATACGTTCCCGTATGTTGAATGCCGCAATAACAGCGCGCAGCTGGAGCACGAAGCGACAACATCACGCATCGGTGAAGATCAGCTTTTCTATTGTTTGCAACGCGGTATCAGCGAAGAAGACGCTATTTCGATGATCGTCAACGGTTTCTGCAAAGACGTTTTCTCGGAACTACCGCTGGAGTTCGCCGTTGAAGCGCAAAAACTGCTGGCGATTAGCCTTGAGCACAGCGTCGGTTAATGATGAAGGAAAACCCATGTTAAGCATTAAAGATTTACAGGTCAGTGTGGAAGAAAAAGCGATTTTGCGTGGCCTGAATCTGGAGATTCGCCCCGGCGAAGTTCACGCCATTATGGGGCCGAACGGTTCCGGGAAAAGCACGCTCTCCGCCACCCTGGCGGGACGTGAAGATTATGAGGTCACCGGCGGCTCGGTTACGTTCAAGGGTAAAGATCTGCTTGAACTGTCGCCGGAGGAACGGGCGGGCGAAGGGATTTTTATGGCCTTCCAGTACCCGGTAGAAATCCCCGGCGTCAGTAACCAGTTTTTCCTGCAAACCGCGCTGAATGCCGTGCGCGCCTACCGCGGGCAGGCGTCGTTGGATCGCTTTGATTTTCAGGATCTGATGGAAGAAAAGATCGCATTGCTGAAAATGCCGGAAGATTTACTGACCCGTTCGGTAAACGTCGGTTTTTCCGGCGGGGAGAAAAAGCGCAATGATATTTTGCAAATGGCGGTGCTGGAGCCGGAACTGTGCATCCTTGATGAGTCGGACTCCGGACTGGATATCGATGCGTTGAAAATTGTGGCGGAAGGCGTCAACGCGTTACGCGACGATAAACGCGCTTTTATTATCGTGACCCACTATCAGCGCATACTGGACTACATCAAGCCTGATTACGTCCATGTCCTCTATCAGGGGCGAATTGTCCGATCCGGCGATTTTACTCTGGTCAAACAACTGGAGGAGCAGGGTTATGGCTGGCTTACCGAACAGCAGTAAAGCGCTACAGCAATGGCAGCATCTCTTTGAAGAAAAAGGAGAAAGTCGAACTGAGCAAGCAAGAAAACATTTACAACAGATGTTACGTCTGGGATTGCCGACGCGTAAACATGAAGACTGGAAATACACGCCGCTGGAGGGCTTAACCCATAGCCAGTTTATCCAGCAGTGTGCGACTATCAGCGCCGCACAGCGTGATGCGCTGGCGCTGCAAATCGATGCCGTGCGGCTGGTGTTTGTCGATGGTCGGTTTATGCCAGAGCTCAGTGATAGCACGCAAAACAGCGGATTTGACGTTAGCGTCAGGGATGAGCGCCAGACGCTTGCCGCGCCGGTACATCCCGAGGTTTTTCTGCATCTGACGGAAAGCCTGGCGCAATGTGTCACGTATATACAGGTCCGGCGAAATCAGCGTCCGACCAGGCCCCTACTGTTAATGCATATCACGCAGGGCGTGGATGGCGACGAGCTGAATACCGCGCATTATCGCCACCATCTGGCGCTGGCGGAAGGCGCGGAAGCGACGGTTATTGAGCATTATGTCAGCCTTACAGCGGCAAAACATTTTACCGGCGCGCGTCTGACGATGAACGTTGCAGACAATGCGCAACTGCGCCATATCAAACTGGCGTTTGAAAATGCGTCCAGCTATCACTTTGCGCATAACGATCTTCTGCTGGCGACAGACGCCTCGGCGTTTAGCCACAGTTTTCTGCTGGGCGCCGCAGTACTACGTCACCACAGCAGCTCACAACTGAATGGTGAAAACGCGACGCTTCGACTGAATAGTCTGGCGATGCCGGTGAAAAATGAAGTCTGCGATACGCGGACATGGCTGGAACATAACAAAGGCTACTGTAACAGCCGCCAGTTGCACAAGACCATCGTCAGCGACAAAGGACGCGCGGTCTTTAATGGCCTGATTAACGTGGCGCAACACGCCATTAAAACCGACGGCCAGATGACCAATAATAACCTGTTGTTGGGGAAACTGGCTGAAGTCGATACCAAACCGCAATTAGAGATCTATGCCGATGACGTGAAGTGCAGCCACGGCGCGACAATCGGGCGTATTGACGATGAGCAGATGTTTTATCTGCAATCACGCGGCATCAGGCAGCAGGAGGCGCGGCACATGATTCTTTACGCGTTTGCCGCAGAGTTAACGGAAGCTATCCATGATAGCGCCCTTAAACAGCAGGTGCTGGCGCGAATCGGTCAGCGACTGCCCGGAGGCCTGGTATGACATTTCCTGTAGAAAAAGTACGGGCGGATTTTCCCATACTGCAGCGTGAAGTTAACGGCCTGCCGCTGGCTTACCTGGACAGCGCAGCCAGCGCTCAAAAACCCAATCAGGTGATTGACGCTGAATCTGCCTTCTACCGTCACGGCTATGCTGCGGTACATCGAGGTATCCATACGTTAAGCGCACAGGCGACCGAAAGCATGGAGAATGTGCGTAAGCAGGCGTCGCGGTTTATTAACGCCCGCTCCGCAGAAGAACTGGTGTTCGTGCGCGGTACGACGGAGGGCATTAACCTTGTCGCCAACAGTTGGGGAACGGAAAATATTCGCGCCGGGGATAACATTATCATCAGCGAGATGGAGCATCATGCCAACATCGTTCCCTGGCAGATGCTGTGCGAGCGCAAAGGCGCTGAACTGCGCGTGATCCCGTTGCATCCTGACGGTACGCTGCGGCTGGAGACCTTAGCTGCGCTGTTCGATGACCGGACCCGACTGCTGGCCATTACCCATGTTTCCAATGTGCTGGGGACGGAAAACCCGCTGCCGGACATGATTGCGCTGGCGCGCCAGCATGGGGCGAAAGTGCTGGTGGATGGCGCCCAGGCCGTGATGCACCATGCTGTTGACGTCCAGGCGCTGGACTGCGATTTTTACGTTTTCTCCGGCCATAAACTTTACGGGCCGACCGGCATCGGCATTCTGTATGTTAAAGAGGCGTTGCTGCAAGAAATGCCGCCGTGGGAAGGGGGCGGGTCGATGATTTCGACCGTCAGCCTGACGCAGGGAACGACATGGGCGAAAGCGCCCTGGCGTTTTGAGGCGGGAACGCCGAATACTGGCGGCATCATCGGTCTGGGCGCGGCGATTGACTATGTGACGTCGCTGGGACTGGATAAGATTGGCGATTATGAGCAGATGCTGATGCGCTATGCGCTGGAGCAACTGGCGCAGGTGCCTGATATCACGCTATATGGCCCGGCGCAGCGGTTGGGCGTCATCGCGTTTAATCTGGGTAAACACCATGCTTACGACGTCGGCAGCTTTCTTGATAATTACGGTATCGCGGTACGAACGGGGCATCACTGCGCGATGCCGCTCATGGCCTGGTATGGCGTGCCAGCAATGTGCCGGGCTTCGCTGGCGATGTATAACACCCATGAAGAAGTGGACCGACTGGTGGCAGGATTAACGCGTATCCACCGCTTATTGGGATAACAGTGAGGTTTTATGGCTGCGCTACCGGATAAAGAAAAATTGCTGCGTAACTTTACGCGTTGCGCTAATTGGGAAGAGAAATATTTATATATTATTGAGTTGGGGCAGCGCCTGGCGGAGTTAAATCCGCAGGATCGCAATCCGCAAAATACGATTCATGGCTGTCAGAGCCAGGTGTGGATCGTGATGCGGCGAAACGCCAACGGCATTATCGAATTGCAGGGCGACAGCGACGCGGCGATCGTTAAAGGCCTTATGGCGGTGGTATTTATTTTGTACCACCAGATGACGGCGCAGGATATTGTGCATTTTGATGTCCGGCCATGGTTCGAAAAAATGGCGCTTACGCAGCACCTCACGCCTTCTCGTTCTCAGGGGCTGGAAGCAATGATTCGCGCAATTCGCGCTAAGGCCGCCACTCTTAGCTAAACTGTACAGACAGCGTTCTACCTGATGTCAAATCCTTTGTCGGACGGCGACGTCGCTTTATCCAGAGTGGACAGAGCGTGTATTTTGTTGTTCTGATAAGCGAAGCGCTATCAGCCGTCGCAGAGGACATCACCAGGAATACAGGAGGTTTGGTATGAAACGTGCGTCTTTCATTACGCTAACTATTATCGGCGCGTATAGCGCGCTACAGGCAGCCTGGGCGGTTGATTATCCATTACCGCCCGAAGGCAGCCGTCTTATTGGTCAGAATCAAACCTATACCGTACAGGAAGGTGATAAAAACCTGCAGGCTATCGCCCGGCGTTTTGATACGGCGGCGATGCTCATTCTTGAGGCGAACAATACGATTGCGCCAGTGCCTAAGCCCGGTACGCTAATTACCATTCCCTCGCAGATGCTATTGCCGGATGCGCCCAGGGAAGGTGTTATCGTCAACCTCGCGGAGCTACGGTTGTATTATTACCCGCCGGGAGAAAACCGCGTTCAGGTGTATCCCATCGGCATCGGTTTGCAGGGACTGGAAACTCCCGTCATGGACACCCGGATAGGGCAAAAGATCCCCAACCCGACGTGGACGCCGACGGCGGGCATACGCCAACGTTCGCTTGAGCGGGGGATCACGCTGCCGCCAGTGATCCCTGCCGGGCCAAATAACCCGCTGGGACGCTATGCGCTGCGTCTGGCGCACGGTAATGGGGAATATCTCATTCATGGCACCAGCGCGCCGGATAGCGTGGGTCTGCGCGTGAGTTCCGGTTGCATTCGCATGAACGCGCCGGACATCAAAGCGTTATTTGCGCAGGTCAGAACGGGGACGCCGGTAAAAGTGATTAACCAGCCGGTGAAATTCTCTGTCGAGCCGAATGGCATTCGTTATGTAGAGGTACACAGGCCGCTATCGCCGGAAGAAGAGCAAAACGTGCAGACGATGCCTTACGTGTTGCCTGCGGAATTTACCGCGTTCAGAAACGCGCAAGGGGTGGATAGTCGCCTGGTCGATAAGGCGCTATACCGGCGAGCCGGGTATCCTGTCAGTGTGAGCGCCGGGCAGACGCCAGCGGTAAATACGACCGCAGTCGAATCCGCTCAGAACGGTTTTGTCGGGGAAGAGGGGCAAACGCGCGCGACGCAGTAGCCTTCGCGCAAACAACGGACAAAAAAATGGCGCACGATGTGCGCCATTTTATATCGTGCGTCAAATCATTTACAGATGCGGAATACTTTGTTGTCCAGACGTTGGTTCGCGCGAGCAGCATCGTCTTTAGCAGCCTGAACGTCGGAACGCATTGCATTTACGTCATTACTCAGTTGCTCAACTTTAGCGCTCAGCGTCTGTACATCGGAAGACAACTGATCGATTTTAGCGTTGCTTGAACAACCTGCCAGTAACGTGGAACCCAGAACTGCTGCACCTAAGATCAGTTTGTTAGTGCGGTTCATAACAATAACCTTGTATTTTGTGTGGTTATATAGGTAAAAAAAATGGCGCACAATGTGCGCCATTTTTATTACGCAGGTACTATTACTTACGGTATTTAGTAGCCTGGTTGTCCAGACGCTGGTTAGCGCGAGCTGCGTCGTCTTTAGCAGCCTGAACGTCGGAACGCATTGCGTTCACGTCGTTGCTCAGCTGGTCAACTTTAGCGTTCAGAGTCTGAACGTCAGAAGACAGCTGATCGATTTTAGCGTTGCTGGAGCAACCAGCCAGCAGAGTAGAACCCAGGATTACCGCGCCCAGTACCAGTTTAGTACGATTCATTATTAATACCCTCTAGATTGAGTTAATCTCCATGTAGCGTTACAAGTATTACACAAACTTTTTTATGTTGAGAATATTTTTTTGATGGGAATGCACTTATTTTTGATCGTTCGCTCAAAGAAGCATCGAAATGCATGAAAGTCCCTAAAAAACCGAAAGAAAACAGGGGGCTTCCATCGGATTCTTCTTAGATAATCCGCAATTAGATAGTAAAATCCGATTTGATTTTTTTATTAATAGTGGCTATCGATTAAATAAAAAAAGCGCCGGAAGGGCGCTTTTTTAAACAAATTAATTCACACAACAATTATTACAGTACGTGAACAGAGGCGGTGTTAGTGGTGCCGCTTGGAACCAGCGCGCCGGAGACCATCACTACGACGTCGCCTTTCTGGGCGAGGCCGCTTTGCAGGGCGACATCTTTGCCCAGACGGTAGAAATCATCAGTAGAATTGATTTCTTTCACCAGCTGCGATACCACGCCTTTGCTCAGTACTAACTGACGGGCGGTCACTTCATTGGTGGTCAATGCCAGGATGGTGGCGTCCGGGAAGTATTTACGCACGGCGCGAGCGGATTTACCGCCCTGGGTCGCTACCACGATCAGCGGCGCTTCCAGTTTTTCGGCGGTTTCTACCGCACCGCGGCATACCGCTTCCGTAATGCGCAGTTTACGGCTGTCGTTGTTGTAGTCCAGACGGCTGTTCATGACGCGGTCGGTACGTTCGCAGATGGTCGCCATGATAGAAACGGCTTCCAGCGGGTATTTCCCTTTTGCGGATTCGCCGGACAGCATAACCGCATCCGTACCGTCGAGGATGGCGTTCGCAACGTCGCCTGCTTCTGCGCGGGTCGGACGCGGGTTTTTGATCATAGAATCCAGCATCTGAGTCGCGGTGATCACGACTTTACGTGCGCGGATACATTTTTCGATCATCATTTTCTGCGCAAAGATCACTTCTTCAACCGGGATTTCTACGCCCAGGTCGCCACGCGCAACCATGATGCCGTCGGAAGCTTCGAGAATTTCATCGAAGTTGTTCAGGCCTTCCTGGTTTTCGATCTTAGAGATAATCTGGATGTTTTCGCCGCCGTGGGCTTTCAGATGCTCGCGAATTTCGACAACGTCAGAACGTTTACGGATAAAGGACGCCGCAACAAAGTCAACGCCCTGTTCGCAACCGAAGATCAGGTCCTGTTTGTCTTTTTCAGCCAGCGCCGGCAGAGCAATAGAAACGCCCGGCAGGTTAACGCCTTTGTTCTCGCCCAGATCGCCGTTGTTCAGCACCTTACAAATGACTTTATTGCCTTCGATGGCGGTCACTTCCATACCGATCAGACCATCGTCAACCAGGACGGTGTTGCCAACGCTCAGGTCGCTGGTGAAGCCTTCATAGGTGACGGCAACGATTTCATTATTACCGACCACGGATTTGTCGGTGGTAAAAGTGAAGGTTTGACCCGCTTTCAGCGAAACGTCGTTACCGCCCTCCAGTTTAATGGTGCGGATTTCTGGTCCTTTAGTATCAAGCAGAATAGCGGCTTTTTTACCAGTTTTGCTCATCACGTTGCGCAAGTTCTGGATACGCTGACCGTGTTCTGCATAATCGCCATGAGAGAAGTTCAGACGCATCACGTTCATGCCCGCGTCCAGCATTTTGCTTAACATCTCTTCGGATTCGGTTTTCGGACCGATAGTACAAACAATTTTCGTCTTTTTCATGACAGTCTTAGTCTTTAAGTTGAGGAGGATATGGAAATCTGGCTTCGGGCGCGCACGGCCCGGAAGCTAAGCCTGTGTTGCTAAAGTGATGATGCCTCGCTCTAAGGATAGGTGACATCGAAAGAGCGTGCAGAGGAATGTGTGCTCGCGTTTCAGCCCAACGGGAAGGGGATAATTTTAGTCGTTGAGTTTTACAGTCCAATGCGCTGAAACCATTCAAGAGACAATTGGCGCGCATTATACGCTGAAATTTACAAAAAAGGAAAATGAAAACCCTGTTTCAAAAGACATCTGTGCAGATCCACCACGGTTTGTTATTACGCTGTTTACGATGTCGCTGGCGATAACGCCGCCCGAACAGGGGCGGCGTTGCGCAACAGCGGGTGTTGTTGCGCATAATGTCAATCGAGCAACTTTTTGCCTTCCAGGTCGATGGCGATGTTTTGGTTGTGTGCTTTTCGATAGCACAGAATCGCTATCCCGATGGCCGCCCAGCTAATTCCGAGTATCAGAGCGTGAATGTTCATGTTTAAACAGACGTAGCCGATGACGATCATCCCCATGATCGGCGAAATGACATGGGCGAAAATGCGCCGCTGGGCTTTCATCCGGAAATTGAACAGGATAAACACACACAGGTTCACGACAAAAAAAGCGAAAAGCGCGCCAAAGTTCACCAGCGTGGAGATAGATTCAATCTTGCCGGAAAACAGGTAGCTGAGCAGCAGGGTGACGCCGCCGGTAAACAGAATGGCATAATCCGGCGTTTTACGCGTGGTATGGACGTGAGCGAGGAAGGCGGGCAACATTCGGTCGCGCCCCATTGAAAATAACACTCTGGACACCGCCGTTTGCGCGGTAATAATGTTGCCGACGGCGCACACAAACGCCACAATGATGGAAAACGTCACTTTGAGCCAGATACCGCCAACGTTGCCGGCAATGGTGAAAAATGCTTCATTCGTCGCATTACCTTCCGCGAAGCGGTCGACGTTACCGGTGGCGAACGCCGCAAACGCCACAACGATAATAAACAGTACCGTCGCCAAAACTAACGCCAACAGTGTTGCTTTACTGACGGCGCGTCCCCCGCCTTCGCTTTCTTCACTTAATGTACTGATAGCGTCAAAGCCGAGAAAATTCAGCGCAGCCACCGAAATCGCCGTTGCGATGAGCCCAGGGGTGAACCACTGTGAATCGAAAAAAGGCCGGAAGGAAAGCGTTATCTGACTACTGTCCTGCATCATCAGACGGACAATGAGTAGCACGAAAATCGCCAGAATACCGAGTTGAATAAAGACCAGTAACTTATCAAATTTCGCCGTTTGCTGTATCCCGAGATAGTTGACTCCGGTGCCAATAGCCACATAAATCAACGGCCAGACCCAGACCGGGATTTGCGGTAAAATAGCGTGGACCGCGACGCCGCCCAGCACAGCTACGAGCGTAGGGAACAAAAGATAATCCAGCAGTAATATCCATCCGGTCAGAAACCCTACGGCGGGATTAATGCATACGCCAGCATACGCATAGGCCGAACCCGACGAGGAGATATGCTGCGATAAGGTAGAGTAGCTGTACGCGGTAAAAAACATCGCGATCGCGCCAATAATATAAACCAGCGCAACCATACCGTGCGAAAGATTATAAACGACGCCATAAAGAGAGACTGGCGCGATAGGCACCATAAACACCAGACCATAAAGCACTAAATCGGTAAGAGACAATTTTTTGACTTTTTTCATGATAAATACCTTAATGGCTTTTTATGCCAGATCGCGTAAAAACGCGCTTACCGCTGCGAGGCAGGGCGCGATATTTTCTTCATGCGGGTTATGGCTGCTGCCGGGAATAGTGACCGCGCGGCAGTCTGAAATGTGAGAGAGAAGCGGAGAGACGACGCGCTCGGTTGCCTGATCGTTTTCGCCGCGCAGTACCAGAACAGGACAGCGTATCTGGCACAAATGGGTAATGACTCCAACTTATTGATAGTGTTTTATGTTCAGATAATGCCCGATGACTTTGTCATGCAGCTCCACCGATT